>CAYMTM010000146.1:0-7056 GCA_964393375.1 uncultured Rhodospirillaceae bacterium
CGCTGACGTGATGGAAGACATGCGCATGCGTGTCGATCAGCCCGGGCAGCACCAGCCGGTCGCGCACATCGACGGTCTTCTTGGCGCTGGCGCGGGGAATATCGGCCTGGACGGCGGCAATACGCCTGTCCTTGACCGCGATGTCGCGCTTGCCGTCCAGCCCCTGGGCCGGGTCGATCACCCGCCCGCCTTTCAGCAGCAGGTCGTAGTTAGGTTCCATTCCCCGTGGCTCCACCTACATGATCGGCGCAACGTTACGCCCGCCGCGGGCATGGGCGCAATGCGCCGCCAGGCCGCACTTGCGACCTGCCGGGGGATCGGGCATCGTCCCTTAACCCTTCCTCACAGCCAGAAAATCCCATGACCGACACCCAATACGATCTGGTCGTCATCGGCGGCGGGCCGGGCGGCTATGTCTGCGCGATCCGCGCGGCGCAGCTCGGCATGAAAGTCGCCTGCGTCGAGAAGCGCGGCTCGCTCGGCGGCACCTGCCTGAACGTCGGCTGCATCCCCTCCAAGGCGCTGCTGCAATCCTCGGAGAAATATGCCGAGGCGCTGCACGACCTGGCGGCGCACGGGGTGAAGCTCGCGGGCGTCGAACTCGACCTCAAGACCATGATGGCGCGCAAGGACAAGGTGGTGCTCGACCTGACCAAGGGCATCGAGTTCCTCTTCAAGAAAAACAAGGTCGACTACAAGATCGGCACCGGCGCGCTCGTCGAACCCGGCAAGGTCAAGGTGAGCTTGAACGCCGGCGGCGAGGGGACGCTGGCCGCGAAGAACATCGTCATCGCCACCGGCTCGGACCATGTCGATCTGCCGACCGTGGCGGTCGACGAGAAGCGCATCGTGTCGTCCACCGGCGCGCTGTCGCTGGCCGCCGTGCCCAAGCATCTGGTCGTGGTGGGCGCCGGCTATATCGGGCTCGAGATGGGCTCGGTCTGGCGGCGGCTTGGCAGCGAGGTGACGGTGATCGAGTTCCTCGACCGCATCACGCCCGGCATGGACCTGGAAGTCGCCAGGCAGTTCCAGCGCATCCTGACCCGCCAGGGCTTCAAGTTCCGCTTGGGCACGAAGGTTACGGGCGCAAGGCAGGAGAAGTCCGGCGTCGCGTTGACCGTCGAGCCGGCGGGCGGCGGTGCGCCGGAGACGGTGACGGCCGACGTGGTGCTGGTGTCGATCGGGCGCAAGCCGAATACGGCCGGCCTCGGGCTCGAGCGCGTCGGCGTCAACGTGGACGCCAAGGGGCGGGTCGAGGTCGACGACCATTTCCGCACCAACCTGCCGGGGGTCTACGCGATCGGCGACGTGATCCGCGGGCCGATGCTGGCGCACAAGGCCGAGGACGAAGGCGTGGTGGTGGCCGAGATCATCGCCGGCCAATCCGGGCACATCGACTACGATGCCATCCCCGGCATCGTCTATACGTGGCCCGAGGTCGCGGCCGTCGGCAAGACCGAGGAGGAGCTCAAGGCCGCGAACGTGGACTACAGGGTCGGGAAATTCCCGTTCTCGGCCAACAGCCGCGCGCGCTGCAGCGGCTTTACCGATGGCTTCGTGAAAATCCTGGCGGACGCCAAGACCGACCGCGTGTTGGGTGCGCACATCATCGGGCCGGACGCCGGCACGATGATCGAGGAGATCGTGCTGGGCATGGAGTTCAAGGCGGCTGCCGAGGACATCGCCCGCACCTGCCACGGCCACCCGACCCTGACCGAGGCTGTGAAAGAGGCGGCCCTTGCGGTCGCGGGCCGCGCGATCCACGTATAGGGTTCGCTTGACCTCGGTGCCGTGCCCCATCCTCCGGCAGGCTCAGGATGAGGCCCGCATGGTGACTCTGCCGAACGATGAGGGCCGCCCTACGCCATGAACGACCGCCGCAACCTGCCGGTTCCGCGGAACGTCGCGCTGCCGATGGCGATCCCGCAGCCGCAATCGCGTTGGCGGCGCCTGGCGATGCAGGCGCTCGGCTATTTCTTCCTGCTGCTGGGCGCGGCGGGCGTGATCCTGCCGTTTCTGCACGGCCTGCTGTTCCTGTTCATGGGGCTGGCGATTCTCAGCCAGGAGGCGGAATGGGCGCGCCGCCTGCGCGCCTGGATCGCCCGGCGATTCCCGCGCGCGCATGACATCGCCGCCGAGGCCGAGTTCCGCGCCGGGCGCTGGGTCCGGCGCCTGGTGCGCCGCTACCGCCGCGGCTGACGCGATGAAGGATACGCTGAGGCCGGGCCTCGCCCACACCCATCGCTTCACCGTCACCGATGCCAAGACGGTGCCGCACCTCTATCCTGAATCCGACGTGATCGCCGGCATGCCGCGCGTCTTCGCCACCGGCTTCATGGTCGGGCTGATGGAGTGGGCGTGCATCGAGCTGATGCGTCCGCATCTCGATCCCGGCGAGGGCAGCCTGGGCATCCATATCGACGTCTCGCACACCGCCGCCACGCCGCCCGGCATGACCGTGGCGGTCGAGGCCAGGGTCGAGGCTGTGGAGGGCAAGCGCATCGACTTCAGCGTGGTGGCGCGCGACGATCTCGACGAGATCGGACGCGGGCGCCATCGCCGCGCCGTGGTTGCGGAGGACAAATTCAAGGCCCGCGTCGCCGAGAAAGCGGCGAAGGTCAAGCTGGGCTAAGGCCGAAGGCGCGCCAGGGTCTTCGACGCAAGGACGGCCTCGGCCGCCACGCCGTGGCCGGCCGGGTTCCAATGCCCGTCGCGCGGGTAATTGAACGTCTCGCCCTTGCGCTTAAAGAACAGCGGATCGAGGTCGATCGCCTCGTAGTCGAGCGACGCGGCCTTGGCCAGGAACGCGCGGCGCATCAGGTCGAAATACGTGCCGCCGCTTTCCTCGGCGGTCTTGGGGTAGCGGAAGCCGTCGACCACGAACAGGATGCGATCCGCCGGCAGGCCGGAAATTCCGGGCAGGTCGCGGAAGAAGGCGTCGATCACGGCAAGCGAGTCGGCGACGCGCGCGGGGCTGGCGTCCGACGCCGTATTGCCGGCGAAGCGCACCGGCCCGCCGGTGTCCGCCAAGGCGCGCCGGACCAGACCGCCCAGCAGGCTCGGGGCGAACAGGTGCGGGCCGACCTGGAGATTGAACAGCAGGTAGCGCGCTAGCGCGCTGCGATAGGCGAGATCGCGCAGCAGGCCCGGACGATATGTCTGCAGCTCCAGCACCAGGCTGCCGTCGGGCTGCGGCTTGTAGAGCCAGAACCCCGGGCCGGACTTGTAGGCGACATGGCTTTCGTCGAAGTCGTTGCCGACGACGTTGATGACCAACGCATTGGCGCCGAATTCGCGAACCGCGTGGCGCGCCCAGACCAGGTACTGGCTCAGCGGCGCACCCGAGGCCGCGAAGCTGTAGACGCGCAGCCGCCCGTCAAGCGCCCGCGCCAGCCGCCCCTGCATGGTCTCGGCGTAGGGGACCATCGCCGCCTCGACGTAGGAATCGCCGATCACCGCCAGCAGCGGGCGCACATCTTCCTTGCGGTAGTCCTGATCGTTGACGAAGCCGGCGTTGTTGATCCGGCCGCGGTTGACCATTTCCAGGTCCCAGCCGCGCGAGAACAGGAACGAACGCCCGGGCGTGAAGCGCATGACCGGCTGTTCCTGCGTCACTTCCATGGTGCGCATGCCGGTCGCCACCGGCAGGAACCGCAACACGATCTCCGCGGCGACCAGGAACAGGCCAAGCCCGACCGCCGCCGACGCTATGGCCAGGAACGCTTCCCGGCGGCGCGTCATGGCTTGCCGGGCCGTGCCAGCGCGGCGGCGGCCGCCGCAGTCAGCAGCAGCGTCGACAACCACCAAGTCTGCCAGGCGCCGTAGCTGACGCTGGATATCGCCATGCCGGCATAAACCAGCGCGACCAGGGCTGCGCTGGTCCCCGGGTCGGCCGCCTGGCCGGCACGCAACACCAGCATGAAGGCCAGCGCCGCCAGCGCAACCGCGCCGGGCAGGCCCAGTTCCAGCCAGACCTGCAGCGCAAGGGAGTGCGGGTGCAACGGCATCAACTGGACCACGCTCATGCGATCGCCCTTGTCGTTGGGATCGGGATCCATCTGCCAGGGGATCGTTGCCCGGCCGCCGGGGATCTTGCGCGAGGCGTCCAATCCCCAGCCCAGCACCGGACGTTCGGCGATGCGGTCGGCGGCAAAGCGCCAGATCACGATCCGGTGGCTCCACGAACTGGGCAGGGACCGATTGGCGGCGTGGAGGGTGTCGGGCACCGGGAGACCGGCGACCAAGAGCGGCGCGGCCAGGCACAAGGCGGCAAGCACCGTCGCGAAGCCGCGCCGCCAGCGGCCCCGCGTCAGCCGCCAGACGGCATAGACGAAACCGGCCAGCACCCACACTACCGCGGCCGCGCCGCTGTGGAATTTCAGCGACACCAGCAAGCCGACGCCAAGATAGGCGATGGCCGCGAGCGCCGACCGGCCCGGGCGTGCGAGACCGATCACCGCCAGCCACGCAAACAGCAGCAGCACCGTGGCGCCGCGACTGTAGAATCCGCGCCGGGGCTGGAAGCCGGGCTCGAGCTCGTCCAGGACTTCGAACAGCAGGAACCGGTCGGTCATGGCAAGCGCGACGGCGATCGCGAGGCCGGCCGCCACCGCGATCAGCGCGTGGCGCGGATCGGGTCGCGCGGGGCTGCGCGCCGCGACGATCACGGCCAACCCGGCCGCCACCAGCAGCATCAACTTCAGGGCGCGCAGAATGCTTTCCCCGGCGCCGAGCGACCACAGGGCGGAGACCAGCCCGACCACCGGCAGCGCGAACACCGCCGCCAATGTCCAGCGGCCCGGCACCGCTTGCGAATGAAGGATCGCGCTGGCCTGCGGCAGGATGACCGCCAGGGCGGCGATCGCATTTGCGCCAAGCACCACCGTCGCTGCGGGCGAACCCAGGAGCGCAAGCGGCGGCAGCAGCACCAGGCTGGCCAGCAGCACGGCGCGGAAGGCGGTCGCGGTCATGGATTGCAAGGCCGGTCCCGGCTTACGCCAAGGGCGCGCTCAATAGGCTCGCTCGATGCAGAAATCCACAACGTCCAGCAGGATCCGCTTTTCCATGCCGTCCGGAAAGATACCGAGGGAATCGCGCGCGATGGCCCCGTAGTGCCGCGCGCGTTCGACCGTATCGCGCATGGCGCCATGCTTGGTCATCAGGTCGATCGCGCGCCCCAGATCCTCGCCGCGCTGGTCCATCTTCTCGACCGTGCGCTGCCAGAACTGGCGCTCCTCCTCGCTGCCGCGCCGGAAGGCCAGGATCACCGGCAGGGTGATCTTGCCCTCGCGGAAATCGTCGCCGATGGTCTTGCCGAGCTCCGCCTGGCGTGCGGAATAGTCCAGCACGTCGTCGATGAGCTGAAACGCGATGCCAAGATTGAGACCGTAGCCGTCCAGCGCCTCCTCCTCCGCCTTCGGCCGGCCGGCGACCACCGCGCCGATGCGTGCGGCGGCGGCAAACAGCTGCGCGGTCTTCGAGCGGATCACGTCGAGATACGCCGTTTCGCTGGTCGTGGTGTCGTTGGTGGTGGTGAGCTGCAGCACCTCGCCCTCGGCGATCACCGCCGAGGCGTGCGAAAGGATTCCCAGCACCGACAGCGACCCGTCCGCCACCATCAATTCGAAGGCGCGGCTGAACAGGAAATCGCCCACCAGCACGCTTGCCTTGTTGCCCCATACCGCGTTTGCCGAGGACTGGCCGCGGCGCAACTCGCTTTCGTCGACCACGTCGTCGTGCAGCAAGGTCGCGGTATGGATAAACTCGACCGCAGCCGCCAATCCGATATGCCGGTCGGCGCGATACCCGCAGAGCTTGGCAGCGGCGAGCGTCAGCATGGGACGCAGGCGCTTGCCGCCGGCGGCGACCAGGTGGCCGGCGAGCTGCGGGATCAGCGCCACCGGGCTATGCATCTTCTGCACGATCAGCGCGTTGACGCGTTGCATGTCCTCGGCAACCAGCGCCGCCAGCGTATCGAGCGACGTTCGCGCCCGTGCCCGCTCGCCTTCCAGACTGACGACAACTGCCACGCTTATCCGCCCCCGGACGATGTTCGTCGTGCTGCGGGCCGGAGCATAAGCCAGCCCCCCTGCCGGTCAAGTTCGCTACGGCCTTGCCGGTTCGGCGAGCCCGGGACGACGCCCGCCGACCGGTGCAGCGGTTAAATCAATGGGAACAAACGGTTACCAATGTACCGGCGCGGCGGAGTCGGGCCGCATCGCATCGCCGGGTCGGCCCGCTTGACGGGCGGCGCCGCGCGACCGAGCATGACTCGATTCCCGGCGCAGGGGCGCCCTCCCCAAGGCGCATTTTCCGGCAAGGACGTCGAAGCCTCGTGAAGGAAGTCATGCGCAGCAACGATCTGGTCGAGCTGTCCTGGGCCGAGGCGCTGCTCGGCGGTGCGGGCATTCCAAGCGTGGTGCTGGACATGCATACGAGCGCGGTGGAAGGCTCCGTCAGCGCCATCGCCCGGCGGGTCATGGTCGAGGACGACGATTTCCTCCGCGCCGAACAGTTGATCCGCGATGCGACCCCGCCTAGTCGTTGATCGCGACGGGGAGGACGCGCCCCCCGGGTTGGCGACCGACGGAGCCCTCTTGGGCGGCCGGGTGAAGCTGCGCCAGCCGGCCAAGGGCTATCGCGTGGCGATCGACCCGATCCTGCTGGCGGCGGCAACGCCTGCGAGCGGCGGCGATCGCGTGCTCGATCTCGGCGCGGGCGTCGGCGCGGCGGCGCTTTGCCTTGCCGCGCGGGTCGCGGATTGCCGGATCGACTGCCTGGAGGCGCAACAAGCCCTGGCGCGCTTGGCGGCCGAGAACGTCTCGGCCAACCGGCTCGACCATCGCATCGTCGTCCATGTCGGCGATCTGCGCCGCCCGCCCCCCGACCTGCCGCGCAACGGCTTCGACATCGTGATGACCAATCCTCCCTATCTGGCGGCCCAAGCGGCCGATGCGCCGCCGGATGCCGCCAAGCGAAAGGCGACCGTCGAGGAGCTTGGTCTCGAGGCGTGGATCGACGCGGCGCTGAAATTCCTGAAACCGCGCGGGAGGCTGG
>CAYMTM010000146.1:7066-11784 GCA_964393375.1 uncultured Rhodospirillaceae bacterium
CGACCGCCTCGACGATCTCCTGGCGGCAGTTTGCGGCCGGTGCGGCGAGACGACGGTGCTGCCGTTCTGGCCGCGCGCGGGCCAAGCCGCGCGGCGCGTCATCGTCCGCACGCGAAAGGGCATGCGGTCGCCGGCACAGCTCCTGCCGGGGCTGGTTCTCCACGCCGAGACCGGAAATTTCACTCCCGAGGCGGATGCCGTCCTGCGCGCGGCAAATCCGCTGGACTGAACATTGGTGCTGCCGAACAAACCGTCGCCGCCACCGCGCGCGCCGTCCCGGACCATCTGCAGCAGCGCAGGTCTTGGGTTGCGCGCCTTCGACGGACCGCCCTTCCGACACGGCCTCGTCTCGATCCCGCGGCGGAAGGAAAACCGGGCATGGCCGGCAATCCCATCGACGGCCGCCGTTTTTGGGCTGGCCGCTTGGTCGCGCGCCCTGCCGGAAGAGGGCGGTGCCGGCATACCCAACCGGTCTTGCACCTGCTCCCGTCCGCAGCGCCGGCGCGACACGTCCAAGCCCATAAGTGTAATAATTTCATAATGTTATGCCAAGATCGACACCCGGCGAGCGCCAAGCTTGCCGTTGCGGGGTCGGCCGACTACACTCCGCCGCCTTTTTCCAAGGGGGGACTTGAGCGGCATGGCCGAGGCCAAGCTGTCGCGCGATATCGCGGCGATGAGCTTCGAGGACGCGCTGGCCGAGCTGGAACAGATCGTCCGCCGCCTGGAGGACGGGAAAAGCCGGCTGGACGATGCCATTGCCTCCTACGAGCGGGGGGCGGCGCTGAAGCGTCACTGTGAAGCCAAGCTGCGCGAAGCGCAGGCGAAGATCGAGAAAATCAGTCTTGGACCGGATGGCGCGCCCAATGCCAGCCCGGCAGGAATGGACCGGGGAGAGTCTTGACCGATCTGAATGCGGCCATGGCCGAGGCGGCCGGGAAGGTCAACGACCTCCTGACCGCCCTGATCCCTCGTACGGATACGCCGGAGAACCGCCTGTACGACGCCATGCGCTACTCGTCCATGGCGGGCGGCAAACGCCTGCGTCCGTTCCTAGTGTTGCAGGGCGCCAGCCTGTTCAACGTGTCGGAAAGTTCCGCGTTGCGGGCGGCAGTCGCGGTGGAAATGGTCCATACCTATTCGCTGATCCACGACGATTTGCCGGCCATGGACAATGCAGATTTGCGCCGGGGCAAGCCGACCTGCCACAAGCAGTATGATGAGGCCACGGCGGTCCTGGCCGGGGACGCGCTGCTGACCCTCGCGTTCGGCGTACTGGCCGATGCCAAGACCCATGGCGATCCGCAGGTACGCTGCGAGCTGGTGTCAAGCCTGGCCCATGCGGCGGGTGCGCTTGGGATGTGCGGCGGCCAGCAGTTCGACCTGATGGCCGAAAAGATGCAGCTGGATATCGGCGCCATCACCCGCCTGCAGCGATTGAAGACCGGCGAGCTGATCGCCTGGAGCTGCGAGGCCGGCGCCATCCTGGGCAAGCAGCCGGCGGAAATCCGTCATCGCCTGCAGCTCTACGCCCACGACCTGGGCTTGGCGTTCCAGATAGCCGACGACCTGCTCGATGCGGAGGGCAACGAGGCGGTTGTGGGTAAGTCCGTCGGCCGCGACGCGGAGGCCGGCAAGGCCACGTTCGTTTCGATTCTGGGCGTCGACCGAGCCCGGGCCCAAGCCTCGCTGCTTGCCGATCAGGCGGCAAAACATCTTGATTTGTTTGGGGAAAAGGGGAAACTGTTGCGGGACGCAGCCCGGTTCGTGGTGGAACGGCGCACCTGACCGGGCCCGCGTCAAGACAGGGGGCTGGACCGTCGCGTGACCTGCGGGAACGCGGCGGCTCCATGATCAATTTTCATCCAATCAACAATCAGGGATGAGGCCATGACCGACCAGACCAGCAAGACGCCCTTGCTCGACCAATGCAAGGTGCCCGCCGACCTGCGCAAGCTTAAGGAGAGCCAGCTGCGCCAGTTCGCCGACGAGCTGCGGACCGAGCTGATCGACGCGGTGTCGGTTACCGGCGGCCATCTGGGTGCGGGGCTGGGCGTGGTCGAGCTGACGACGGCGCTGCACTACGTCTTCAACACCCCCGACGACAAGATCATCTGGGACGTAGGCCACCAAGCCTACCCGCACAAGATCATCACCGGGCGGCGCGATCGCATCCGCACGCTGCGCCAAGGCGGCGGCCTGTCGGGGTTCACCAAGCGCTCGGAAAGCATCTACGATCCGTTCGGGGCGGCGCACAGCTCGACCTCAATCTCGGCGGCGCTCGGCATGGCGGTCGCGCGCGACATGGACGGGCGCAAGAACCACTGCATCGCCGTTATCGGCGACGGCGCCATGTCGGCCGGCATGGCCTACGAGGCGATGAACAACGCCGGTGCGATGGACAGCCGGCTGATCGTGATCCTCAACGACAACGACATGTCGATCGCCCCGCCGGTGGGCGCGATGAACGCCTATCTGTCGAAGGTGCTGTCGTCCAAGCCCTATCACAAGCTGCGTCATATCGGCGAGGACCTGGTGAAGATCCTGCCGCGCGAACTGACCAAGCGCGCGCTGCAGGCCGAGGAATACGCCCGCGGCATCGTGATGGGCGGCGGCACGCTGTTCGAGGAACTGGGCTTCTTCTATGTCGGCCCGATCGACGGCCACAACCTCGACCACCTGCTGCCGGTCCTGAAGAACGTGCGCGACAACCTCGAGCTCGGGCCCGTGCTCATCCACGTCGTCACGCAGAAGGGCAAGGGCTACGCGCCGGCCGAGAAATCCTCCGACAAGTATCACGGCGTCAACAAGTTCGACGTGATCACCGGCAAGCAGGACAAGCCGCCGGCGAACGCGCCCAACTACCAGAACGTGTTCGCCAAGGGGCTGATCGCCGAGGCGCAGCACGACGACAAGATCGTCGCCATCACCGCGGCGATGCCGTCGGGTACGGGCCTCAACCTGTTCGGCGAGAAATTCCCGCAGCGCTGCTTCGACGTCGGCATCGCCGAGCAGCACGCCGTCACCTTCGCGGCGGGGCTGGCCTGCGAGGGCTACAAGCCGTTCTGCGCGATCTATTCGACCTTCCTCCAGCGCGCCTACGACCAGGTGGTGCACGACGTGGCGATCCAAAGCCTGCCGGTCCGCTTCGCAATGGACCGCGCCGGCCTGGTGGGCGCCGACGGCCAGACCCATGCCGGCTCGTTCGACGGCGCCTATCTCGGCTGCCTGCCGGGGATCGTGCTGATGGCGGCATCGGACGAGGCGGAGCTGATGCACATGGTGGCCACGGCGGCCGCGATCGACGACCGGCCGTCCGCCATGCGCTACCCGCGCGGCGAGGGGGTGGGCGTGGAGTTGCCCGAGCGTGGCACGGTGCTGGAGATCGGCAAGGGCCGGATCATCCGCGAGGGCACCAAGATCGCGATCCTGAGCTACGGCACGCGGCTGCAGGAATGCCTGAAGGCCGCCGACGAGCTGCAGATGAAGGGGCTGTCCACGACCGTGGCCGATGCGCGCTTCCACAAGCCGCTCGACACCGAGCTGGTGCGGCGCCTGGCCAAGGAGCATGAGGTGCTGATCACGATCGAGGAAGGCTCGATCGGCGGCTTCGCCAGCCACGTGCTGCACTACCTGGCGACGACCGGCGCGCTCGACGCGGGCTTGAAGATCCGCCCGATGGTCCTGCCCGACAAGTTCCAGGAGCACAACAAGCCGCAGCTCCAGTACGAGGAGGCGGGGCTCAACGCGCGGCACATCGTCGCGACCGCGATCAACGCGCTCGGCTTCGTCGAGGCCGCCGCGGCCGACCGGCGCGCGTAGGTTCCTCCACTTTCAGCGTTTCGACCGCGGCGCGGGGCGGCTACGTCCCGCGCCGTTTGTCGTTCCGTGACCCTATACTGGCGGCGCATGTCTATACCCAGATTCCGAGCCAAGCGCCGCCTCGACCAGCTCCTGGTCGAGCGCGGGCTGTTCGAGAGCCGCGCCAGGGCGCAGGCCGCGATCATGGCGGGGCTGGTGTTCGTCGCCGGCAGGAAGGCCGACAAGCCGGGCGTCCCGGTCGCGGCCGACGCGGTGGTCGAGGTCAAGGGCAAGGAGCATCCCTATGTTTCGCGCGGCGGGATGAAGCTTGCGGCCGCGCTCGACCGGTTCGGCATCGACCCCGCGGGAAGGACCTGCCTGGACGTCGGCGCGTCCACGGGAGGCTTCACCGAGGTTCTGCTGCGCCGCGGCGCCGCCAAGGTCTACGCCGTCGATGTCGGCCATGGGCAGTTGGCTTGGAGCTTGCGGAACGATCCGCGCGTGGTGGTATTGGAGCGGACGAACGCGCGGCACCTGACGCGCGCGGAGGTGCCCGAGCCGATCGACCTGATCGTCTGCGACGCCAGTTTCATTGGGCTCGAAACGGTGCTGCCGGCGCCGCTTGCCCTTGCCGCGCCGGGTGCCCATGTCGTCGCGCTGATCAAGCCGCAGTTCGAGGTAGGCCCCGCGAACGTCGGCAAAGGCGGGATCGTGCGCGACCCGGTACTGCACGACCGGGTTTGCGCGCGCATCGCCGCCTGGCTCGCGGCGCAATCCGGTTGGTCGGTCCTGGGCGTGGTGCCCAGTCCGATCGAAGGCGCGGACGGCAACCGAGAATTCCTTATTGCCGCGCACCGTGCAACGGGCTAGCCCGGATTTCTCACAGCATGTAGGGCTGTGGCTCCGGCGGCTGGCGT
>CAYMTM010000147.1:0-11728 GCA_964393375.1 uncultured Rhodospirillaceae bacterium
ACCATGACGATGTCGTTCTCCCCCTCGAAAAACGGGTTCTGGCGCGAACTGCCGATCCACACATAGGGCCGGCCGCGCGGGTCGAGGCGCTCCTCCAGCCGGTAGCCGAGCTTGCGCCGACCCTGGCGGACCGCCTTGATGCCCTTGACCGAGCCCACGATCATGTCCGGGAAGTTCACGTTCATCAGCGTGTCGGTGTCCCACGGCACCGAGACCAGGCGGCGGATGATGTCCGGCGCGTAGTGCTCGGCGGTCGCCCACTTGACCGGGTGGTCGTCCTCGAACTCCTGGCTGAGCGCGATGCCGCGCCGGCCCAGCAGCGTCGCCTCCATCGCGGCGGCGACCGTGCCGGAATAGGTCACGTCCTCGCCGGTGTTGCCGCCGCGGTTGATGCCCGAGAGCACGAGGTCGGGCTTGCGTTCGGCCAGGATCTGCTCGACCGCCAGCAGCACGCAGTCGGTGGGGCTTCCGTCCACCGCGTAGCGCTGCTCGGAGATGTGGCGCACGCGCAGCGGCCGGTGGATCGTCAGCGAGTGGCTGGCGGCGCTCTGCTCGACCTCCGGCGCGCAGACCCACACATCGTCGCTGAGGGTGCGCGCCACCTGCTCCAGCGCGCGCAGGCCCGGCGCATGGATGCCGTCGTCGTTGGTGACGAGGATACGCGCCTTCCTGAGGTCCTTGATCGGCTGGCTAAGCATCGGGCTTCAGCGCCTCGACGCCGCCCATGTAGGGCGCCAGCGCCCTGGGGATCGTGACCGAGCCGTCTTCCTGCTGGCAGTTCTCCAGCACCGCGATCAGCGTGCGCCCTACGGCGAGGCCCGAGCCGTTCAGCGTGTGCACGAAGCGCGTTCCTTTGCCTTCCCTGGGCCGGAAGCGCGCGTTCATGCGCCTGGCCTGGAAATCGCCGCAATTCGAGCAGCTCGATATCTCGCGATAGGTGTCCTGGCCGGGCAGCCAGACCTCGATGTCGTAGGTCTTGCGCGCCGAGAAGCCCATGTCGCCGGTGCACAGCACGACCGTGCGGTAGGGCAGTTCCAGCCGCTCCAGCACCGTCTGGGCGCACGCGGTCATGCGCTGGTGCTCTTCTTCGGATCGGTCGGGATGCGCGATCGACACCAGTTCGACCTTCCAGAACTGGTGCTGGCGCAGCATGCCGTGCGTGTCCTTGCCCGCCGCCCCGGCCTCCGAGCGGAAGCAGGGCGTATAGGCGGTGAAGCGCAGCGGCAGCTTGTCCTCCTCCAGGATGTCCCCCGCCACGATATTGGTCATCGGCACTTCGGCGGTGGGGATGAGCCAATGCCCGGTGCCGGTGCGGAACAGGTCCTCGCCGAACTTCGGCAACTGGCCGGTGCCGTAGGCTGCATTGTCGCGCACCATCAGCGGCGGGCTGGTCTCGGTGTAGCCGAACTCGCGCGTGTGCAGATCGAGCATGAACTGGGCGAGCGCGCGCTCCAGGCGCGCTAGCTGTCCCTTGAGCAGGGTGAACCTGGCGCCCGACATCTTGGCGGCGGTGGGAATGTCCATGCCCAGCCGCTCGCCGAGCGCGACATGGTCCTTGACCTTGAAGTTGAACTTACGCGGCTCGCCCCAGCGGCGAATCTCCTTGTTGTCGGCGGCGTCCTTGCCGTCCGGCACATCGTCGCCCGGCAGGTTGGGGAGCGCTTCAAGCGCCCGGGTGACGGCGGCGCCGGCCTGACGCTCCTGCTCCTCGACCTGCGGCAATTCGGCCTTGATCTTCGCCGTTTCGGCGATCAGCGCGTCGACGTTTTCGCCTTTGGCCTTGCGCTGGCCGATCTGTTTGGACACGTCGTTGCGGCGCGTCTGCAAATCCTGCAGACGCTGGATCAGGGCACGATGCTGCTGGTCAAGTTCAAGGATTTTCCCGGCCTGGGGCTCCAGCCCCCGCCGCTGCAGGGCGCGGTCGAACGAATGGGGATCGTCACGAACCGCTCTAAGGTCGTGCATGCGCCTCCGATCAACCCGCCCCGGCGAATCTTATAGGGGCTGGCCGATTCGCCGTAAAGCCACCGGCCGGCATCGTGCCAAACCTGTGACTTAGAAGCCACATTCTAATCCATCACGTTAGATGGTGGAAATATTACAGCTATTGAAATGAATTGTAGCCCGGTCTTCAGCTTGTTGTGCAGCTTGGCGGTTGCAAGAGGCCCGCTTGGCCCACGATTGCCGGCCGATGTGAAGCGCGTCGCCTAACGCATTGGCAAAAAACAATGACCTCTAGTCGGCAGCGTCGCTGGCCGCCGCCTCGGCGGCCTCGCGCTCCGCCTTCTTCTTCTCGACCATCCGCGAACACCAGATAGAGACCTCGTAGAGGATGACGATGGGGATCGCCAGGCTGATCTGGCTGAGGATATCCGGCGGGGTCAGGACGGCCGCGACCACGAAGGCGATCACGATGGCGTAGCGCCGCTTCGATGCCAGGCCTTCGGCGGTGGTGATGCCGACCCGGGTCAGCAGGGTCAGCAGAACCGGGAGCTGGAAACAAAGCCCGAACGCGAAGATCAGCTGCATGATCAGCGAGAGATACTCGCCGACCCGGGTTTCGAGCTGGATGGGCAGCGCGCCCTCTCCGCCCGTCGTCTGGTAGCTGAGGAAATAGGCGAAGGCGAAGGGCGCCACCACGTAGTAGACGAGCGCGCCGCCCAGCAGGAACAGAACCGGCGTGGCGGCCAGGAACGGCAGAAAGGCCCGCCGCTCGTTGCGGTAGAGCCCGGGCGCCACGAACATCCAGATCTGGCTGGCCACGATCGGAAAAGAGATGAACGCCCCGGCGAAGAACGCCACTTTCAGATAAGTCAGGAACGCTTCCTGCGGCGCGGTATAGATCATGCGGGGCGCCGTGGTCCCGTGGCTGCCGTAGACCTGGGCGTAGACCGCGTAGGCCCGGACCAGCGGCTGGGTCAGGAACTGGTAGACATGCTCGGCAAAAGCGAAGCAGCCCAAGAAGGCGACCAGCAGCGCCCCCATCGACCACATCAGCCGGCTGCGCAGTTCGACCAGGTGATCGAGCAGCGGCATCTTCTTGTCGTCGATGTCGTCGTCTTTGGCTTGGTCGGCCATGGCGGCGTACTAGCCCTGCCCGGCCGCGGCGCGCTGGGGCGGCGGCGATGACGGCTCGGTCTTCTGCTCGATTGCCGGCGCCGGCGCTTTGGCGGGCTCCTCCGCCGGCGGCGCGGCGATCAGGCCGGAGGGCAGCGGCATGACCGGCGCGTCGGGCGGCGGCGCCGCCACGCTCTCGACCGGCTTTTCCGGCGCGACATCCTTCAGCGGATCGACCTCGATCGGCGGCATGTCGATCGACCGCTCGATCTCGTTCTTGGTCGCTTCCAGCTCCTTGGTGACATCGAGCTGCGCCGTCGTCTCCTCGACCTCTTTCTTCAGCTTGTCCAGTTCGGCCGCGCGCTCGGCCTCGCGGATCATCTCGTCGACGCTGCCCTGGAATTCGCGCGCCAGGCTGCGTGCCTTGGCCACCCACTGCCCCACCGCCTTCAGCGCCAGCGGCAGGTCCTTCGGCCCGATGACGATGATCGCCACCGCCGCGATGACCGCGAGCTCTGACCAACCGATATCGAACATGCTGTCTCCGGCGACCCTCTAGGGCCGGGCCGGCTGATCCCTATTGCCGGGGGGCGCCGGCAGCGTCGCCTCGGGCTTCGGCGCGGGCTCCACGTCCTTCATCTCGTGGCGGAAGGCGCGCACGCCGCGCGCCAGATCGCCCATCGCGCGCGTCAGCTTGCCGGTGCCGAACAACAGCACGACCACGGCCACCAGCAGCGCCAGTTCCAGAATGCCCAGGCTCATCGGCCCGATCGACCTCGCAACCACGAGACGCCGACGGACCGGCCGCCGGTGCGCCCGGCCCGTCGCGGGCGGATCATTGCAGAATCCCCCCTGCCCCGCAACGCCGACCGCCCCCTGGCTCAAGCTGGTGATTGGGCAGGGAAAACGAAGGTTTGCTCCAGGTCCAGCCGGACCTCGACCAGGCTGTTCTCCTCGGGCAGGAAGCGTCCCGGCACACGCGCATGCAGGTGCAGCTTGCCGCCCTCCACGGGCACGGAGAGGTGGATCAGGCTCGAGCGCCCGAGCATCCGCGCGGCGATCACGGTTGCCGCCGCCTCGCGCCCCGCGCCATTGATCGGCCCGAGCTTCAACGCCTCGGGCCGCATCAGCACGTCGACCGCGCTGCCCTCGGGCAGGGTGCTCGGCACCAAGCCGAACGGCGTCGCCGCCCCGCCCCGCGCGATCCGCCCGCCAAGGGCATTGATCTCGCCGAAGAATCGCGCGACGAACGCGTCGACCGGCCGACAGTAAAGCTCGACCGGCGCGCCGAGTTGGACGATCCGCCCCTCGCGCATCACCGCGATGCGGTCGGCCATGAACATCGCCTCGTCGGGGTCATGCGTGACCAGGAGCGAGGCCGCGCCGCTGTTCTTCAGCGCATGCAGCGTGGTGTCGCGCACCTGGTCGCGCAGCCGGGCATCGAGGCCCGAGAACGGCTCGTCCAGCAGCATCACACCCGGCTTAGGGGCCAGGGCGCGCGCGAGCGCCACGCGCTGTTGCTGCCCGCCCGACAGCACGTGCGGGAAGGCGCGGGCGTAGTCCGCGACTCCCATCTGCTCCAGCACTTCGGTCGCGCGCGCCGCGCGTGCCCCCGACGGACCGGCCAGGCCGAAGGCCACGTTGTCGAGCACGTTCAGATGCGGAAACAGCGCGTAGTCCTGGAACACCAGCCCGACCCCGCGCGCCTCGGGCGGCACGTCGATCCCGGCCCCGGCATCCGCCACGACCTGGCCGGCGACCGCGACCGCACCGGACTGCAGCCGCTCGAGCCCTGCCGCCAGCCGCAGCACCGTCGACTTGCCGCAGCCCGACGGCCCCAGGAGGCACAGCACCTCGCCCGGCCGCACGCGCAGGCTGACCCCATCGACCGCGCGCAAGGGGCCGTAGTTGTGCGAGATGTTCTGAAGGTCGAGCACGGTTCCGCCGTCGTTAGCGCGTCGCAACGACGCGCAGCTTCACCTTGTTCTTCTTCTGCCAGTGGCTGACCACCGAGGCCAGGTTCCTGATCGTCGGATTGCCCTTCGGCCCGAACATGCGGTGCAGGCTGGTCGAAGGAATGCCGGTACCCTCGGCCAGCCGCTCGAACCCTCCGGTGGCGTGGATATAGTGACGCAGCAGCGCCTTTCCGAGCTCGACTTCGCCGCGCCACATCGCTTCTAGCCCGTCTTGCAGGATTCCTTCGCGAAATTTCGGATCGCGCCTGATCCGACGTTCGACCGTATCGCTGAATGGCGCGGTCAGTGCCATGACAAATATCCCTTTCGATGCTTGAAGTCGCTCCGGCGATCCTTGGCCGCTTCAATATCAGCGGCCTGCGACCGCTTGGTCCCTCCGCAGAGCAGCCGCACGATTTCCACTCCTGTACAGCCGAAATAGACCCCGTAGCCCGGGCCAAGAGCGATCCGATACTCGTAGACGCCAGCGCCGACACTCCTGACGTTGGAGGTATTGCCCAACGCCAGACGTTCGAGCGCATCCGTCACCCGGCGCGCCGCCGCGGAGTCAAGCCGATCGAACCAGGGCCTGAACGGCCGTCGCCCTCGTTCGTCGACATGTTCCCGCAATTCCATGCGGCCACGATCCTAACATATATGTTAGGGCCGAAAAATCAAGTCCCGTCACTCACGCCTGCGCCGCCTCGCCCAGCAGGTGCCTTGCCATGATCATGCGCTGGATCTGGTTGGTGCCCTCGTAGATCTGGGTGATCTTGGCGTCGCGCATGAGGCGCTCGACCTCGATCCCCTTGATGTAGCCCGAGCCGCCGTGGATCTGGACCGCGTTGACGGTGTGGGTCATGGCGGCGTCGGCGGCGAAGCACTTGGCCATCGAACATTCCAGCGACGCGCGTTCGCCCGCGTCCATCTTGGCGGCCGCCGCGTGGATCATGAGGCGCGCGGCGTACGCGTCCTTGGCCATGTCGGCGATCATCCACTGGATCGCCTGGAAGGCAGCGATCGGCTTGCCGAACTGCCGGCGCTCCCTGGCATAGGCGATCGAGGCCTCGAGCGCGGCCTGCAATATGCCCAGCGCCAGCGCGCCGATGCCGATGCGGCCCTTGTCCAGCACGCTCATCATGATGTGGAAGCCGCGTCCCTCCGGCCCCAGCAGCGCATCCGGCGCCAGTCGCACGTTGTCGAAATGCAGCGCGCCGACCTGAGAGGCGCGCTGGCCCATCTTCTTCTCGTGCCGCCCGATCGCGTAGCCCTCGAGGTCGCGGTCGACCACGAAGATCGACATGCCGCGATGCCCCGCCGCCTTGTCGGTGCGCGCCAGCACGCAGGCGAAATCCGCCACCGGCGCGTTGTGGATCCAGAGCTTGCCTCCGTCGAGGCGCCACGAGCCGTCCGGCTGCTTCGTCGCCGTCGTCTTCAAGCCCGCGAGGTCCGATCCCGCCTCGGCCTCGGTCAGCGCGTAGGCGCATTTGCGTTCGGCCCTCAGGAGCGGGCGCAGGTAGCGGTCCTGCTGCGCCGGCGTACCATGTTGCGCCAGCAACGTCGCGATCAGCTCGACCAGGCCGAAATGGTCGGCGACCGAGGCATAGCCGCGCGACAGTTCCTCCATCACCACGGCATAGGTCAGCACGTCCGCCCCCATGCCGCCCAGCGCCTCGGGCACCGTGACGCCCGCCATGCCGAGCCCGGCCATCTTCTTGTAGAGCGCCTCGGGATAGCTCGCCTCCTCGTCCAATCGCGCGGCGATCGGGCGGATTTCCTTCTCGGCGAAAGCGCGCGTCGTCGTGGCGATCGCGCGGTGGGCGTCGGTCAGGTGAAGGTCGGCGGGCATGGTCGCAGTTCCTCCCGGATGGCCGCGTTGACAGGGCTTGGGGCGATTGCAAGCATGCCGCCCCCGTCAACGCAAGCGCCCGAGGCCATGGCCGAGATCGATCCCTCGCAATCCGTCATCACCGGCACCACGCGGCTTTACGCCATCCTGGGCGATCCGATCGCGCAGGTCGGATCGCCGCGCGTGTTCAATCCGATCATGTTCCGCAACCGGGCCGACGCCGTTCTGGTGCCGCTGCACGTGGCGCCGGCCGACCTCAAGACCGCTTTCGCCGGCATCAAGGCTATGCGCAACTTCGACGGCCTCATCTTCACCATCCCGCACAAGATGGCGGCGATGGCGCTGGTGGACGAGGTGCTGCCGACGGGCCGCCTGGTCGGCGCAGTCAACGTGGCGCGGCGCGAAAAGGACGGGCGGTGGGTCGCCGACATGTTCGACGGACGGGGCTGCGTGCGGGGATTGAAGGACCAGAACGACGATCCCAAGGGCAAGGCGGCGCTGGTGGTGGGCGCGGGCGGCGGCGGCAGCGCGGTCGCCTGCGCGCTGGCCGAGGCGGGCGCGGCGCGGCTTGCGATCTTTGACGTGGACAAGGCGAAGGCCGAGCGTCTGGTCGCGGCGCTGCGCCGCGGCTTCCCGAAAGTCCCGGTGGCGCTGGGTGCGCCCGACCCGACCGGCTACGGGCTGGTCGTCAACTGCACGCCGCTCGGCATGAAGCCCGACGATCCCCTGCCCTTGCAGGCCGAGAAGCTCCAGGCCGGCACCGTGCTGGTGGACATCGTGCTGAAGCCCGCTGTGACGAAGCTGTTGGATGCGGCCGGCCGCCGCGGCTGCCGTACCATGAACGGGCTTTCCATGCTGCGCGGCCAGTCGCTGGAAGTGGCGCGGTTCTTCGGGTTCGGGTGAGGCTTCGGGCGCCCGCTCATCCTTCGACAGGCTCAGGATGAGGGGCAGGAGATGTCCTCACTGGTAAGCTTGTCGAACCATGAGGACCGCCGCCTACGCTTCCCCCTGCGCCTTCGAGAACGCGTCGGCGCCGTCGAACTGCTGCAGCTTCTCGACGTGCATCCAGGGCCGCACGAGGCCCACCTTGCGCAGGAGTTCCAGTATCGCGGCGTTGTCCGCGACCAGGCCGTCCTTCACCACGAAGCGGCAGCGCCAGTGGTCGACCAGGTCATGCAGATCCATCGTCGCCGGATAGACCTGGGCGCCGCGGTTGGCAATCATCTTGAGTGCGAAGGCGGTGCCGCCGGCCGCGGCTTCCATCTGCAGGCCGAGCGCGGCGGCCGGGCCGGGGCCTTCGACGAACACGTCGACTCCCACCACCCCGCGCGATTTCGGCGCGGCGACCACCGGCGACAAGTCGACGGGAGGCACGCAAAGCCCCCCGGCTTCGCCAGCCACTAGGCCGGGGATCATCGGCTCGACCGGCTCCATCGCCGCGATGACCGCGTCGGCGAAAGCGAGCGTCGAGACCGGCTTGCGCCCGCCGGCGAGGTCGGCGGTCAGCTCGTTGCCGCCGGCGAGGGTCGCGAACAGCGCGCGCTCGATCACCTGCGCCTCGGCCTGCTGGCCGACATGGCGCAGCATCATCGCGGCGGCGAGGATCATGGCGGTCGGATTGGCCAGGCCCTTGCCGGCGATGTCCGGCGCCGAGCCGTGGACCGGCTCGAACATCGACACGCGCTCGCCGATATTGGCCGATGGCGCGACGCCGAGACCGCCGACGAGACCCGCCGCGAGGTCGCTCAGAATGTCGCCGAACAGGTTGGTCGTGACCAGCACGTCCAGCCGCTCGGGCTTGATCACCATCTGGTGGGCGCAGTTGTCGACGATCAGGTGGTCGGCCTGGATATCGGGGAATTCCTTGGCGATGGCCTCGAAGCGCCGCTTCATCAGGCCCTCGCTCAGCTTCATGATGTTGGCCTTGGTGACGACCGTGACGCGCCTGCGCCGCTCGGCCCGCGCCAAGGCGAAGGCCAGCCGGACGATCCGGTCGCAGCCCTTCTGCGTGACCAGCTTCAGGCTTTGCGCCACGCCGGGCGTCTGCATATGCTCGATGCCGGCATAGAGGTCCTCGACGTTCTCGCGCACCACGATCATGTCGACCCCGCGCCCGCTGAACGGCGTCTTGATGCCGGGGATCTCCTTCACCGGGCGCAAGTTGCCGAACATCTCGAACAGGTTGCGCAGCGTCACGTTGACGCTCTTGCCGCCGAAACCCACCGGAGTCTCCAGCGGCGCCTTCAGCACGACGCCCGACTTCGCAATCATGTCCAGCGTTTCGCGCGGCACGCCGATCGCGATGCCCTTGGCGAAGCAGGCGGCCCCCGCCTCGGCCTTGTGCCAGTCGATCGCGGCGCCGGCGGCGTCGACCACGCGGCGCGTGGCTTCGGTCACTTCCGGGCCGATCCCGTCGCCGGGCAGGACGACGACCGGAACGCGGGCGCGCCGCTGGGCAACGGCCGGCGCGGATTGGCTGAGGGCGGTATCGGGCATCGTATGCTCCTCGGGCACCTTCGCGGTGCCGGTTCCGGGCGGACTTGCGCCCACCCCGCCACCGTGACATGCCAGCATCCGGTTAAGAATGAATGACAATCCCGCCTTTGCCGCCCCGCCCGGGCCGCCCCGCCGGGTCCTGTGCCTGGGCGCGGCGGTCCTGGACACGATTTTCCAGGTCGAAACAATCCCCACGACCCCAACGAAGGTGCTGCCCCAGGCTTGCGTCCAGATCGGCTCTGGGATGGCGTCCAGCGCGGCCGCGGCGGTGGCGCGCCTCGGCGGCAAGGCCCGGATATGGGCCCGGGTGGGCGACGATCTGGCCGGGCGGCAGTATCTGGACGATCTGGCGGCGGCCGGGGTCGAGATGGCGCAAGTCCGCCGCGTGCCGGGCCGACGCACGCCCGTCTCGACCATCCTGGTGGACCGGCAGGGCCAGCGGCTGGTGGTCCCCTACTACGATCCGCAGCTCGACGACGATCCGACTTGGCTGCCCCTCGCGGAGGTGAAGGAATACCAGGCGGTGATGAGCGACGTGCGCTGGCCGGCGGGCGCGGCGCGCCTGCTGGCGGCGGCGCGGGACGCCGGGGTGATCGGCGTGCTGGACGGCGACATCGCGCCCGATGGAATCGTCGAGCGCTTGGCGCCGCTGGCCACGCATGTCGTCTTCTCCGAACCGGCGCTCGCAGCCTATGCCGGCACGCAGGACATCCCGGCCGCGCTTGCGATCGCAGCCGGACGCGTGCCCGGCCTGGTCGGCGTGACGGCGGGCGAGCGCGGGTTCTTCTGGGTGGATGGCCGGGCCGTCCGGCACGTCGAGGCGCCGCGCGTTGCGGCGGTCGACACGCTCGCCGCCGGCGACGTGTTCCACGGCGCCTTCGCGCTCGGCCTCGCCGAGGGGATGGACGCGGCGACGGCCGGGCGCTTCGCCTGCGTCGCGGCGTCGATCAAGTGCACCCGCTTCGGCGGCAGGCTCGGCGCGCCAAGCCGGACCGAGGTCGCGGGGTTCCGCGCGGATTAACCAATCCTTCACGCCGTCCGCCTGAAATGGCGGCATGGCGATGTCCCTGTCCACGCAGACCGGCGCCGCGCGCCACAGGCTGCCGCTCGGCCGGATCGTGCGTGCGTCCTATGCCGACGTGCTGGCCCATCCCTACGTGTTCTTGCGGCGCTTCATGCCGTGGTTCTCGGTCGTGATCGCGCTGACCGTCGCCCGCCTGCTGCAGGGCGAGATCAACGGCTACGAAACCGACTATGTGCGCTGGCTCGGCCGCGTCGCCTATCTCGGGGAATTCATCGGCGCGCTGTTCTTTGCGGTCCATTGGAACCGGGTGATCCTGCTGCGCGAAGGCGTGCCCCAGGCGGCGATCATGAGCCTGCGCGCGCTCAGGTTCCTGGCGATGCTCGCGGTGGTGGCCGTGCTGGTCGGCGCCTTCGCGACCGGCGCGGTCGGCCTGATCGCGATCCTCGGCAATCTGCGCGCGATGTACCACGTGCACCTGGGCTTGGTCCTGCTGATCCTGCTGGCGTTCGGTGCGGCCAGGCTGCTGCCGACCCTGGCGCTCGCCTCGGTCGACTATCGCGGCTCGGAGTTGTTCCAGGCGCTCAAGCTCACGCACAGCCACGGCCTTGCGCTGTTCCAGGGCATCTTCGCCGTCGCCATCCCGCCGCTGCTGGGACGCAGCGTGATGGTGCTGCTGGCCAGGGTGATCGACGCGCCGGCGGGAATCGTCGTACTGCAGATGCTGGCGGCGGGCTTCACCTTCCTGGCCGCTGCGCTGGCCATCAGCCTGGGCGCCCACGCCTATATCGCGCTGATAGAGCGGGACGCCGCCGAAGCCTAGCGGCAGCGGCTCGCCATCTACTTCCGCTCGATCGCGCCTTCGACCAGTCGGTCGACGCGTTCGGCCGCGGCGTCGCCTTCGTCCGCAACGCGGTCGCTCGCAAGGTCGAGGTCGGAATCCTGTTCCTCGTCCTCCTCCGGCGCCTCTTCGCCCTCCTCGCGCTCGCGCGCCGACAGCGGCACGTTGACAGGGCGCGCGTCCAACAGGCCCGCCGCGCGCAGTTCGCCGATCCCCGGCAGGTCCTCCAGCCGTTCCAGGCCGAAATGGTTGAGGAACTGGTCGGTCGTGACCCAGGTGCCGGGGCGGCCCGGCACCTCGCGGCGGCGGCCGGGCTTGATCCAGCCCTGCTCCATCAGCCCTTCGAGAGTGCCCTTGCTCAGCTGCACCCCGCGAATCTCCTCGATCTCCGCGCGCGTCACCGGCTGGTGATAGGCGATGATGGCCAGAGTCTCGACCATGGCACGCGACAGCTTGCGCGCGACGGTCGACTTGTGGCGCCGCTTCGGCGCCTCGCACCTGTCCGTCAG
>CAYMTM010000148.1:0-11438 GCA_964393375.1 uncultured Rhodospirillaceae bacterium
CGCGGGCCCCGGCGGCCTCACCCCGTTCCAGCTCCTGAGCCAGGCGCTCGACCGCATGGTGGCGGCCGGCGTGCTGCCACCCGAACGCCGCGCCGGCGCGGAATATCTGGCCTGGCCCGCCATCCACGGCCTCGCCACCATCGTCATCGACGGCCCGCTACGCCGCTTCACCCGCGACCAGGCCGAGCAGGTCGGGCAGAAGCTGCTGGATATGGTGGAGAAGGGGCTGTAGGGGGATGTACCTTCTAACCGCAGAGCCTGATCGCCGCGTCGATCGCCAGCGCCGGCCAGCGCGCGTGCCAAAGCATCACGCCGAGCAGCAGGCCGCCGAGCGCGAAAGCGCCGGAGACCAGGAGCAAGCGACAGTGCCTCATGCGCCCCGCTCGGCCAAGGCGATGGCGCGCGGGCTCTCGACCAGCACCAGGTGGCAGGCGGCGGCGAGCAGGCTCGCCGCGATGGCAAGGAACCACACCGGATCGAAGCTGCCCCAGCGGTCATACGCGAAGCCGCCGGCCCAAGCCCCGGCGAAGGCGCCGATCTGGTGGCCGACGAAGACGAGACCGAACACGAGGCCCAGATGACGCTTGCCCCAAAGGTCGGCCGTGAGCGCCGAGGTCAGCGGCACCGTGCCGGTCCACAACAGGCCGATGAACGCGCCGAAAGCGACGGCAGACGCCAGCGACGGTCCCAACGCCAGGAATGCGATCATCGCGGCGGCGCGCGCGATATAGACGACGGCTAGCACGCGGCTCTTGCGCCAGCGCCCGCCCGCCACGCCGCAGCCCCAGGTCCCGGCGATGTTGGCCCCACCGATCGTTGCCAGCACCGCCGCGCCTGCGGTGGCGCCAAGCCCGGCGTCCACCAGCATCGCCGGTATGTAGGTGGAGACGAAGGCGAGCTGGAAGCCGCAGGTCGCAAAGCCCAGGTTGAGCAGCCAGAAGTCGCGGTCCGCGCGCGTCGCTCCCAGCGCCTCGCCGGCCGACACCCGCGCGACCGATGCGTCGTGCCCGGGCTCGCGCAGCAGCAGGGCGAGCAGGGGGATCGCCGCGATCATCCCGGCCATCGCCAGCATCGAGGGCCGCCAGTCGAACCAGTCGATCATCGCGCTCGCGACCGGTACCAGGGTGAAGATGCCCACCGAGGCGGCGGTCGAGCCGATCGCCAGGGCAAAGCTGCGTTGCTCGGGCGGGGTGGCGCGTCCAATCACCGCAAGGATCACGGCAAATGCCGTGCCGGCTTGGCCGATGCCGCCCAGTAGGCCGAGACCGACGGTGAATGCGGCGGTGTCGCCCGTAGTCGCCGCCAGGGCCAAGCCGGCGACGTAGATCAAACCGCCGCAAACCGCGACGACGCGCCCGCCGAACCGGTCGGCCAGCATGCCGGCGACGGGCTGCGCCAGGCCCCAGACCAGGTTCTGCAGCGCGACCGCCGCGCCGAAGGCCTCGCGGCTCATGCCGATGTCTGCCGCGACCGGCCGCAGGAACAGGCCCGAGATCTGGCGTACGCCCATCGACAGCGCCATCACGGCCGAACCGGCGACAAGCACCCAGCCCCACGCGTTGCATCGTGCTCTAGCGTCCATCCCGTCGATCCACTGCCGAAGATTCCTGCAGCATTGTTCCAATGAAGCGCGGAACCGTCTATGCTCGACCGAAAGCTGAAGGTGCTGTTCGCCTTCGATTTGAAGGAAAAATGCCGATGGCGCGTTCGCCTATGCTGTCCGATCCGCGAAACGTCAAACTGCTCGAACTGCTGAGCCGAAACCCGCGCATCCCCGTCGCCGACCTCGCGCGCGCGATCGGACTCTCGGCGCCGGCGACGCGCGAGCGCCTGGCGCGCTTTCAGGAGGAGGGCGTGATCCGCGGCTTCCGCGTGGACATCGACCCGGCCGCGCTCGGCCTGCCGATGATCGCGATCGTCCGCGTCCGCCCCGCACCGGGCAATCTGCCCAAGGCCACCGAGCTTGCGCGCCGGACGCCGCAGGTCGTTGAATGTCACCGCGTGACCGGCGAGGACTGCCTGGTGATGAAGGTGCTGCTGCCCACCGTCGAGGCGCTTGAGCCGCTGCTCGACCGCTTCCTCGCCCACGGCAACACGACGACGTCGATCGTGCAGTCCTCGCCTGTGCCGCCGCGCTTGCCGCCACTGGTGGCAGTGCCCTCTTCCGTCGGAAAAGGGAGGCACCCGGCGCGATAGCGCCGGGAGGGCGAGGAATACAAGGACTCCGGGCGCTACGCGCGCTTCCGCGCCTTCACCGGCGCAGGCGCGGTGGCGGCGGCGCGCTTGAGGTAGGGGGCGAGGAACCGGCCGGTGTAGCTTGCCGGCACGCGGGCGACCTGTTCGGGCGTGCCTTCGGCCACGACCTTGCCGCCGCCGGCGCCGCCCTCGGGCCCCATGTCGATGATCCAGTCGGCGGTCTTGACGACCTCCAGGTTGTGCTCGATCACGATCACCGTGTTGCCCTGGTCGACCAGCGCGTGCAGCACGTCGAGCAGCTTGCGCACGTCCTCGAAATGCAGGCCCGTGGTAGGCTCGTCGAGGATGTAGATGGTGCGCCCCGTGGCGCGGCGCGACAGTTCCTTGGCCAGCTTCACGCGCTGCGCCTCGCCGCCCGAAAGCGTGGTGGCGGGCTGGCCGATATGGATGTAGCCCAGGCCGACCTGCTCGAGCGTCACCAGCTTCTCGCGGATCGACGGCACGGCCTTGAAGAACTCAGCGCCTTCCTCGACGGTCAGGTCCAGCACGTCGGCGATCGTCTTGTCCTTGAACAGCACCTCCAAGGTCTCGCGGTTGTAGCGCTTGCCCTTGCAGACGTCGCACTGCACGTAGACGTCGGGCAGGAAGTGCATCTCGATCTTGATGACGCCGTCGCCCTGGCAGGCCTCGCAGCGCCCGCCCTTGACGTTGAACGAGAAGCGCCCCGGCCCGTAGCCCCGCGCCTTTGCCTCGGGCAGGCCGGCGAACCAGTCGCGGATCGGCGTGAAGGCGCCGGTATAGGTGGCGGGGTTCGAGCGGGGGGTGCGGCCGATCGGCGACTGGTCGATGTCGATGATCTTGTCGAGGTGCTCGACGCCCAGGATGCGGTCGTGCGGGCCGGCCTGCTCGCGCGCGCCGTGCAGGCGGCGGGCCAGCGCCTTGTAGAGCGTCTCGATGACCAGCGAGGATTTTCCGCCGCCCGATACGCCGGTCACGCAGGTGAAGCAGCCGAGCGGGAACCCCACGGTGACGTTCGCCAGGTTGTTCGCCCGCGCGCCCTCCACCACCACGCGCGGCTTGCCGCCCACCGGACGGCGGCGGGCGGGGATCGGGATCTGCCGGAAACCGGTGAGGTATTGCGCGGTGATGCTGTCGGGCGCGGCCATCACCTGGTCGGGCGTGCCGGAGGCGACCACCGTGCCGCCATGCACCCCGGCGCCCGGCCCCATGTCCACCAGGTAGTCCGCGCTGCGGATCGCCTCCTCGTCGTGTTCCACGACGATCACCGTATTGCCGATATCCCTCAGACGCTTCAGCGTATCCAGCAGCCGCTGGTTGTCGCGCTGGTGCAGGCCGATCGACGGCTCGTCCAGAACGTAGAGCACACCCGTCAGGCCCGAGCCGATCTGCGAGGCGAGGCGGATGCGCTGGCTCTCGCCGCCGGACAAGGTGCCCGAGCCGCGCGAGAGCGTCAGGTACTCCAGGCCGACATTGACCAGGAAGCCCAGGCGCTCGTTGATCTCCTTCAGGATGCGCTGGGCGATCTCCTGGTCCTTGGGCTTCAGGTGCGTGTTGAGCTCGCCGTACCAGACCGCGGCCTCGGCGATCGAAAGCTCCGATACTTCGCCGATATGTTTCCCCCGGATCTTGACCGCCAGCGCCTCGGGCTTCAGCCGGTGGCCGGCGCAGGCCTCGCAGGTCGTCTCGTTCTGGAAGCGCTGCATCTCCTCGCGGACCCAGGCGCTGTCGGTCTCCTTCCAGCGCCGCTCCATGTTGGGGACGACGCCCTCGAACGGCTTGATGGTCTTGTAGCGCCTGAGGCCGTCGTCGTACTCCATCGTCACGTCGCTCTCGCCGGTGCCGTGCAGGATCGCCTTCTTGACGGCGGCCGGCAGGTCCTTCCAGGGCGTGCGCATCGACACGTCGAAATGCTTGGCCAGGCTCGCCAAGGTCTGGCGGTAGTACTGCGAGCTGGAGTTTGCCCAGGGCGCCACCGCGCCGTCCTCCAGGCTCAGCTTCTCGTTCGGCACCACCAGTTCGGGGTCGAAGAACATCTTGACGCCCAGGCCGTCGCAGGCAGGACATGCCCCGTAGGGATTGTTGAACGAGAACAGCCGCGGCTCGATCTCGTCGATGGTGAAGCCCGACACCGGGCAGGCGAAACGGGCGGAAAAGGCGGTGCGCTCGCCGGTGTCGGCGTTCTCGGCGAACACAAGCCCCTCGGCCAGGCCCAGCGCGGTTTCCAGCGAATCGGCCAGCCGGTTGCCCAGGTCGCGCTTCAGCACGATGCGGTCGACCACCACCTCGATGTCGTGCTTGAGCTTCTTGTTGAGCGCCGGCACCGCGTCGATCTCGTAGAGCTTGCCGTCCACCTTCACGCGCTGGAAGCCGCGCTTGCGCAGGTCCTCCAGCTCCTTGCGGTACTCGCCCTTGCGGCCCCGCACGATCGGCGCCAGCAGGTAGAGCCGCGTGCCGTCCTTCATTTCCAGGATGCGGTCGACCATCTGCGAGACGGTCTGACTCTCGATCGGCAGGCCGGTGGCCGGCGAATAGGGCACGCCGACGCGCGCGAACAGCAGGCGCATATAGTCGTAGATCTCGGTGACGGTGCCGACCGTGGAGCGCGGGTTGCGCGAGGTGGTCTTCTGTTCGATCGAGATGGCGGGCGACAGGCCCTCGATCGTGTCGACGTCGGGCTTCTGCATCAGCTCCAGGAACTGGCGGGCATAGGCCGACAGACTCTCGACATAGCGCCGCTGGCCCTCGGCGTAGATCGTGTCGAAGGCGAGCGAGGACTTGCCCGAGCCCGACAGGCCGGTGATCACCACCAGCCTGTCGCGCGGCAGGTCGACGTTGACGCCCTTCAGATTGTGCTCGCGGGCGCCGCGAACGCTGATCGTCTTGTGCATCGGGCCGATGTCCGGGGTTGCTGCTGGCAATATATGGGACACGGCATGTGGAAAGCCACTGGGCGACCCGCGACAAACCCGGGGATCTGCTTTGGATCAAGGCGTTGTCCCGCCATTGGTCTTGTGATTCAGGACCGCCTTGGGCCTGTGATGCTATAAGGGTGCGGAATCATGCCAGACCTGACCCAACTCGCCCTGTACGTCGCGGCGGCTCTGCTGCTCGCTCTCACGCCCGGTCCGGGCATCTTCTACGTCGCCGCGCGCACGCTCGCCGGCGGTCGCGCTGAAGGCGTGGCATCGAGCTTTGGCACCGCCTTGGGCGGCGTGGTCCATGTCCTTGCGGGCAGTTTGGGGGTTTCCGCCATCGTGCTTGCAAGCGCGGAACTGTTCGCCGCGCTGAAACTGGTCGGTGCGGCCTACTTGATTTGGCTTTGGCTGCGCACTTTTCGGTCCGCCCGCCGGGACGCGGCAACCGGTTTGAACGGTGGACCCTCGGCGCCGCCGGTCGGGCCGCGACAAGCGTTTCGTGAAGGCATGCTGGTCGAGGCGCTGAACCCGAAGACGGCGGTCTTCTTCCTTGCCTTCATTCCGCAGTTCGTGGACCCGGCCGAAGGCCACGTGGCGCTGCAATTCGTGGTGCTTGGCCTCGTGTCGGTTGCGCTGAACACCTTCGCGGACGTCGTGGTCGCCTTTGCGGCGAGCCGCATCCGAGAAGGTGCAGCAGCGCGTCCCGCCCTGATCCGCCGCCTCCGAGAGGCGTCAGGCGCCGCGATGGTCGCGCTCGGCATCGGGCTTGCTCTGGCGAAGCGCCCTGCCGACTGAACGCCGGGCTACGCTGCGCTCGCCACCAGCCAAGGCCGTGGCCGCTCAAAGTCGAAAGCGGCCAGCCGCCGCCAAGCCGATCGGGTCCAGACCCCAGGGGTTCGCATGCGGCTGGTCGACGATCCGCCCATCGATATACGCCCGGTGACGGACGCGGATTTCCCATTCCTGTTCCGCCTGCAGGAAATCTTGCGCCGGCCTGCCCTCGAGGCGACGGCCGGCTGGGATTCGGCCGCGCAGTCGGTCCGGCTGCGCGCCACGGTGCGACCGGGCCGGGACCAGATCATCGTCCATGCGGGCCGGGACATCGGTGTGCTGGGGGTGACCCGCCAGCCGCACCGGCTCTGGCTGCGGCGAATCCAATTGCTGCCGGACTGTCAGGGCAAGGGGATCGGCACGGCGATCCTGCGCGCCATCCTGGCCCAGGGCCGCGCCGCCCGACTGCCGGTGTTCCTACGGGTGCGCCGCGACAACCCGGCCGTCCGGCTCTACGAACGCCTGGGCTTCCGGATCACGGGCGAGGACGAGGCGCGATTGGAGATGACGGCCGAACCTGACAGGCTTTGACAAACTTTGTCCGATATCCGATGTTCCCGGGACACAAGGAGTTCGCCCATGCACGTATCGCTGACCCCCAAGCTCGAAGAGATGGTCCGCCGCAAGGTCAAGTCGGGCCTCTACAACAACGCCAGCGAAGTGGTCCGCGAGGCGCTCAGGATGATGGTCGCGCGGGAGCGCGGTGTCGATCCGAAGCTGGAAGCGTTGCGCGAGGCCGTCAGGGACGGCAAGAACAGCCCCTTGGACAAGGACTTTTCCTTTGAACGCCTGAAGGCCAAGCTTGACGTGGAGGCGCGGAAAGAGGGCATCAAGGACTGATGACCTATCGCCTGCGTGTCGGTGCCGTAAGGGACTTGGAGGATATCGCCCGATACACGCAGCGGACCTGGGGCGTACGCCAGCGCGACCTATATCTCGATTCCATCGAAGCCAAATGCCGGCGATTCGCACGTTTTCCGAAGCGCGGCCTTCGCCGGGATGACGTCTGGCCTGGCTGCCGCAGCTTTCGCGTAAATCGGCACGTCGTATTCTATGAGCTCTCCGACGAAGGCATTGAGGTATTGCGCGTTCTGCATCAAAGCATGGACGCGCGGCGTCACTTGCGCGGCCGACGCGATTAGCCGGCCCAATCGCCGACGAGGGTCGGCTGGGAGCGGAAATCCGCCCCCTAAACGAGTCGCCAGTCCCCAGGCCGCGCGTGTACACTCCGCGCTCTTCGCGGGAGCACTCGAGAACACGGGAACGAGAAAATGGCGGGCAGCGTCAACAAGGTCATCCTCGTGGGCAATCTGGGCAAGGACCCCGAGGTCCGCACCATGCAGTCGGGCGGCAAGGTGTGCAACCTGTCGATCGCGACCTCCGACACATGGACCGACAAGGCCTCGGGCGAGCGGCGCGAGCGGACCGAGTGGCACCGCGTCGTCATCTTCGACGAGCGGCTGGCGGAGGTCTGCGAGAAGTATCTGCGCAAGGGCCGCAAGGTCTATGTCGAAGGCCAGCTCCAGACCCGCAAATGGACCGACCAGGAGGGCAAGGAGCGCTACTCGACCGAGGTGGTGCTGCAGCGCTTCCGCGGCGAGCTGCAGATTCTCGACAGCAACCGCGAGGGTGGCGGGGCCGGCTTTGGCGGCGGCGAGCCCGCCATGGAGGCCGCCGGCGGCGGCGCGCCGGCACGGGCGGCGGCCGGCGGGCGGGGCAAGCCGGGCGACCTGGACGACGATATTCCGTTCTGATCTTGTGACGAAACTAGATCAGAAAAATTGATCCATGGCCGATAGCGTCGCCGATACCGAGACGATCCGGCGGTTCGTCGCCGGCGTCTATGCCGCGCTGAGCTTCCGCGAGGGCGGGCAGCCGAACTGGGAGGGCCTGCGCGGCCTGTTCTGGCCCACTGCGGTGATCGTGCACGCCAAGGGCGGCCTGGCCGAGGGACGCGAGCCCGCGACCATGACTCCGGCCGAGTTCATCGCCGGCCTGCGCAGCCGCATCGCGCGCGGCAGCCTGCGCTCGCTGCAGGAGCGCGAGACGGCGGCCCAGATCAAGGTCCAGGGCGACGTGGCGCAGGTGTTCAGCCAGTTCGAGGCGCGCCCCAATGCCGGCCCGGCGGTGACGGGGGTCAGCGCCTTCCAGCTCGTGCGCCAACGGGCGTCGGAGGGAAGGCCCGAGCGCTGGCTGTGCGTAGCCCTGTGCCGGACCGAGGAGGGCACCGCGGCGCCCGAGCGCCGCATCGTGCCGGCGACCGCGCCCCAGGACCGGCCGTTCGGCGACCGAAGGGGCTCGGGCGTCCGCCCGCCCGGGGGCCGCCCCGGCGGGCCGCCGCGGGGCCGGCGGTAGATCGGCCACGGCCTGGCCCCGTCGCCTTGCCCCCCGAATCGTTGTGGTATAGAAGGGCGGGCCGCGAAGCGGGCCCAGGCCTTCCGGCGCGGGCGTGGCGGAACTGGCAGACGCGCCAGATTTAGGTTCTGGTGACCGAAAGTCGTGGGGGTTCAAGTCCCTCCGCCCGCACCACGCGGCCGGCGGCGCGTCGGTGCGGGCAAGAGGACAAATCTTTAGGGGATCGGGAAGCGGGCGATGCAGGTCACGGAACTTGCCAATGAGGGGCTCCGGCGGGAATACAAGATCATCATTTCCGCCAAGGACATAGGCGACAAGGTTTCGGCCAGGCTGGACGAGGTTGGCCAGACCATCGCCCTGCCCGGATTCCGGCGCGGGCGGGTTCCCAGCAGTCTCTTGAAGAAGCGCTTCGGCCCCTCGATCATGGGCGAGGTGCTGGAAAGGGCGCTCACGGACAGCTCGCAGCAGGCGATGGCCGAGCGCGGCCTCCGCCCCGCGATCCAGCCGAAGATCGAGGTCACCAAGTTCGACGAGGGCAAGGACCTCGAATATACCCTGGCCGTAGAACTGATGCCGGAGATCACCCCGGTCGATTTCCGTTCGCTGGAGCTCGAGCGCCTGGCCCCGTTGATCGGCGAGGCCGAGATCGACAAGGCAATCAAGGGCATGGCCGAGGAGATGCGGCGCACCGAGAAGGTCGACCCGCGGCCCGCCAGGGCGGGCGACACGCTGGTGATCGATTTCGTCGGCCGGATCGACGGCAAGGAATTCGCCGGCGGGGCGGGCAGCGACCACCACCTTGAGATGGGCTCCAACAGCTTCATCCAGGGCTTCGAGGATCAGCTCCTCGGCAAGCAGCCCGGCGACACGGCGGTCGTGAAGGTGACCTTCCCGGCCGAGTACCAGTCCGCCGAGCTGGCCGGCAAGCCGGCCGAATTCACGGTCACGATCAAGGAGTTGCGCCAGCGCATTGCGGTGGAGGTGAACGACGAGTTCGCCAAGTCGTTCGGCATGGATTCGCTGGCCGCCCTGCGCGAGGCGATGAAAGGCAAGCTGGAGCGCGAGTATGGCGGGCTCGCCCGCATCAAGCTCAAGCGCACCCTGCTCGACAAGCTGGCCGAAGCCCACAACTTCGCCGTGCCGGCAGGCCTTGTGGACAGCGAATTCGAGGCGATCTGGAAGCAGTTCGAGGAGGCCAAGTCCAGGAACGAGATCGAAAAGGAGGAGCTGGACAAGGGCGAGGAGGCGCTGAAGGCCGAATATCGCGGCATCGCCGAGCGCCGGGTTCGGCTGGCGCTGCTGCTCAGCGAGGTGGGCCGGCAGAACAATATCCAGGTGGCGCAGGAGGATTTGAACCGCGCCATGGCCGAGGAGGCGCGCCGGTATCCGGGCCAGGAGCGCAAGGTGTTCGATTTCTACAAGAACAGCCCCGAGGCCCAGGCGCGCCTGCGGGCGCCCATCTTCGAGGACAAGGTCATCGACTTCATCGTCGAGATGGCGAAAGTGTCCGAAAAGCGCCTGCCGCCGGAGGAACTGGTCAAAGAGGCAACGGCTGCCTAAATAGGGGGATGGTATCGTTGCCGTCATGCCTCGACAGGCTCAGCATGATGGCAGTGCAATAACCCCGTCCTGGGCTGGTCGAAGGGCGAGGTCAGTCTCTCGGGAACCTACGATGCGCGAGCGCGATCCATTCGAAGTCTACAACAACACGCTGGTCCCCATGGTCATCGAGCAGACCAACCGGGGCGAGCGCGCCTACGACATCTACTCGCGGCTGCTGAAGGAGCGAATCATCTTCCTGATCGGCGGCGTCAACGACCATGTCGCCAGCCTGATCAGCGCCCAGCTGCTGTTCCTCGAGGCCGAGAACCCGAACAAGGACATTTCGTTCTACATCAACTCCCCGGGCGGCGTGGTCACCTCGGGCCTGGCGATCTACGACACGATGCGCTACATCCGCCCGGACGTTTCGACCATGTGCATCGGCCAGGCGTCGTCCATGGGCTCGTTGCTGCTGGCGGCGGGCGAGAAGGGCAAGCGCTACTCGCTGCCGAACTCGCGCATCATGATCCACCAGCCCTCGGGCGGCGCCCAGGGCCAGGCCACGGACATCGAGATCCAGGCGCGCGAGATCCTGAACCTGCGCAAGCGCCTGAACGAAATCTACGTCGAGCACACCGGGCAGAAATTCGAGGTGATCGAGCGCGCGGTCGAGCGCGACAAGTTCATGACCGCCGAGGAAGCCAAGGCGTTCGGGCTGATCGACCAGGTCGTAACGCATCGCGATCCGCCCGAGAAGGAGACGGTGCCGAAACTGGCCGCGCAGTAAGGCCGGCCCGTCTTCGCCGCCCGGGGGGGGCGGGTCAAGTCCCTGCCGCGAAAGCGGTCGGCGAATCGTGGTCGCGCCCGGGCGCCGACGTCCGCCGTCGCCGCGGGGACGCCGTCGCCAACCCTTCATGATTTAGCAAGATTTTTGCGTTGTGGTGAAGGTTGGCGTTGTCCTAACATGCCATCTTAAGAACCGCTAACCGGGTGCAGCGTCCATGACCAAGTCGAGCGGGGGCGATTCCAAGAACACGCTCTACTGCTCCTTCTGCGGAAAGAGCCAGCACGAGGTCCGCAAGCTGATCGCGGGACCGACCGTATTCATCTGCGATGAATGCGTCGAGCTGTGCATGGACATCATCCGCGAGGACCACAAGTCCTCGATCTCCAAGACGCGCGACGGGGTGCCGACCCCGCGCGACATCCGCACCGTTCTGGACGACTACGTGATCGGCCAGGACCACGCCAAGAAGGTGCTGTCGGTCGCGGTCCACAACCATTACAAGCGGCTTGCCCATGGGGCGAAGCAGAACGACGTCGAGCTGTCGAAATCGAACATCCTGCTGGTCGGTCCGACCGGCTGCGGCAAGACGCTGCTGGCGCAGACGCTGGCGCGCATCCTCGACGTGCCCTTCACCATGGCCGACGCCACGACCTTGACCGAGGCGGGCTATGTCGGCGAGGACGTCGAGAACATCATCCTGAAGCTGCTGCAGGCCGCCGACTACAACGTCGAGCGCGCGCAGCGCGGCATCGTCTACATCGACGAGGTCGACAAGATCAGCCGCAAGTCCG
>CAYMTM010000149.1:0-11385 GCA_964393375.1 uncultured Rhodospirillaceae bacterium
GAGCCACACCTCTGGTCACCCCACAATTCGCCAGGGACCAAAGCGATACGGCGCTAACCATCGGGAAACTCGCCCTGTTTTGTCTCTGGCCGTGGCAGGATTTCGCTCGAAGAGCTATCCGTCGGCGGCTTGGCCGACGCGATTTTTTCCTGCCGGGGTGTTCGGCCCGGAGTGAGGCTCAACGGCCGCACGGTGTCAGCGACACCGCCGCCGGGCGGGACTTCGCCATCCTCATGCCCGTCCAGGCCAGCGCCCCCAGAAGAACCGACCTTGCGATCACAGGGGCGCTCGCCGCGCAGCTCGGCGCGGGTTCGCAGGAACGCGGTGAAGTTCTTGCTCTCGGGCACCTCCTGGAAAAGTTTCGTCTTCAGCGCAGGCGACAGGCTGCTGCGCCAGAGTTGCTTCAAAGCGATGTTGCGCGCCGCGTTCAAATCGGCGTCATCTTCGAACTTACAGGCCACGCAGCGGAACGAATCCACCTTGAAGCCGTCGGCGGCGGCGATCTTGAGTCGGTTCTCGCCGGCGATGTGGCCGCACATGGGGCATGCCCGGGAGGTGTGGCCCGGATGGACCTCGCGCGGCGGCGGAAGCCCGGCCAGCTTCAGCTTGTAGTCCAGGACCTTCCGGAGCTTCTGGTACTGGCTGCGGTTGAGGACGCGGTTGAAGCTCGAACGGGCGCGCTTCTTGCCGCGGGAGGCGAGCGGCGCGAGGTTTTCCATGATGGTCTGCGAGCGGTGCCGAACGGCGGCCGCGACGATTTCGTTCGCCGCCTTGTGGACCGCCTCGTCCGCCGCGTGGAGTTTCGCGCGGCCCCTAAAAGGTCGTCCGGCGCGCTGATCTTTGCGTTGTCGCCGCTCCAGCAGCTTCTGCACGTACCTGAGCTCGCGGCCGTCCACGTTCTTCCGCTCGATCACGCGGCCTTCGGGATCGACGACGGCCAGCGAAGCCAGGTTGTAGATGCCGCGATCTACTCCGAGGAAGCTCGTCGTTTCGACCTTCGGAACCTCATACTCGAAGCTGACGTGAACCTCGTAGCGGTCCTCGCTTTTCGTCAGCTTGGCCGCGAGCGGCGACCCCTTGCAGATGAACTCGTCGAGCTGGAAGTCGCGGCCGAACTCGACCGGAAAGAGGCAGCCGGTCTTGCTCTGGAACGAGACGACCTCGCCGGTCCGCAGATCGGTAAGCCCGCGCACGCGGCGACATGATTTCTCTCTCGATTCGGCGGCCGTGAAACGCGCAAAGCGCGAGGACGATGGAACCAGGTTGAGCCATACGAAGTACCGGCGGGTCGCTTCTTCGCGAAGCAGCAGAAAACCGTCCGCCTTCCTGTTGGTGCCGAACAGCAGGGGGCGGAACAGCCCCGGCCGCGATACGGTTGCAAGCTGGTCTCGCGCCGCGTCCTCTTCCGCCTTCGTGGTTGCCCGCGACAAGACGGCAAGCGCGTCGGCGTACTGGAGGTTCTTGGGGCGCAGCGAGCGGATGGTCGGAAGGCCGACTCTGTGCTGTTCGCCGTGCAGCTCGATATGGCTTTCGACCTGGCCGACGATGGCATTCGGCACGCTCCCCGCGTGCTTGGTCGCAAGGCAAGCCGGAAGCGGAAGCAGTGTCGCGTTGATGCACCGCCGAAGCCGCTTTTCGCGCTCGATTTTCCGTTGCCGGGCGGCTCGTCTTGCCTCGGCCGCGCCGGTCCCCGTGGATGCCGCTCTGATCGCGAGCTCGGCGTCAACTTCGCTCTTGATGAGCGGCTCCGCCTTCCGCAGCGCCTTGGTGTAGGCGAGGTGGTTATGCAGCAGCGCGTAATCCAGCATCGCCCGCTTGCGCCGCGACGGGTTGTGCAGCTTGAAAACGGCGGTCCTGACGGCCGTGATGGTCTGTTGGCCCAGCATGAAAGAAGCATCGGACGGAACGATGCAACCGTCAATGGCAGCCGCGGCGCGACCTCATATACTTGGGGGTGCGGCGGGGAGAACCACCGAACGACTGGAACAAGGTCGGCGCGAATTTCCGTCCGAGTCCGCCCCGGTGTGCCGTTTCCCGATCAGGCCGGGGACCGGCGCTTGGTCGCCGGCTCCTTTCGGCGCGCGGCGAGGCGGGCGAGGCGCTGGTGGATCGCGGGGACGTCCATGTCGGCGGCATCGAAGGGACCGCCGAGCCAGTCCGTGACGTCGTCGCGGTCGGGATGCTCGGGATCGGCGGGCGCGTCGAGCAGGTGGCAGAAGCCGGGAATGCCGCCGCAGTCCTGCGGCGGGCAGCGCCCGGCGCCGTCGACCGGGCGGGGATCGGACTGTTTCGGGTCGGCCGCGAGCGTGTTCTGGAGGTGCAGCGTGTGCTGCCAGCTGTCGCCCATGTCGAGAGATAGCCGAACCGCTTGATCCCGCACTCGACAAGCTCGTCGAGCCGAACGCGCGCGGAGATCGTCTGGCGCCCGTGGTCGAACGCGTGCAGATGGGAATCCTCCCAGCCCATCGCGGCCTGGATGACGCGGGGGAGTCCCTTCAGATCCGTCGCGTCGGACAGTTCCACCAGCCGCCAGATCGGCGGATCGGCGGATCCGTGTCCTCGAGAACGATCTTCAGTCGCACGATCGCTTCGCTCATCTTCTCTCCTGCGGTGAGACGGCTTGCCCCCGGTGCTCGGCGCGCCGCGGCCCGGCGTTGGTCACCACGCGCCGCCGTTCCGCCGATCATTGCGTAATGGAAACGATCGTCCGCGCGATCGTTCCCCAAGCGGAACTATCCTCACCCGCCCCTGGGCCCCGCCTGGCCGCTGATCCGGCGCAAGACGTCGTCGAGCTGGTCGAGGGTGTCGTAGTGGATCACCAGGTCTCCGCCCTTGTCGCGGAACTTGATCGTGACCCGCAGCCCCAGCAGGTTCGACAGCTCGTGCTCGATCGCCAGCGTGTCGGCGTCCTTGGCCGCCCGGGCCTGCCGGCGGCCGAGCTGGCGCAGGCTCATGGGCCGGTCGATGCGCACCAGCCGTTCGGTCTGGCGCACGCTTAGGCCCTTGTGGACCACCTCCTTGGCCAGCGTCTCGGCATTGGCCACGCCGATCAGCGCGCGGGCATGCCCGGCGCTCAAGCTGCCGTCCTGGATCATCGCCTGCACGGGCTGCGGCAGGCTCAAGAGGCGCAGCAGGTTGGCGATATGGCTGCGGCTCTTGCCGATCGCCTGGGACAGCGCCTCCTGGGTGTGGCCGAACTCCTCCATCAGCCGGCGATAGCCCTGGGCCTCCTCGATCGGCGTCAGGTCCTCGCGCTGGATGTTCTCCACCAGCGCGAATTCCAGCGCGTCGCGGTCCGATAGATCGCGCACGACCACCGGCACTTCGTGCAGCTGCGCCTGCTGCGCCGCGCGCCAGCGCCGCTCGCCGGCGACGATCTCGTAGAGATGCGGCGTCGCTGGGTCGCGCCGCACCAGGATCGGCTGCAGGATGCCTTTTTCCCTGACCGAGTCGACCAGCGAGGCGAAGGCCTCGTCGTCGAACCGGTGGCGCGGCTGGTACTTGCCGGGGTGGAGCTGCTCGATCGGCATGGAGCGCGTGGCCAGCCCCTGCGCTCCGCCCGCCTTGGCCTCGTCCTCGCCCAAGAGCGCCATCAGCCCACGGCCGAGATGCGCGCGGCGCTTGTCGTCCCCGCCGCCGGCAGGCGGACGCGGCGGGGTCGTGCCCTGGGTCATCGGCGGACGCTCCATCCGGGCAAGAACGATCCGGCGCTGCTGATCACGCCGCGCCTGATCTAGGCGGCCAGCCCGCGCTCGCGCTTCAGCACTTCGCTGGCCAAGTGGATATAGGCCTTGGCGCCGGCCGACTCGATGTCGTAGAGCAGCACCGGCTTGCCGTGCGAAGGTGCCTCGGACACGCGGACGTTGCGCGGAATGACCGTGTTGTAGACCTTGCTGCCGAAATAGCCGCGCACGTCCTCGGCCACCAGGCCGGACAGGCGGTTGCGCTTGTCGAACATGGTCAGCACCACGCCCTGGATCTCGAGCGCGGGGTTGAGCTGCTTGCGCACCCGCTCGACGGTGCGGACCAGGTGGCTGACGCCCTCCAGCGCGTAGAACTCGCATTGCAGCGGCACCAGCAGCGCGTCGGCCGCGACCAGCGCGTTGAGGTTGAGCAGGCCGAGCGAGGGCGGACAGTCGATCAGCACGTAGTCGAACTGCGCGGGCGGCGGGCGCAAGACCTCGCGCAGCCGGAACTCGCGCCGGGGCAGGTCGACCAGTTCGATCTCCGCGCCGCTCAGGTCCACCGTGGAAGTGAGGATGGAGAGGCCTGGCACCAGGGTCGGCAGGATCGCGCTCTCCAGCGCCGCCTCGCCGATCAGCACGTGATAGGTGCCGACGCTGCGCGCGCGGGCGTCGATGCCCAGCCCGGTGCTCGCGTTGCCCTGGGGGTCAAGGTCTACAACCAATACGCGTTGCTGGCAGGCGGCGATGGCCGTCGCCAGGTTGACCGCGGTGGTCGTCTTGCCCACGCCGCCCTTCTGGTTGGCGACGGCGATGATCCGCGGCTGCTGATGATTCGCCAGAAATACCTGCGCATCAGACATCACGTAGCTCCTCCAAACGCAGAATCGCCGCCGTTGGGTCGGTTAGGCTTGCTATTTCCTTGACGCGCATAGTCCAGCGTTTGCGAGCCTCCGTCAATTCCGCTTGCGCCGAAACGCCCTTCGGGAACAGGCAGACCCCGCCGGGCTTCAGAAGCGGCTTCGCGAGATCAAGCAGTTCCGGCAACGATGCACAGCCCCGCGCCGTGACGAAATCGCCGTCGCGCGGATGCAGGGTTTCGGCCCGGGCCGGGTGCAAGGTCGGCTTCGTGGCGGTGATTCGCGCCGCCTCGCGCAGGAATTCGACCTTCCGGCGATCGGATTCGATCAGGTGGACATCGGTCAATCCCATGATCGCCAGGACCAGGCCGGGAAACCCGGCGCCGCTGCCGATGTCGTAAAGACGCGCCTTTTTTGGCTCAATCATCGGATAAAGCTGGGCCGAATCGAGGACGTGCCGGCGCCAGACATCGGCCAGGGTCGAAGCAGAAACCAGGTTGATCCTCGCCTGCCAGCGTTTGAGCAGGTCGATGAATGCTTTCAGGCGGTCCAATGTTTCACGTGAAACATTGGCCCTGTCGGCGAAGGCTTCCGGGCTCAGCGGTTCAGGCCGTTCAGGCATCGACCCGGTCGGCCGACCGGCGCCGGACATAGCGCAGCAGGGCGACCAGCGCAGCCGGCGTTATACCGGGAATCCGCGACGCCGCGCCAAGCGTTGCCGGGCGGGCGGCCGAAAGCTTCGACCGGACCTCGGCCGACAAGCCGCCGATGGCGCCGTAGTCGACCGACCGAGGGATGGTCAGCTCTTCGTCCCGCCGGAAAGCCTGAATGTCCGCCTCCTGCCGCTCCAGGTAGCCGGCATACTGGCCGTCGATCTCGACCTGCTCGACGATTTCCGGCGCCAATCCGGCCAGTTCCGGCCATAGCGCCGAAAGCCGGGCCAGCGTCACGCCGGGATGGGAAAGCAGCTCCATGGCCGACCTTGCCGCACCGTCCCTGGGGCACGGAAGACCGTGCATCCGGAGCGTCGACGGGATCGCGCGGCTGGAAGCCAGAAGCTCGCGAGCAGCCCGAAGATCGGCCAGCTTCCTGCGGAAGGCGGCCTGGCGTTCCGGTCCCACGCAGCCAAGCTCGATGCCTCTGCCGGTCAGGCGCTGGTCGGCATTGTCGGCGCGAAGCATCAGGCGGTACTCGGCCCGGGACGTGAACATCCGGTAGGGCTCCGTCGTCCCGAGGGTCACCAGGTCATCGACCATGACGCCCATATAGCCGGCGGCTCGGTCGATCGTGAATGGCGCCGAGCCGGCACAGGCCAGGGCGGCGTTGATCCCGGCCAGGATGCCCTGGCCGGCCGCCTCCTCGTAGCCGGTCGTGCCGTTGATCTGTCCGGCGAAGAACAAGCCGTTGATCCGCTTGGTCTCCAGCGATGCGGTCAACTCGCGGGGGTCGACGAAATCATATTCGATGGCATAGCCCGGCCGCAGGATCGTCGCCCGTTCCAGGCCCGGAATGGTCCTGACCAGGGCCTCCTGGACCTCGCGGGGCAGGGAGGTCGAAATGCCGTTCGGATAGATCGTGTGATCCTCGAGGCCTTCCGGCTCCAAGAAGATCTGGTGACGCTGGCGATCGGCAAAGCGGACCACCTTGTCCTCGATCGACGGGCAGTAGCGCGGGCCGACCGACTCGATCTGGCCGGAATACATCGGCGCCCGATGCAGATTGGCGCGGATGATGGCGTGCGTCGCTTGGGTGGTTTCGGTGATCGCGCAGTCGAGCTGGGGCGTCTCGACCTGTCGGGTTAGAAACGAAAAAGGCGGCGGAGGCCGGTCGCCCGGTTGTATCTGCAGGCCGGCCCAGTCGATGGTCCGGCCGTCCAGCCGGGGCGGGGTCCCGGTTTTGAGCCGGCCTACCCGGAATCCGGCCCGCCCAATGGTCTCGGCAAGGCCTATGGACGGCGCCTCGCCGACGCGGCCGGCGGCGATGCGTTCCTCGCCGATATGGATCAGGCCGCGGAGGAACGTCCCGGTAGTCAGAACCACGGCTCCGGCCTGGACCCGCTCGCCCGAAGCCAGCACGACGCCGGCCGCCCGACCGTCGGCTCCGAGCACCAGATCTTCCACCGATCCGGCTCGGATCGTCAGCCCCGGCTGCTCGGCCAGGATTTCCTGCATGGCCCGCCGGTAGAGCTTCCGGTCGGCCTGGGCGCGGGGTCCGCGGACGGCAGGACCCTTGCTCCGGTTCAGGATCCGGAACTGGATTCCAGCCCGGTCGATGGCCCGCCCCATCACCCCGTCCAGGGCATCAATTTCCCGAACCAGATGCCCCTTGCCCAGACCGCCGATGGCCGGGTTGCAGGACATCTCCCCGATCGTCTCGATCCTGTGGGTCAGAAGGAGGGTCCGGGCCCCCATCCGGGCGGCCGCGGACGCCGCCTCGCAGCCCGCATGCCCACCCCCCACGACAATGACATCCCATTGATCCATCGGCGGAATTTAGGCCGCAGGTACGGGCCTGTCAAAGCCTGGTCAGGAATGTTTCACGTGAAACATTACCTACCAAATCTAGTAGGCATACGGCACGTTCATACGCTTTATTTGCCGATACAAAAATCGCGGAAGATGACGTCCAGTATGTCTTCCACATCGATCCGGCCGGTGATCCGGCCAAGTGCGCGCCCGGCCAGGCGCATGTCCTCGGCCGCCAGCTCGACCCCCTGGGTCCGGCCCGCCCGCGCGAGCGCGGCGGCGGCGCTTTCCAGCGCGGCACGGTGGCGGGCGCGGGTCAGCACGGGCACCCCACCGCTGTCCGCCAGTTCGCGAACCCGAGCCGCCAGCGCCGCCCGAGCCTCGGCGAAGCCCTGGCCGGTCGCCAGCGACAGGGGATGGACTGGGATGCCCCGTACCTCGGCCCCGTCGCCGAGCCGCCGGAGGTCAATTTTGTTCAGCAGCACCAGAGGGTTGCCGGACAGCGCCTGCTCCGTCGCGGGATCGAGGGCCGGCCAGGCGGTCGCGTCCAGCACGACCACCACCAGGTCGGCCGATTCCGCCCGGCGCTTCGCCCGCCGCACGCCCTCGGCCTCGACCAGATCGCCTGTGGGCCGCAAGCCGGCCGTGTCGGCGATGCGCACCGGGTAGCCGTCGAGGTCGATGTCGATATCGATGACGTCGCGAGTGGTGCCGGGCAAGGGCGACACGATGGCCGCGTCCCGCTGCGCCAGCATGTTGAGAAGCGTGGATTTTCCCGCATTCGGCGGGCCCACGATCGCGACCGAAACCCCTTCCCGCAGCCGCTCGCCGCGATGTCCGTCAGCCAGGTGCCCGCGGATTTCCCGCTCGAGCTCCCGCGCGACCATGCGGCCGGATTCGATCACCTCGGCCGGGACCTCCTCCTCCGAAAAGTCGATCCCGGCCTCGACAAGCGCCATGGCCTTGATCAGCCGCGCGCGCCAGTCCTCGTAGAGCCTGGCAAGCGCCCCGTCCATCTGCCGCAAGGCCTGCCGCCGCTGGGCCGCAGTTTCGGCCGCCACCAGGTCCGCCAGGCCTTCGGCCGCAGTCAGGTCCAGCTTGCCGTTGAGGAAGGCGCGGCGCGCGAACTCGCCCGGCTCGGCGGGGCGCAGCCCGGGCATTGCCGCCAGCGCCTCCGCCACGCCGGCGATCACCGCCGTACCGCCATGCAGATGGAGTTCGACCATGTCCTCGCCCGTCTCGCTGCGCGGCGCCGGAAACAGGATCGCCAGGCCACGATCGAGAGTCTCGCCGGTTCTTGGATCGCGGAAGACCCGCAGCGCCGCATAGCGGGGGGCGGCCAGCGCGGGCCTGGTCAGCCGGCGCAGCGCTTCCGGGGCCATCGGGCCCGACAGGCGCATCACCGCCACGCCAGCGCGGCCACGCCCGCTCGACAGCGCGAAGATCGTGTCGTCCATCGGCCCGGCAGCTAAAGCCCAAAAGGGCCGCCGGGCAAGGCGATCACCCCTTGGCCGGCTTCTGGTCCGGCAGCAGCATCAGCCGCTCGACCCGGCCGCCCCTAAGCAGGTGGGTTTCGAGGATCTCGTCCATGTCGGCTTGGCTGCGCGGGCTGTACCACACCCCTTCGGGGTAGATGACCATGGTGGGACCGAGCTCGCAGCGGTCGAGACAGCCCGCCGCGTTGATACGCACGTCGCCGAGGCCCGCCTCCTTGGCACGGACCTTCAGGTAGTTGCGCAGCTGCTCGGAGCCCTTGCCCTTGCAGCAGCCCCGCGGATGGCCGGCCGGCCGCTCGTTGGTGCAGCAGAACACGTGCCGGCTGTAGAACAGCGCCGGATCGGCCGGCTTGGATGGGCGGTCGGTGACGCTGTCCACGGGGTGTTGATCCTTTCGAACGGGATCGGCGCGCGCCAAGACCACAGACAAATCAGGGTTGAGCGGCGTCCGAGTCGCTTTCACTATGACGACCCACACTATACGGGCCGAACGGCGCGCCGCAATGGTGCGACCGCCGTGATTTCCTCGAACGGGGCATGCATGTCGCGCAACCTGCTGGGCCAGGAGACGAGCCCCTATCTGCTGCAGCACGCCGACAACCCGGTGCATTGGCGCGCCTGGAACGACGCGGCGCTGGCCGAGGCGCGCGCGCAGGACAAGCCGATACTTCTGTCGATCGGCTATGCCGCCTGTCACTGGTGCCACGTGATGGCGCACGAAAGCTTCGAGGACGAAGCGATCGCGGCGCTGATGAACGAGCACTTCGTCAACATCAAGGTCGACCGCGAGGAGCGCCCCGATCTCGACTCGATCTACCAGACCGCACTGGCGCTTCTGGGCGAGCAGGGCGGCTGGCCGCTGACCATGTTCCTGACGCCGAAAGGCGAGCCGTTCTGGGGCGGGACCTATTTTCCCGCGACGCCGCGATACGGAAGGCCCGGATTTCCCGAGTTGCTGCGCGCGGTCGCCAATGTCTACCGCAGCGAGCCCGAGCGCGTGACCAAGAACGTGGCCGCGATCGCCGATGCGCTGGGCAAGCTGTCGCGGCCGAGCGGCGGCAACGGCATTCCCATCGCCATCATCGACCGCATCGCCGAGCACTTGGCGCGCGAGGTCGATCCCTTCCACGGCGGCGTCGGCAACGCGCCCAAATTCCCTCAGCCCGGCATCTTCGAACTGCTGTGGCGCGCCTGGCGGCGCACCGACGGCGAGCCCTATGGCCGCGCCGTGACGACGACGCTGACCGCCATGTGCCAGGGCGGCATCTACGACCATCTGGGCGGCGGGTTCGCGCGCTATTCGACCGATGCGCGCTGGCTGGTGCCGCATTTCGAGAAGATGCTCTACGACAATGCCGAGCTGGTCGACCTGCTGACGCAGGTCTGGCAGGGTACGCGCGATCCGCTTTATGCCACGCGCATCGCCGAGACCATCGGCTGGCTCGAACGCGAGATGGTGGCGCCGGGCGGCGGGTTCTCCGCTACCATCGACGCGGACAGCGAGGGCGAGGAAGGAAAGTTCTACGTCTGGACCGCGGCCGAGATCGACGCGCTGCTCGGCCCCGACGCGCCGCTGTTCAAGCAGTTCTACGACGTCACGCCGGCGGGTAATTGGGAAGGCCGCACGATCCTCAACCGCCGCGCCCACCCGCAGGAGCCGACCGCGGAGCAGGAGGCAGTGCTGGCGAAGTGCCGCAGAATTCTGTTCGACGCGCGCGCCAAGCGCGTGCCGCCGGGGCTCGACGACAAGGTGCTGGCGGACTGGAACGGCCTGATGATCGCCGCGCTCTGCCGCGCCTCGCTGGCGTTCGACCGCCAGGACTGGCTCGGCCTGGCGCGCGCCGCCTTCGCCTTCGTGCGCGAGCGCATGACCAAGGACGGACGCCTGCGCCATTCCTGGCGCAAGGACCGGTTGGCGCATCCGGCCACCCTCGACGATTACGCCAATATGATCCGTGCGGCTCTGGCGATGTTCGAGGCGACGGGCAAGGCCGCCTACCTGGACCAGGCGCGCGCCTGGGTGGATGTCCTCGACCGGCACTATTGGGACCCGGGGGCCGGCGGCTATTTCTTCACCGCCGACGACACCACCGACGTGATCGCGCGCACCAAGACCGCCAACGACGCCGCTGTGCCCGCGGGCAACGGCACGATGGTCGGCGCGCTGACACGCCTGTACCATCTGACCGGCCACGACGCCTATCGCGACCGCGCCGAGGCGCTGGTGCGCCTGTTCTCGGGCGAGCTGCAGCGCAGCTTCTTCCCGCTCGCCACCCTCATCAACAATGCCGAGCTTATGCAGACCCCGCTGCAGATCGTGGTCGCGGGTTCGCGCGGCGATGCGGCGATGAAGGCCCTGCTGCGCGCGGTCTACGACGCGCCGCTGCCCAACGCGATCGTCCAGGTCGCGACGGACGGCGCGGCCTTGCCGCCCTCCCATCCCGCGCACGGCAAGGGCCCGGTCGACGGCAAGCCGGCCGCCTATGTGTGCCGCGGCCCGGTCTGCTCGCTGCCGCTCACCGACCCGGCGGCGCTGGCCAAGGCGCTGGAGGACGCATGAGGACGCGCCGCCGCATCGCCTCGCCGCTGGGGCCGCTAGGCATTGCGGCCGAGGACGGGCAGATCATTTCGCTCGGCTTCGGCGCGCCGGCGAGCGAATCCGGCCGCGACGATCCCCTGCTTGTCGAGGCCGAGCGCCAGCTCGACGCCTATTTCGCGCACAGGCTGCGGGATTTCGACCTGCCGCTCCTGGCGCGCGGCTCGTCGTTCCAGCGCGCGGTGTTGCGCGCGACCAACACGATTCCGTACGGCGAGACGCGTTCGTACGCCTGGGTCGCGCAGCGCATCGGCAAGCCGCGCGCCGCGCGCGCGGTGGGACGCG
>CAYMTM010000150.1:0-11292 GCA_964393375.1 uncultured Rhodospirillaceae bacterium
CCGTCGGCGGTGGCGTGCCTGGACGACGACTTCGAGGCGTGCATCGCCCATCTCAAGTTCCCGCTGGCGCACCGGCGCGCGATCCGCACCACGAACCTGCTCGAGCGGCTGTTCGGCGAGGAGCGGCGCCAGTTGAAGGCGATCCGCGACGAGCTCAACCGAGACCACGTGGAGCGAACCGCGCCCGCCGCCGGCGCAAACGTCACCGCATCCCCAACTCGTTTATCCAGCAAGGACCGGACTTGACCTGTTATTTTCCTGTTAAGCAGGGAATCTGGGATGGAGCAGGGTCCGCGCATGGCTGCGTCCACCACCACTCACCCCTCCCCGAACCGCGGTCCGGTTTTCTTTGTGGTGGAATGCCGCCAATTGGCGAGGTTTTCGCGCGCCGAAGCGTCTGCGGCTGGCGAAGCTGGCCGGCGATGGCGGTCTTTCGCTATGCATCCGAGTCCTGCTGTCAGTCCGGTCCGTCATAGGCAATGGCCGCCCTTCGCGGCCGACGCTGACGAACGACGCGAAGGATCGCGATCGCCGCCCGTGTCGCCCGGATGCGCAGGCGGCACGAGCATGGGCGCGACGTCGCCGATCGGCGCGGCCGTCGTACCATCGCGCCGCCACCCGGAAGCATCGACCCGGGCAGACGCTAGTTCTTCTTCTCCGACTCGGCCTTGGCACTCTTCACCGTCTCGCCGACCTTGTTGATCGGTCCGCGCAGACCGTCGAGGATCGCCCCGAGCTTCGGTCCATCGATGAACGCCCTGTCGATGCCCAGGCCCTTGAACTTCGCGTCGATCTCGGGATCCTCCAGTGCGGCCTTGAAGGCCGCTGCGACGACGTCGAGCCGGTCCCTGGGCACGTTTTTCGGTGCGAAGGCGATGACGCGCTCCTCGAACACCGTGCCGACGCCAATCTCCTTTGCCGTCGGTACGTCCGGCAGTTCCGGCACGCGCGTTTCCGCGAACATCACCAACGGACGGATGCCCTGGTCCCGGTAGAGCAGGAATTCCGGGCCCGAGAACATCGACAGCTCGGTGTGGCCGCCCAGCAGCGATTTCAGACGCACCGCGCCGCCGCCGGCCTGGACGTAGCGGAACGTAACCTTGGCGTCCTGCTGGAACATCAGCGGGACGAAATGGGGCAGCAGCCCGATGTTCATGGCGACGGTGATGGCGTCCGGCTTCGCCCGCGCCTCGTCCAGCACTTCATTGATCTTCTTTAAACGGCCCGCGGCCATCGTGCCGATGCCGACCTGGGTGCGGCCGACCTGGCCGATGAGCTCGAACGCGCCGTGGTCGTAATCGACCACGCCCATCGCCGGTGCGGTCAGCAGGCCCATATGGAAAACGCCGATCGTGTAGCCGTCCGGATCGGCGTCCTTCACCAGCCGCGTGCCGGCGGTGCCGCCCGCGGCGGCGTTGTTGACGACGACCATGGGCTGCGCAAGCAGCTTGTGCTTGTCGATCGTACCTTGCAGCAGCCGCGCAACCACGTCGGTCTGGCCCCCGGGAGCGATCGGAACGATCATGCGGATCGGCTTCTCGGGATAGGCCGCCGCTCGGGCCGGCCCCCGGCCCGCCAGCAGCAGCCCCGCGGCCGCGCCGCACGACAAGGCGTGTCGTCTGGAAATCGCAGTCATCGCTTTCCTCCCTGCTGGATCGGGCCCACGGCCCCGTGCTTCGGATCCGATTGCCGGCGGGTCCGGCGCCACTCGCGTACGAACGGCAGCATGAACAGCGCCGCCGAGACGATCAGCGCCGTGCAGGCGACCGGACGGGTAAGCAGCGGCAGGAAGCTGCCGGCCGACCACATCAGCCCGGCGCGCAACTCCGTTTCGGCCACCGGCGCCAGCACGAGGCCGACGACGAAGGGGGCAAGCGGAACTTTAGCCAGCTCGAGCAGAATCCCGAGCATGCCGAAGGCCAGCATGACCCAGACGTCGAAGGCCCGATTGTTGAGCGCAAAGGCGCCTAGCACCGAGAATACGATCACCGTGGGCAGGATCACGGCGCGCGGCAGGCGCATCAGCCGGGCAAACAGGCCGATGCCCAGCGTCATCATGGCGAACATGACGGCGTGCGCGACCAGGTGCGTGGCGAAGATCGTGTTCACGATCTCGGGGTTGTTCTTGAACAGCAGCGGCCCCGGCTGGAGGTTGTGGATTACCAGGGCGCCGAGCAGGATCGAATCGGTCAACCCGCCCGGAATGCCCAGCGTGAGCAGCGGGATCAGCGTGCCGCCGGTCGTAGCGTTATTGGCGCTCTCGGCGGCGACGATCGCCTCTTCGCTGCCGCCGCCGAACTCCTGCGGCGCGCGCGAGAAATTCTTGGCCGTCGTGTAGGCGACGATCGAAGCGATCGTGGCGCCGACCCCCGGCAGGATACCGATCCAGATGCCGATCAGCGACGAACGCAGCATGTTCCATCCGTGCCGCGCGTAGTCGCGCAACGAGATGAAGATGCCGCGCATGGTGGACTCGATCGCCTCGCTCCGCTCCTCGATGTTCAGCGCATCGGCGATCACCTGGCTGACGGCGAACATTCCGAGAATTACCGGAAGGCTGTTCAGCCCGCCTTCCAGCGCCGTAGCGCCGAAAGTCAGCCGGATGATCCCGGAACTCTCGTCGATCCCCGGAAACGAGACCAGCATGCCGAGCAAGCCGGCGGACAGGCCCTTGAGAAATGCGCCTTCCGACAGGGACGATATCAGGATGAGGGCCATCATGATGATCGCGAAATTCTCGAACGGACCCAACGCCACGGCGATGCGGGCGATCGGGGGGGCAAGGAGCACCAGCGCGCACCAGGAAAGCATGCCGCCGATCACGGACGCCGCATTGCCGAGCCCCAATGCGCGGCCGGGATAGCCGCGCTTCGCCAGGGCGTATCCGTCGAGGCACGTCATGATCGCGTTCGGTTCGCCGGGTATCCGCATCAAGGTCGCGGTGATCAACCCGCCGGAAACACCGCCGACGAACATCGCGACCAGCAGCGTCACGGCTTCGACGCTTGACATCTGGTAGGTGAACGGAAGCGTAAGAGCCATGAGCATGCCGGCGGTGATGCCCGGCAGGACGCCCACGGAAATGCCGAGGGCGACGCCGCCGACGAGCACAAGGGAGGCTTTCAGGGAGAACAGGTGCAGGAAGGCTTCGGCCAGGGTCATCGCCGACGCCCGTCAAGCCAGATCGAGCTTGAAGACGACGCGGAACAAGAAGTCGATCGCCGCGGCACCAAGGATCGCAAGAGCGGCGACAACGGCGATCCGCCTGCGCGTGAGCGGGCCAAGCGCCACGCCCGACGCGAACAGGTAGACGGCCGTCGCCGGCAGGAACTGCACCGCTCGCGTGCCCAGCGCGGCCGCATAGGCAAGCGCCAGCACGAACGTCAGGACCGCCGTCCAGGGGCTCATTCGGTGCGCCGCTCCGTCGAGTCCGAGCACCATCCGCTGGCCGGTGAAACCGAGCGTGCGGCGAAAGGCCAGCCGGACCAGCATCGCCGCCGCGAGCGCGATCAGCCCGCCGCAGACCCAGATCGGGAAGGATTTCGGTCCCAGCGGATCGTACGGGGCGGGCGGCAACCCGCTTGCCTCGCGCCAGGCGACCGCCGGGACGGCGGCGATCAGCACAATGTAGGCGATTTCGGCAATGCGGGTGACGCGGTCCGGCCGCACGCCTGCTTCCCTCCCCGTGTCTACTTCGTTACCACCAGCACCGGTTTCTCGCCGGGCGCCGGCGTGTAGCTGTAGTCGCCGCGCGCCTTGATCGTCTCGACGCCGCCGTGAATGGCGATGCGGCGCCGCTGATCGGAGAATGCTTCGGCATTCACCGCCTCCGGGTCGCAGATGCGGCGCAGCACCCCCTCGCACTCCTTGATCACCGCCGCCATCTCCGCTCGCTGAGCGAGGTCGTGCGCTTCGCCCGGATCGGCGGCAAGATCGAACAGTTCCGGTCGGAAGCCTACGTGATGCACGTATTTCCATCGGTCATGTCGGATCATGAAGGATCCCGTGATCGAGCCGGCGGCATGGTATTCGGACAAGACCGTCCGCGCAGGGCGGTCGCCTTGCGCAATGGCGAACAGCGAACGTGAAGGCAGCGCCTCGTCGGCGTCAGGAACCGCGCATCCCACGGCTTCCATCGCCGTGCGATAGCAGTCGATCAGCGAGACCGGCGTGCCGACCGCCGCGCCCCGCACAACGCCCGGCCCGGCCATGATCAGGGGGATTGCGGCCGACTCCTCGTACATCACCGATTTTCCCCACAGGCCGCGGCTGCCCACGTTGTCACCATGGTCCGTGGTGTAGATCACGTGCGTCTTGTCCGTGAGCCCGGCCCGGTCGAGCGATGCCAGGACCCTGCCGATGCGATCGTCGAGGAAGCTCACGAGGCCGTAGTAGGCCGCGATCGCGCGGCGCACCGCCGCAGTGTCCGCGAAATAATCATCGTAGCACATGATCGCGCGCAGGGCCTTGACCGCGGGATGACGCGGCCGGTCCGCCTGGTCGTAGAGCCGCGGCATCGGCATGCGTTCGGGCGGGTACAGCGCGAAGAACTCCGGCGGCGGCGTCAGCGGGAAATGGGGCCGCACGAACGAAACGAAGAGCGCCCAAGGCTTGGTTGCGCGCCGTCCGGCGGCACCGGCGATCCATTCGCAGGCCGCGTCCGCGATGGCGGTATCGTAATCGTTGTAGGGCGAATTGCCAGGGCCTGCGCTTGCGGCCAGCGCCGGCATGCTGCCGCGGGCCGGCGGCGGTTCCCGCAGCATCCCGATAAGGTCGCCAACACCATCGAGCACGTGCAGCGGCAGAATCTCCGCGCTGAAGCCGTTGTCGTCGTCGGTCGAGCGAAAATGAAGCTTGCCGATCGAGACGACCTCGTGACCGGCATCGCGCAGCCGATGGTGCCAGCTCGGAATCTCGCCGTGGTACGGCGCCGCATTGTCCCAGTGCTTCGCCTGGAAAACCCAGCGGCCGGTCGCCAGCGCCCCCCTGGCCGGCACGCAGATGGGGCAGGGCGTATAGGCGTTCGTGAAACGCACGCCGCGCGCGGCAAGCCGGTCGAGATGCGGCGTCCTGGCGATGGTGCTGCCGTAGCAGCCCGCGATGTCGCGCTGATGCTCGTCCGACAGGATGAAAAGAAGATTGGCTGGATCCACGGACATGGCTCCAATCAGGCGCCAGCGAAGGTTGCCTGCGGAGGCCGTCTGCGACAAGGTTACATTTAGGACAATATCCATAACCGTTGGGAATGGATCCCATGGATCTGACCTTGGTACGGTACTTCAACGCCGTCGCGCGCCACGGCAGCTTCAGCGCGGCGGCGCGGGCGGTCGGCATCTCGCAACCGGGGCTGACAAAGGCAGTCCGTCGGCTCGAGCAATCTCTGGAGTGCCGCTTGTTCCGGCGGCTGCCGCGCGGCGTGGCGATGACGCCGCAGGGCGAGGCTCTGCTGCGTCACGTCGGCTTCCTCGACGTCCAGCTGCAGGACGCGCAGGCCGAGCTTCATGCGCTGGGGCGCGGCGCGGTCGGAGAGCTGCGCATCGGCGCCGGGCCGTCTTGGCTGAGCCGGGCGCTGCCCGGCATCGTCGCCGACATCGCTTCGCGGAACCCCGGCCTCCGCTTCCGTGTCCTCGGCGGGTTCAACATCTCGCTCATGGACGCGCTGCGAACGGGCGAACTCGATCTCGTGGTGTCGGCGCTGCCGGACCGAACGCCGCCGGGGTTGCGAGCCATCCTGCTCACCACCGATACGATCTCCGTCGTTGCTCGGATCGGCCATCCGCTGCGGGCACGGCGGCTGCCGGCCGTGTCGAGCACGCTCGACTATCCCTGGGTGCTGCCGGGACGTGACGTGCTGTCGCGCCTTCGGCTCGAGGCGCTGTTCCGCGTAGCCGGCCACGAGCCTCCGTGCGCCCGGATCGAATCCGACTCCATTTCGTTCATCGCCTCGGTACTGCGCGAAAGCGATATGCTGTCCTTCGCCACCTCGCAGATCCTGCATAACGAAATGGTAGGCATCGCACCGCTGCCGATCCCGCGGCTCAGCATGACCCGTTCGGCGGGAATTCTCCTTCGCGCCTCGACCGGGATAACGCCGGCGGCACGCACATTCGTCGATGCGGCACAACAGGTCGCCAGGAGGCTCGGCAGAAACTGAGCGGCACCGATTCCCGGCGTACCGCACCGCATTCCGCTCAACGCTTCGATCCGCCGCAAATGCCTTGCTGCACCGCGGTCATTCGATCGCCGCCGACACTTCCGGCGAACCGCCGGCCGGCGACTTGAGCGCACCACGCGGCGGAGGCGAAGCGCTGGGGCCCAGACGATCCTCCGGCCGCAATCGGGGCCGCAGCCGGTGCCCGCTACTTCACCCCGTGCCCGCCTGCGTAGGCCGAGGGGGGCGGCGAGGACCAGCCCTTCAGCGCGGCCGGATCGGGACGGAAAACCTCGACCTTCAGCGGAAAGCACGCCGCTTCGTCGCCCGACCGCGACGAGCCGCAATCGCCGCCCGGGCAGGCTGACAGGCCGCCAAGCAGGTCGATCTCAGCGAAGAACTCGATGAAGTCACCGGGACGGACCGGGCTCGCCTTCATGAAGTACTGGCCGGTGTCGCGGGTGAAGCCCGTGCACATGAAGACGTTCATGACGTCATGGATATGCGGCTCGGCCTCGGCGGCCGAGAGCCCGCGGCCCTTCATCAGGGCACGTGTCAGGTTTGAGTGGCAGTAGCAGTCGTAGCTGGTGCCCTTGAGCATGCCGTTGGTGTAGGGATCGCAGCGTGTGCCGATGACGTCGTGGATGCGCCCGCCGTCCCTGTCGGCGCCGTACCACCCCAGCGTGTCGTGCGTGATCGTGGCCATCGGGCGCAGATAGGGCATGTTGCTCCACAGCTTGTTGCCCGTGGTGACGTGCGTGGCGTGGAGCTGGCGCGTCTTGCCGGAAAAGAAGCGCTCCTTCAAATCCCGGGCGTTCCACAAGTTGAGATCGCCCACCTGCGGGCCCTCGACCGAGACGATGCGGAAGAGGTGGCCGGCCGGCACCTCGAAGGTCCGCCCGTCCCGCGGCGGCACGACCACCTCGCCCGTCTTCGTGAGGCTGGCGCGCACTTTCTCGTAGAACGCGGTGTCCACGGGCGGCAGCTTGTCGACCTCGTAAGCGATGACGACGGGTGCCGAGCGGCGCTTGTCGGCATCGGCCGGCGCGGGAACGGGGGCAAAGAGCGACACGGGATAACTCCGGGATCTGGCATGGGAACGAGTATTGGCGTGGTCGCGGTCCAAGACCCGCCGCATTGCGCCCACTATACGCCGCCGGACGCGCCGATGCAGCGCGATGTCCGCAGCCAAGCCGGCCGTCGCCCGCATCCTGCGCCGGATGCCGACGCCTGCCGAAAACGGGCGCTTCGGCGGCGAGGCTGCGCCATTGGTCGATCGGCCGGGCGATGCGGGGATGCGGGTCTCGGCCGGATCGCCCGCGCGCGGGCCGGCGTTTACGCCGCAGATGCAGGCGGATTCTCGGCCGCGGGTTCGCTTCGCACCTGCCCCGGCATGGCGATGGTGACGACCGTGCCGCGCCCCACCCGGCTTTCGAAGGCGATGCGCCAGCCATGCAGCTTGACGAGCGACTTGGTAAGCGCAAGGCCGAGGCCCGTACCCTCGGTCGTGGCGTGCTGCGGGGCCTCGATGCGGAAGAACGGCGTGCCGAGCCGACCGATCTGCTCGGCGGCGATGCCGATGCCGGTGTCGGCGACTTTCAGCACGAGATCGCCGTCGGCGCGCTCCATGCTGATCGACACCCTGCCGCCGGCGGGCGTGAACTTGACCGCGTTGCCGACGATGTTGAGAAGGATCTGGCGGAAGGCGCGGCGGTCGGCGCGGAACGCGCGCGGCGCGGCGGCAAGATCGCATTCGAGCGCGACGTCGCCGGCCTTGGCGCGCGGATGCAGCATGCGGGCCGCGTTCTCGATCTCTGCGACGGCGTCGATCTCTTCGGGAACAAGGTCGCGCTTGCCAGCCTCGATCTTCGCCATGTCCAGCATGTCGCTGATCAGGTCGTGCAGGTAGCGCCCGGAGCGGTAGATGTCCTGGGCGTACCCCTTGTAACGCGCGGAACCCAGCGGTCCCATCAGCTCCCCCGCCAGCACCTCGGAAAATCCGATGATGGCGTTGAGCGGCGTGCGCAGCTCGTGGCTCATGTTGGTCAGGAAGTCGGACTTGGCGCGGCTTGCGCGCTCGACCTGCACGATCGCGTCGCTGAGCGCCTGCTGGCTGGCGCGCACCTGCTGCTCGGTTTCCTTCTGCGCGGTTATGTCCATGGCGATCGAGATGACGTGACGCACTGCCCCGCGGACGTCCTTCAGCGGCAGCTTGGCGGTCAGCCAATGGCGTTCGATGCCATCGACGCCGGCATAGGTCTCCTCGAAGTAGCCGGTGGCCTCTCCGCTTTCGATCACGCGCCGGTCGATCGCGCCGGTATAGGAACCGTAGCCGACGCCCAGCAGCTCGGCGGCGGTCTTGCCGACCGCGGCTTCGGGCGTCGTGCCATAGAGCCGGGCCTGATAGGCGTTCATCAGCACATAGCGCGAATCCGTGTCCTTGACGTTGATCATCGCCGGAATCGCGTCGATCAGCGCGCGCAGAAGCTCGCTGTTGCGAACCTCGGCGGTGATGTTGCGGCCGGTGCCGCGGTAGCCCTTGAACGCGCCGGTCACCTCGTCGAACACGGGAACGCCGTTGATCGACATGTAGTGGACCTGCCCGTCCTGGTCGACGCGCTGGTAGCGGAAGTCGCGGAACGGCCGGCGCTGGGCCAGGTCCTCTTCGTGGCGCCGCAGGTCCTCCTCGCTGACGCCGAGCAGTCCGGCCTCGCGCCGCGTCCGGCCATAGAGGCGCTGGGCGTCGATCCCGGAGATCGGCCAGCTCGAGGCCGAGGCGAAGGTGAAGCGCAGGTTCTCGTCCTGCTCCCAGTACCAGTCCGAGGAAGCCGAGGTAAGGTCGCGGAAGCGCTGCTCGCTCTCGCGGAATCGCGCCACGGCAGCCTCCGCGCGCAGGCGCTGCTGGTTCAAGTCGCCGATCAGCGCCGCCTGGCGTTGCGCGGCCCGATCGCGCTCGATCGCGATTGCCGTCAGGTCGCGCAGGCTGTCGATCAGGTCGAGCTCGCACGGGTCGGGTTCGCGCGGCTTGCGGTAGTAGACCGCGAAGCTGCCCAGCACATGCTTGCCGCTGTCCTGGATGCAGGTCGACCAGCAGGCGCGCAACCCATGCGCCATCGCCAGCTGCTTGAAGTCCTTCCAGTAGGGGTGGGTTTCGATGTCGGCGACGATGACCAGGCGCTTCTCCGCCACCGCCGTGCCGCAGCTGCCGATTCCCGGCCCCGCCTGTATCCCGTCGATCGTGCTGCAATACCCGGTCGCCAGCGAAGGCGCCGCACCGTGCCGCAGGACAAGGTGCTCGTCGGCCAGCAGGATCGAGCATAGCGCCTCGGGCAACAGCGCCTCGCACAGCCGCGCAATGCGGTCGAGCACCACCGGCAGCGCCGCGCCCGTCGCCACGAGGCGCAGGATCTCGTTCTGACCTTCGAGCAAGCGCGTGCGCCCGTCGTTCGACAGCGCGTCGAAGGTCGCGGTCGTCTCGGCTCGCTTGGCTTTCGGCGAACTCGTCGCGTGCGCCATGGCATCCTTAGATCAGCCGGCCGTCGCCAGCGTCCGGGCGAGCGGCCGCGAACATACCAGTTCGAGCTTGATTAACAAATAGAAGCGTCGCGTAAACAATTGGATAAGACAGGCCCCATCAGCGCCTGCGACCGGCCCCTTCACCACCCATAAACGACCGTGTGGCGGGGCTATTCCCGCCGAGCATCGGCGCAAATACCCCGCAATTCCGCGCAGCGCGAAGGTTTGTCCGGCGTTTCTTAAAAGGCTTTCGAGCGCCGCTGCCGCGCCTGCGACCGCGACTTGGTCGCCTGCCGGCGCGGCATGGCGGAAAGGGCGCAAGCGCAGCCTATTCCCGGCCGACCAGGCCTTGGCGCGCCATGGCCGCGCCTACCACGCAGGCGGCAACGATGGCCCCCATCGGCAGCGCGCTGTCGGCTGCGATGGCACCGATCGCCGCGCTGGTCAGGCCGCCGCCGCCGAACTGCAGAATGCCGAGCACCGCCGCGGCGGTTCCGGCGCGCGCGCCGTGTCCCGCCAACGCGCAGGCCGCCGCGTTGGGCAAGACCATCCCCATCGGGGCCAGGCACAGGAACAGCGCCACGACAATTCCCGCAAGGCCGCCCCAGCCGGTCGCCGCCATCGTCAGCAGCAACAGTCCCGCCGCGGCGCAGGCCCAACCGGCGGCGGCCAGGATGCTGCCGGCCGGGTAGCGGCGCAGCAGCAGCGCATTGACCTGCGAGGCGGCGATGAAGCCGGCCGCGTTGGCGCCGAAGAACCAACCGAAATGCTGCGCCGGCACGCCGAAGAGCTCGATGAACACGAAAGGCGATCCGGCGATATAGGCGAACATGCCGGCGATCGGCAACGCGCCGGCCAACGCGTAGCCCAGGAACCGGCGGTCGGCGAGAACCGCGGCATAGCCCCTGAGCGCGCCGGCGACGCCGAGCATCGCGGGCTCGGCCGGACGATGCGTCTCGGGCAGGAAATGCGCCGCCACCAGAACCACGGTCGCATAGGCGGCAAGCCCCCAGAAGATCGCGGGCCAGCCGAACCACAGCAGCACATAGCCGCCGATCAGCGGCGCCAGAATCGGCGCGACGCCCATCACGAGCATCAGCATCGAGAACATGCGCGCGGCCTGCTGTGGCTCAAACAGATCGCGCACCATCGCGCGCGGCATCACCATGCCGGCGCAGCAGCCGATCGCCTGAATGAAGCGCATCGCGACAAGGCTGTTCACGTCGGTCGCGAGCGCGCAGCCCGCCGAGGCCAGCACGAACAGCACGCCGCCGACATAGAGCGGCGGCTTGCGCCCATAGCGGTCGCAGATCGGGCCATAGAAGAGTTGGCCCAGCGCGATTCCGGCGAAGAACGAGGAGAGCGTCAGCTGGACAGCGCCGGGCGAGGCCTGGAATTGGCGCGCCAGGGCGGGCAGACCCGGCAGGTACATATCGACCGACAGCGGAGTGAAGGCCGTCAGCGCGCCGAGGATCAGCGCCAGTCGCCCCGGTGTCATGGTTCCTTCCTTAACGCCAACGGCCCGGAAGGATCGCTTCCGGGCCGTCTTGAAACCTGGTGGAGCTGAGGGGAATCGAACCCCTGACCTCTACAATGCCATTGTAGCGCTCTCCCAACTGAGCTAC
>CAYMTM010000151.1:0-2696 GCA_964393375.1 uncultured Rhodospirillaceae bacterium
TTGATCAACGGCGTCTACGCCGACGGCAGCCTCGAGGCCGCGCGCATCGCCCGCATGGCCGAGCAAGAAGGCGCCTCGGCCCTGCTGGTCTTCCCGCCCAACAGCATGAGCATGGGCGGGCAGCTCCGCCCCGAGATGGCGATCGAGCACTTCAAGCGCGTGGCCGACGCCACGGACCTGCCGATCATCCTGTTCCAGTATCCCGCTTCGATCGGCCTCGGCTATCCGTTCGACACGCTGATGAGACTGATCGACACCATCCCGTCCATCCGCGCGATCAAGGACTGGTGCGCGGACCCGATGCTGCACGAGCGGCACATCCGCACGCTGCAGTCGCTTAAGCGCCCGGTGAACGTGCTGACCACGCACAGCGCTTGGCTGATGGCGTCGCTGACCATGGGCGCCAACGGGCTTCTGTCGGGCGCGGGCAGCGTGATTGCCGATCTGCAGGTGGCGCTGTTCCAGGCCGTGCAGGCCAAGGATCTGCGCCGTGCCCAGGCGATCAACGACCGCATCTACCCGTTGCAGCAGGCCTTCTACGCTCCACCCTTCCTCGACATGCATAACCGCATGAAGGAATGCCTGGTGATGCTGGGCCGGCTGGACCGCGCCGTGGTGCGCCCGCCCCTGATGAAGCTGGGCAAGGCCGAGCTCGACCGGCTGGGCGAGGCGTTGCGCCATGCCGGGCTGGGGCAGGACGGCGCCCTGCCGCAAGCCGCGGAGTAAGCGCCGGACCGAGCCTGCAGCCGCGCCGAGATGGGAAACCCGCTGCTGGCGCCGGGCAGCATCGGCGGCGTCGCGGTCCGCAACCGCATCGTCATGCCCTCGATGACGACGCGCGGCGCCGACGAGGAAGGCTTCGTCACCGAGGACTCGATCGCCTACTACGTCGCCCGTGCACAGGGCGGCGTGGGCCTCGTCACGGTCGAGATGGCGTCGCCCGAGCGCGCCGGGCGCCACCGCCTGCGCGAGCTCGGCATCTACGACGACCGCTTCCTGCCGGGGCTCAAGCGTCTGGTCGACGCGATCCACGCGCCAGGCGCGCGCGCCGCCATCCAGCTCGGCCATGGCGGCGGCCACACGCGCCGGGACATCTGCGGCGAAACGCCGATCGCGCCGTCCGCGATCCCGCATCCCGTGCAGGAAGTGACCTTCGCCACTGTCGTGCCCGAAGCGATGACGCGCGACAGAATCGCCGAGACGACCGCCGCCTTCGCCGCGGCCGCCCGACGCGCGCGCATGGCCGGCTTCGACATGGTCGAACTGCACGCCGCGCACGGCTACCTCATCTCGCAATTCCTGTCGCCCTACGAGAATCGCCGCGACGACGAGTACGGCGGCAGCCTGGAGAACCGCGCCCGCTTCGGTCTCGACATCTTGTCAGCCATCAAGCGGGCGATGCCGGACTTTCCGGTGATCTTCCGGCTGAACGGCGACGACTTCTTCCCGGGCGGCATGACCGAACCGGAAGCGCTGCAGGTGGCGGTCTGGGCGGCCGAGCGCGGCGCCGACGCGATCCACGTTTCCGGCGGCCACTATCGCTCGCTGCCGTCTGGCGCGGTGATGATTCCGCCGATGTGGATGGAGGAGGCGCCGTTCCTGCGCTACGCCGCCGCCGTGCGCGCGCGGGTGAAGGTGCCGGTGATCGCCGTCGGACGGCTGGGCGATCCGGCGGTTGCCGCTGCCGCATTGTCGGACGGCAAGGCCGATTTCATCGCCCTGGGGCGCTCGCTGGTCGCCGATCCGCAATGGGTGAGCAAGGTCGCGGCCGGCAAGCCGGTGCGGCGCTGTCTCGCCTGCAACACGTGCGTCGATGAGATGCGCACCGGCGCCAGGATCGGCTGTGTGGTAAACGCCGCCGCAGGTCGCGAGCGCGATTTTGCGGAACCGAGCCCGCCGAAGGACGAAGCGATCGCGGTGATCGGCGCCGGGCCGGCCGGCCTGACCTATGCGCTTGCGGTCGCCGCCGGAAACCGCGTGACGGTGTTCGAGCGCGCGCACATGCCCGGCGGCGCATTTCGTCTTGCCGGCAAGGCGCCGCTGTTCCAGGGCGTGGAGGCGCGCGAGTCGGCGCTGTTGACCTATGTCGACTCGATGGTCGAGTCATGCCGCGCCGCGGGAGTCGAATTCCGCTTCGGCGCGAATCCGCTGGGGGAGCCCGGCGCGCTGACCCGCTTCGATCGCGTTGTCTACGCGACCGGCGCCGCCTATCGCCCGGGTCTGGGACCGGCGGTGCGGTTGGCGCTCCTGACCGGCGCGGTGCGGCTGCCGGGCCTGCGCGCGCTGTTCGCTCAACCGGGCTTGCGCAACTGGTTCTACTATCGCGCCCGTATCGCCCGCGGTGCCGTTCCGCCCGTCCGCCCCGGCCAGCGTGTCCACGTGATCGGCGACGCCCGCCGTCCCGGCAAGTCCAAGGAAGCGATCGCCGACGCCTTCGAAACCGCCCTGCTTCGCGCCGCTTGACGAACCATCCCATCGACCAAGGAAACGCCATGCTCGACCTGCTGAAAGGCATCCGTGTCGTCAGCTTCAACCATTTCCTGCTGGGGCCGGTGGGCATCCAGATACTGGGCGACCTGGGGGCCGACGTGATCGCGGTCGAGGCGGTCGAGGGCGCCTGGCAACGGCACTGGAGCGGCGCCGACAAATGGGCCGACGGCCAGTCGATGCTGCTGCTGGTCGGCAACCGCAACAAG
>CAYMTM010000151.1:2706-11083 GCA_964393375.1 uncultured Rhodospirillaceae bacterium
CGCTGCGTGGCCCTGGACCTGAAGAGTCCCAGGGCCAAGGATATCGCGTTGAAGCTGTGCCGGACCGCCGACGTCGTGGCGGAGAACTTTCGTCCCGGCGTGATGGAGCGGCTGGGGCTGGGCTACGAGCGGCTGAAGGCGCTGAAGCCCGGCCTGATCTTCGCCTCCGCCTCGGGTTTCGGACCCAGCGGCCCCTATGTCGATCGCCCCGGCCAGGACCTGATGATCCAGGCAATGTTCGGCCTGGCGAAGATCACCGGCGACGCCGAGCGCGGACCGCGCACGGTGGGCGTGTCGGCTGCCGACCACCACGGTGCGGCGCTGTTCGCGCTGGGCATCCTGGCGGCTCTGCTGCGTCGTGCGCGCACCGGCCAGGGCTGCCGCGTCGACGCCAACCTGATGCAGGCTTCGATGGACCTGCAGGCGGAATCGCTGACCGCCTGGTTCAATGGTGGCCGGTCGACCAGCGAAGTGCCGCCCAAGTACGTGGCGGGCTGGTACTATCCCGCGCCCTACGGCATCTACCCGACCAAGGACGGGCACCTGGCGATCTCCCTGGGAAGCCTGGAAGTGCTCGCAGCGGCGCTGGGCGATCCACGCATCGCCGCGATCACGGACAAGGAGGCGTTCGGACCCCGACGCGACGAGTTGGCCGAGCTGGTCGCTTCGTGCACCCGCACCAAAACCAATGCGGAGTGGATCGCGATCATGGAGCCGATGAAAATCTGGCACGGGCCGGTGCGTGGCTATGACGAAATCGCCGCCGATCCGCAGGTCAGGCACAATAGGGCGCTGATGAAGGTCAAGGGCGCGACGGGCGCGGAGCTGACTTTCGTCAATCATCCACTGCAATACGACGGGCAGGCGGCCGAGGTGGCCTTGCCGCCCCAGCCTCTGGGCGCGCAGACCGCTGAGGTCCTGGCCGAGCTCGGCATCGGCGAAACGGAGCAGGACGCGCTGGAGAAGGAAGGCGCGATCAGGCGTTGGCGCGCCTGAGTTTCAGTACGGCGCCGGACCGGTCGAGCCGCGGATCACCAGCTTCGCTTCCATCAGTGTGACGCGCGGCACGGCCTGGCCGCGCAGGCGGGCGACCAGATGGTCGGCCGCGCGGATGCCCAACTCCTGCGCCGGGATGTGTACGGTGGTCAGCGGCGGATCCTGGTGCAGCGAGGCATCGAGGTCGTCGAAGCCGGTGACCGACAAACGGCTGGGCACGGCCATGCCCAGCGCGTGCGCTTCGATCAGCACCCCGGTGGCATGCAGGTCCGTCGTGCACATGACGGCGGTGATGGCCGGGTCGATCGCCAGCAGCCGCCGCAGGGCGGCGCGCCCGTCCGGCAGCGTATAGGGCGCCTCCACCACCATGTCGTGCGGCAACACCATCCCGTGACGCGCAACCGCATCGCGCACGCCGCGAATGCGTGCGCTGATGCGATCGTTGTTGGTGTAGGGATAGGTGATCAGCCCGATTCGCCGATGGCCGAGTTCGATCAGGTAGTCGGCCAGCCGCGCCGCCGCCGCGCGCTGGTCGAAGCCGACGCAGGGATGCTGGCTGCCCTTGCTGGCCATATAGGTGTTAACATAGGGCACGCGGAACTTGCGCACCAGTTCGTAGGTCGCGGCGCGGTGCTTCTGGCCGACCAGCACCAGCCCGTCCACGCCGCGCTCCACCAGCGCGCGGATCTGCTGCGTCTCGACCCCGACGTCGTAGCGCGAATTCGCTACCAGCAGCGTGTAGCCGTGCTCCTCCAGCCGCTGCTGCAACGCGGCCACCCCGGTGCCGAAGATGCTGTTGCTCAAAGTCGGAACCACCGCGCCGATCGTGTAGGAGCGGCGCGACGCCAAGGCCCTTGCAGCGCCGTTCGGTACGTAGCGCAGCTTGTTCAGCGCATCCTGGATGCGCGCGCGTAGATCGGGGCTAACCTTTTGCGGGGAATTGAGCGCCCGTGATACACTGGCGGTTGAAACACCTGCGCGCCGCGCCACATCGACCAGACGCGCATTGCCGCGCGCCTCGCCCGCCGGCCGTCGCAACGTACGCATGCCACTCCCCCAAATATTGTTCTTGTCGCAGATTGGCGGCGCTTCCTGCCACGTCTGAACCCTGCTGCGCCGGGGCTCCGTTGTCAACGTCCGCGAATGGCGCTAGGTTCTCATGATCGCGGCGGGGTGCCTGGATGTAATCGGTTACAGCATCGAGGCGCGCGACACAACAACACCCCCGGCATGCCTGTTCCCTCGCGACTGCATCGGGCGGACGCAGGGTAGCGGGAGTCGCAACGACACCGTTTAGGGAGTGATCGATGGAATCGCCAACTAGCACCGCCCGGCGGCATCTGCTGTCGGTGCTCGCGGCGCTCGGACTTGCCGCGGCGTTGCCCGTGGCCGCCCAGGCGCAGGTCGAGCTGAAAGTCGGCTACATGAAGCATCCGATCCAGGATGCGTCGCTCGACATGATGGAGAAATGGGCCAAGGCCAACAATGTGAAATTCACGCGCGTGCCCATGGCCTACAACGTGTTCATGGAGAAGGTCACGGCGACCCTGACCACGGGCAACGACCAGTTCGACCTGATCTGGCACAACGACGACTGGGGTCAGCTCTGGGAGAAGTGGCTGGAGCCGACCGACGACGTCAAGGGAATCGAGAACGTCGACAAGTGGCCCCTCGATGCCTTCTGGAACGCCCAAAAGAAGTTGACCGTCGTGCCGATGGTCCATACGGTCGGCACGTTCTTCTATCGCACCGACCTGGTGAAGCCGAACGAGGTGCCGAAGACTTTTGCCGAGCTGGTTTCGGTCAGCCAGCGGCTGCAGAAGGAAGGCAAAGTCAAGTGGGGTTATGTCGGCGGCATGTCGATGAACAACACCTGGTTTGCCCAGTGGTGGACGATGTGGGCCAATCAGTGCGACATCTTCCATCCGTTGTTCGAGCGCGACAATGCCAAGCTGCAGGCCGCAGGCTTCAAGCCGGCGATCACCGAGCCATGCCATCGCGAAATCGTCGAGTTCTGGTGGGACGCGATCAACACCCACAAGATCAGCCCGCCGGGCATGACCGCCTATGGCCGCAACGAGGCCAATGCGCTGTTCATGGCCGGCGACGCGGCGTTCACGCTGGTCGACTCGACCCACTACGGCGAATTCTCCGACCCCAACAAGTCCAAGATCGTCGGCAAGATCGGCATGGCGCCGTTCCCGATGGGACCGCGCGCCAAGGCGCACACCGCGTGGAACGAGATTTGGGGCTGGGGCATTCCCAAGGGGTCTCCCGCGGCCAACAAGAAGGTGACCAAGGAGATGTTGGGCGCGATGCTGGCGGACGAAGAGGGTCAGATCGAGCAGTGGAAGAAGACCGGCGGTCCACCGCCGAACCTGAAGGTGTGGGCCAAGATCGAAGCGCAGGATCCGGTGTTCAAACAGCTCAAGCATGCGGTGTTCGAGCAGAAGCCGGTGACGCACTCGGCCTATTACTTCGCCCAGTGGCCAGCGGTGCATAAGGCCTACTCGGACGTCGTCATCAAGGCTCTGTCCGGCAAGCGCGAGGACATCCTGAAGACGCTGGAGGAAGGCGCGCCCTCGCTCACCAAGGCGGCGATGAACTGACCGTCTGACCGGCGCAACGCCCGCGCGGGCCGCGAACCTGCGGTTCGCGCGGGCGCGTCTTCAAGGACTCCCCCAGGATAACGACGTGACAATTCCCGTCGCCGATCTGGTCGCTCCACCCAGGCCGCCGATCTTCGGCGAACGCCAGCGGTTCATGCTGCTGCTGATCGCGCCGGCGGTGGCCGCGCTCATCTTCTTCCAGATCGTGCCGATCCTGACCGGCGCCAATGCCAGCTTCCGCGACTGGTCGCTGCACGACCCGAAGATGACCTGGGTGGGCCTCAAGCACTATCTCTACGTCCTCGCCGACGGCGGGTTCGTCGGGGTCGTGCTGCCGAATACCCTCGCTTTCATGGGTATCAGCGTCGCCATGTCGTTGGCGCTGGGCCTTGCCCTGGCGATGCTGCTCAACCGCCAATTCGCCGGCCGTGCCGTGCTGCAGACGATCCTGCTGCTGCCGCTGATGGTGGCGCCGGTCGTGGCCGCGATCATGATCCGCTGGATGTTCAATGACCAGTTCGGCATCGTAAACGTGGTGCTGCAGGCCGTCGGCCTGCCCGGCCAAGCGTGGCTGGCCCAGCGCTGGACCGCGTTCGCGGTGATCCTCATCGCCGATATCTGGCTGTGGACGCCGTGGTTCGCGTTGCTGCTGCTGGCGGGCCTGCAGAGCCTGCCCAGGGAGCCGTTCGAGGCCGCCGCGATCGACGGCACTTCGCCCTGGCGGATGTTCCGCTATCTGACCCTGCCCATGCTGCGACCGGTCATGGTGGTGTGCATCGTCATTCGCGCGATCGACGCGTTCCGAACCTTCGATATCGTGTGGACGATCTCGGCCGGCGGCCCGGCGCGCTCGACCGAGCTGTTTTCGATCTACGCCTATATCGAGGCGTTTCAGGCCATGAATTTCGCGCGCGGATCGGCCGCCGCGATGATCGGCGCGGCTATCATCGTGGTGCTGGCGATGGTCATTTTCCGCGTGCTCAACCGCTGGGTCGAAGTGTCGAAATGACGGCCGCGCCCGCCGAACTCCTGGTACCCGCCGCGCGCAGAGGCTTCTTCGCCGCGCTCGCGCCCGGCGGCGCGCGGGCCCTGCTGGCGCTGGCGGTGATCGGCGTGGCGTTTCTGTTCGCCTTCCCCGTGCTGTGGCTGCTGCTGACCTCGCTGCGCCCGGCCTCGGGCGTCTATTTCGTGCACCGCGGAACCGAGTTCACGTTCCACAATTTCGCCGAGGCCTTGGCCCAGCCGAACATGATGGCGGCCTTCGCCAACAGCTTTGCGATTTCGACCCTCGCGACCGTGCTGTCGCTCGGCGTCACCGTGACGAGCGGCTACATGCTGTCGCGCTTCCGTGGCCCGATCCCGAACGCATGGTTCTCGATCATCTATGTGCTGCGCTGCGTGCCGTACATCTCGTGGGTGCTGCCGCTGTTCTTCGTCACCCGGCAATGGGGCATTTTCGACACCTACTGGGGCCTGCTGCTGCCGCACGTGGCCGTGCATATCTGCTTCTTCTCCTGGATCATGAAGGGATTCTTCGACGGCATCGATCCGTCGATGGAGTACGCGGCCTTGATCGATGGCTGCTCGCGCTGGGGCGCCTTCTTTCGCGTGGCGCTGCCAGCTGCCATGCCGGGCATGACGGCGCTGGCGATCCTGTGCTGGCTCTACACCTGGAACGAGTTCCTGTTCGCGCTGCTGCTCACCTCGCACCACACGCCGATCTTGACGGTCGTGATGGCGCAGTTCGTCCACGAACTCGGCATGGAATGGCACCTGATGAGCGCGACCGCGATCATGGCGCTGGTGCCGGCCCTGATCGTCACCATCTTCGGCCAGAAATACGTGATCAGGGGCCTGCGCGTGTGAACCATGGGTGAAGTGATCCTCAAAGGAGTCGGCAAGTCCTACGGCAGCGTGGTGGCCGTGCGCGACGTCAACCTGACTATCAAGGACCAGGAGTTCGTCGTGCTGGTCGGACCGTCGGGTTGCGGCAAGTCCACCACCTTGCGCATGATCGCGGGGCTTGAGGAGATAACATCAGGCGTCATCGCGATCGGCGGACGGGTTGTCAACCAACTGCCGCCCAAGGATCGCGACATCGCGATGGTGTTCCAGAACTATGCGCTCTATCAGCACATGAGCGTGCGCGACAATCTTGCCTTCGGCCTGCGCAACCGCAAGGTGCCCGAGTCGGAGATCGACAGGCAGATCGCCTATGCCGTGAAGATGCTGGGAATCGAACCCCTGCTCGACCGCCGGCCGCGCCAGCTCTCGGGCGGCCAGCAGCAGCGCGTGGCGCTGGGCCGCTGCCTGGTGCGCAACCCCAAGGTCTTCCTGTTCGACGAACCGCTGTCCAACCTCGACGCCCAGCTCCGCAGCCAGATGCGCCTGGAGCTGAAAGAACTGCGCAAGCGCGTGCCCACCACCTCGATCTACGTCACGCACGATCAGGTCGAAGCCATGACGTTGGGCGACCGCATTGTGGTGATGAAGGACGGTCTGGTTCAGCAGGTCGGCACGCCGCTTGAGCTTTACCGAAGCCCCACCAACCGGTTCGTCGCCGGCTTCATCGGCTCGCCCGCGATGAACTTCATCGACGTCACCGTCGCAATGACCGAGACCGACGCCACCATCAGCGCACCCGGCCTGTCGCTACGCTTCACCGGCGAGAAGGCGGCGCGGCTGCGCCGCCACGGTAGCGCCGAGGTCGTCGCCGGCGTGCGGCCGCAGCACCTGGTCCTCGGCGGCGGCGGCAACGGGATGCTGCAGTTCCGGGCGACGCTCTCCACCTCCGAGCAGCTCGGCGACCAGCAGCTTCTCGACGCGCGCGTGGGCGATACGCCGATCCGCGTGGCCGGAGTCGATCCCTCCCTCGGCCTCGCCGACGAGACGGCGCTGTCGCTCGGGGTCCTGCCCGACAACGTCCATCTGTTCGACAAGGCGACCGGAAACGTCCTGCAATGACCGAGCCGCAGCAGCGCCGCCGTGACGGCGTATTGGCGGGAATGCGCGTTGTGAGCTTCTGCCACTATCTGCAGGGTCCCGCCTGTACGCAGTATCTGGCCGATATGGGCGCCGACATCGTAAAGATTGAGCCCGGCACGGGCGCCTTCGAGCGCCACTGGGCGGGCGCCGACCGGGTGAAGATCGACGGGATCAGCGCCTTCTATATCTGCGCCAATCGTGGCTCGCGCAGTCTGGCGCTGGACCTGAAACACCCGGACAGCCAGCGCGTGATCCATGCGTTGATCCGGCGCAGCCATGTGGTGGTCGAGAATTTCCGCCCCGGCGTGCTCGACCGCTTGGGCTACAGCTACGAGGCCGTCAAGGCGCTGAAGCCCGACATCATCTACGCATCGGCTTCGGGATTCGGCGCGGACGGTCCGTACCGGGACAAGCCCGGTCAGGACCTGTTGATCCAGTCGATGAGCGGCCTGGTGCACGCCACGGGCGTACCGTCACGCGCCCCGACTCCGGTGGGCTGCGCCGTGGCCGACCAGCACGGCGGGGCGCTCCTGGCCCTCGGCATCGCGGGGGCCTACGCCAGGCTGCTGGCAGGCGGCGGTGGTACCAGGGTAGAGACCAGCCTGCTTGCCGCCGGCATCGACCTGCAGGGCGAGGCGCTGACGACCTATTTCGCGGCCGGCCGCGGCCCCGCCGTGTTCGATCGCGACCCGCATCTCGGGACATGGTTTCACTCGTCCCCCTACGGCGTCTACCGCATGGCCTGCGACCGGTACGTCGCCCTTTCGATGAACGAGCCCGAAAAGCTCGCCCGGGCGCTGGACAGCCGGGACATCGCGGCGCTTGCCGGCATCAACACCTATGAGGAGCGCGACCGGTTTGCGACGGTGGTGGCGAGGGTGCTGGCGAGCAGGCGATTCGAGGAGATCGTCCCGGGCTTCGACCGCGAAGGCATCTGGTATGCGCGCGTCGATGACTACGACGCGCTGCGACGCAACCCGCAGGTCGTGCACGACGCGCTGTTGCGCGAGATTCCCGTTGGCGGGGCCAATGCCGTGGTCGTCGGCCATCCCGTGCGCTATGACGGCAAGGCCAGCGCTTCGGCCGAGTTCGCCGCCGTCCCCGGCCAGCACACGCGCGAGGTCCTGTCCGAGCTCGGCTTCGCCCCCACGGCGATCGAAGAATTGCTGCGCAGCGGCGCGGCCCATGCGCCGGCCGTGCTTTCCTGACCGAAAGGAGTGAACGATGACCGGTTTCCACGTCAGCGTCGGCGATACCGTCAATTTCCAGAAGACGGTCGGCGAGAGCGACATTTACCTGTTCGCCGGCATTACCGGCGATCTGTCGGGAAACCACGTCAACGACGAGTACATGCGCGCCTCGAAATACGGCCGCCGCATCGCCCACGGCGCGCTGATGATCGGCTTCATGTCGACCTGCTCGACCCTGATGATCGACAAGAGCCTGGCGCGCACCGGCCCGATCGACGAGACGCCCGTGTCCCTGGGCTACGACAGGATCCGCTTCCTGGGCCCCGTGTTCATCAACGACACGGTCAAGCTGACCTACACGATCCAGGAGGTCGATCCCGTCAAGCGCCAGTCGAAGTCGAACGTCGAGGTCCGCAACCAGCACGGTGAGCTGGTCGCGGTCGGTACGCATATCCTGCGCTGGGTGAAGAACCCGGCGGCCGCCAAGGCCGCCGAATAGGCGGTGTGATGGCGAAGATCGCAACCGTATCGAGCTGCACCGTCCGGGTGCCGCTGGACAACGTCACGTCCTTCGCCACCCGCACGGTCTCGGCGCGC
>CAYMTM010000152.1:0-11079 GCA_964393375.1 uncultured Rhodospirillaceae bacterium
AACAAGATCGACGGCCAGACCGTGGCCAAGACCATCGTCGAGACGCTCGCGCCCGGCGCCAAGCCCGGCCGCGCCGCGCTGGAGCGGGCGCTCCGGGCGAAGGGCGTGCCGCTTACGACCTACGACGACTGGCTGAGGCTCGATGCCGCCGAGGTGGCGCGCGCCCGGCCGGGCGCCCCGCGCCGCAAGTTCTATACGGTCGAGGAGATGCTCGCGGCGCTCGGCCGGGGCTGAGTCGCCGCTGCCCGCCCGATCGGCTAGGCTGATCGCCCTGCACTGGAAGCAAGAGGCGAAAGCCCATCCTGCCGGGGGAGGCAGTCCGATGCGGGGCAGGCGGATTCCGGTCTTCCTGGCGGGCTTCCTTCTGGCGTTCGCGCCCGCGTGGGCCGCAGCGGGCTCAGTGGCGGGGGCTTCCGCGACCGGCGGCGAGCGGCTCCGCCCGGGTTCTATTGCAAGGTCAGCAGCGTGCCGGCGCGCAACTCGCCGGGCGTGATCAGCCGCGTGTTGGCGACGATGATCTTGTGCAGCTTGCCTTCGATGTTCTTTTCCCAGAAAGCAAGGAACCGGTGCAGCACCGGGAAGCGCGGCGCCAGGTCCAGGTTCTGCCAGATGAAGCTCTGCAGCACGCCCGGGTGGTCGGGCATGCGGTAGATGATCTCCGCTGTGGTGAGGCGGTAGCCCTGCAACTGCAATTCAAGCGACCCCATGTTGCGCCTTACCTCCCTTGCTGCGGTCGGGTCTCCTGTCTGCGCGCGAAGCATGCACGCCAAATGCTGGTCCAACTCTAAGCTGCCAGCAATAAAAAAACGTTATTGGCTTCAATGCGTTAGCAGCCACCCGGCACGACCGCTGCCAGCTTCTTGACTCGCATGGAATGCGGGCCTACACGCTTTGGCACTCGGCGGGTGAGAGTGCCAAGGGCGCACCCGGCCGCCTTCAACCAGAGCTCCGGGGGAGACATCGTCATGAAATTCAAGCCGCTGCACGACCGCGTGGTGGTCCGTCGCGTCGAATCCGAACAGAAGACCGCCGGCGGCATCATCATTCCCGATACCGCCAAGGAGAAGCCGATGGAGGGCGAGGTGATCTCGGTCGGCCCCGGCGCGCGCGGCGAGGACGGCAAGCTGCAGCCCATGGGCGTGAAACCCGGCGAGCGCATCCTGTTCGGCAAGTGGTCGGGCACCGAGGTGAAGCTCGAAGGCGAGGAACTCCTCATCATGAAGGAGTCGGACATCATGGGCGTGATCGAAGGCGGCAAGAAGAAGTAGCCGCCGGACCCGCCGCCCAAGCTAGCAAACACCTCAAGCAATTGCCTAGTGGAGGAGCATGATCCATGGCAGCCAAAGACGTGAAATTCTCGACCGACGCGCGCACGCGCATGCTGCGCGGCGTCGACATTCTGGCCGACGCGGTGCGCGTCACCCTCGGCCCCAAGGGCCGCAACGTGGTGCTGGACAAGTCCTTCGGCGCCCCGCGCATCACCAAGGACGGCGTGACCGTGGCCAAGGAGATCGAACTCTCCGACAAGTTCGAGAACATGGGCGCGCAGATGGTTCGCGAGGTGGCGAGCAAGACCTCGGACGTCGCCGGCGACGGCACCACCACCGCGACGGTGCTGGCCCAGGCGATCGTGCGCGAGGGGGCCAAAGCAGTGGCCGCGGGCATGAATCCGATGGACCTGAAGCGCGGCATCGACCTCGCGGTGGACGCGGTCGTGGACGACCTGAAGAAGCGCTCGAAGAAGGTCTCCACCGGCGAGGAGATCGCCCAGGTCGGCACGATCTCGGCCAACGGCGCGCGCGACATCGGCGACATGATCGCCAAGGCGATGGAGAAGGTCGGCAACGAGGGCGTGATCACGGTCGAGGAGGCGAAGAGCCTGGAGACCGAGCTCGACATCGTCGAGGGCATGCAGTTCGACCGCGGCTATCTGTCGCCCTACTTCATCACCAACGCCGACAAGATGACCTGCGAGCTGGAAAGCCCGTATATCCTGATCTTCGAGAAGAAACTCTCCAGCCTGCAGCCGCTGCTGCCGGTGCTCGAGACGGTGGTGCAGTCGGGCAAGCCGCTGCTGGTCATCGCCGAGGACGTCGAGGGCGAGGCGCTGGCGACCCTGGTGGTCAACAAGCTGCGCGGCGGCCTGAAGGTCGCGGCGGTGAAGGCGCCCGGCTTCGGCGACCGCCGCAAGGCGATGCTCGAGGACATCGCCATCCTCACCAACGGCCAGTTCATCAGCGAGGATCTCGGCGTCAAGCTCGAAAACGTCACGCTCGACATGCTCGGCCGCGCGAAGAAGGTGATCGTGGAGAAGGAGAACACCACGATCGTCGACGGCGCCGGAAAGAAGAAGGACATCGAGGCGCGCTGCAACCAGATCCGCCAGCAGATCGAGGAGACCACCTCGGACTACGACAAGGAGAAGCTGCAGGAGCGGCTGGCGAAGCTGGCGGGCGGCGTTGCGGTGATCCGCGTGGGCGGGGCGACCGAGGTCGAGGTGAAGGAGCGCAAGGACCGGGTCGACGACGCGATGCACGCCACCCGCGCCGCTGTGGAGGAAGGCATCGTCGCCGGCGGCGGCGCGGCCCTCGTCTACGCGATCAGGGCGCTGGACAAGATCAAGCCGGAGAACGACGACCAGCGCATGGGCGTCGACATCGTCCGCCGCGCCATCCAGTGGCCGGCGCGCCAGATCGCCGAGAACGCCGGCGTCGACGGCTCGATCGTCGTGGGCAAGCTGAAGGAGTCGAAGGACTCGGCCTGGGGCTTCGACGCCCAGAAGGGCGAGTATGTCGACCTGGTTAAGGCCGGCATCATCGACCCGACCAAGGTCGTGCGCGTGGCGCTGCAGAACGCGGCCTCGGTCGCGGGCCTGCTCGTCACCACCGAAGCGATGGTCGCCGAGAAGCCGGAGAAGAAGCCCGCGGCCCCGATGCCGGGCGGCGGCGGCATGGGTGGCATGGATTTCTAAGTCCGGCCCTCAAGCCACTTCTGGAGAACGAGAGGCCCGCCAGGGAAACCTGGCGGGTCTTTTGTCTCGCCGAACGTCAATTCGCCCGTATCGCCACCCGGCGGATCACGTCGAGCGCCTTGGGGATGGCGGCGGCGGGGATGTCGAGATGGGTCAGCGCGCGGATGCGGCGTTCGTTGCCGACGCTGACGCGCACGCCGTGCTTCATCAGCGCGGCGTTGAAGTCGTGGCCTTTCCAGCCCGTGGCGCCGATGTCGAAGAAGACGATGTTGGTCTCCACCGGCTCGACCGCGATGCCCGGGATCTCGGCCAGGCCCTTGGCCAGCGCCCGCGCGTTGGCATGGTCCTCGGCCAGCCGCTCGATGTGGTGGTCGAGCGCGTGGATGCCCGCCGCCGCGATGATGCCGGCCTGGCGCATCGACCCGCCGAGCCGCTGCTTCCAGCGCCATGCCTCCTTGATCACGTCCTTCGGCCCCGCCAGTACCGCGCCCACCGGGCAGCCCAGCCCCTTGGTGAGGTCGAGCCACACCGTGTCCATGTCGCGCACATGCTCCTTCACCGGCACGCCCGAGGCGACCACGGCGTTCATGAGACGCGCCCCGTCCATGTGGGTCTTGAGCCCGTGCCTGCGCGCGACGGCGGCGACCTCGGCGATGCGCTTGGTCGGCCAGACCGCCCCCCCGCCCTGGTTCGAGGTCTGCTCGACCTCGAGCAGCACCTGCCTGGGGCAGTAGCGGTTGTCCGGCCGGATCGCGGCCTCGACCTGCTCGGCCGTGTACATGCCCCGGCTTCCCTGCAAGGTGCGGAACATGGCGCCGGCCAGCGCCGCGCCGCCGCCGCCCTCCGAGGTGATGATGTGGGCGGTCTGGTCGCAGATCACCTCCTCGCCCGGCCGCACATGCACCAATAGCGCGATCTGGTTGCACATCGTGCCGGAGGGCAGGAACACCGCGTCCTCTTTGCCCAAGAGCTCGGCCACGCGCTCGCGCAGCCTGTTGACGGTGGGATCGCCGCCCTGCTGCTCGTCGCCCACCTCGGCGTCGGCCATGGCCTTGCGCATCGCCTTGGTGGGGCGGGTCTGGGTGTCGCTGTAGAGGTCGATTTCGATCATCATCTCATCCCGTTGGTTGGATCAAAGCGGTTGCCCCGCCACCAGCCTGGGCAACTCGCCCACCAGGCCCATGGCGTGGCGCATGAACAGGCGTTTGAGGCCGGGCATGGCGTTGACGGCGGCGAGCCCGATCTGGCGGGCCAGTGCGACCGGCGGCAGGCTGTTCGAGAACAGGCGGTTGAGCCCGTCGGTCACGCCGATCAGGGTCAGGTTGTCGACCCGCCGCCAGCGCTGGTAGCGCTCGAGAACGTCGCTCAGCCCGATGTCCAGGCCCAGGCGATGCGCGTCGACGATCGTCTCGGCCAGCGCGGCCACGACGCGCAGGCCCAGGTTCAGGCCCAGGCCGGCGAACGGGTGGATCAGGTGCGCGCTGTCGCCGACCAGCGCCAGGCGCCGGTCGATATAGCGTTCGGCATGCATCAGGCCAAGCTTGTAGGACCACCGGCCGCCATCGACGCGCACCTCGCCCAGCCAATGCCCGAAGCGACGCTGCAGCTCGGCCGAGAAGGCGCCGTCGTCGAGCCCGAGGGCCGCCGGCGCCAGGTCGGCGCGCTCGGTCCACACGATCGACGAGCGGTTGCCGGTCATCGGCAGCGAGGCGAAGGGGCCGGAGGGCAGGAAATGCTCGTGCGCGATGCCGCGATGCGGCCGCTCGTGCCGGACGGTGCAGACGATGCCGACCTGGTCGTAGCTCCATTCCGTGACGCCGATGCCGGCCTCCCCGCGCAGGCGCGACTGGCGGCCCTCCGCCGATACGGCCAGGCGCGCGTGGATCCGGCGACCGTCCTTGAGCGTCGCCACGACGCCGCCGCCGCCGCGTTCTAGCGTGTCTAGCACGGCGGGAGCCAGCAGGTGCAGATTCGGCAGTTCGCGCAGGCGGGACCAGATGGCGCGGCGCGTATGGGTGTTCTCGACGATCCAGCCGAAGGGCGACGCCTCGTCCGATGCATCGGCCACCGCGCGATGGTCGTAATGCAGGAACACCGGCGCGTCGCCGTCGGTCACGCGGATGTCGAGAATCGGTTCGGCCTGATCGGCAAGCTTCGCCCACACCCCGATCCCCGCCAGCACGCGCTGCGAGCCGAGCGCGATTGCCGATGCGCGCCCATCGGCGGCCTCATCGGTCAGCGCCGCAGGGTCGGCGCGGTCGATCACCGCGACTCCCAGCCCGGCGCCTGCCAGCGCCGCGGCCAAAGCCCCGCCAACCAGGCCGGCCCCGACTATCGCCACGTCGACGTTGATATCGCTATCGCCCATTGTCCTGTCCCGGCGCCCGCCCCGTTGACCAAGATTTGTCCGCCTCGTCGAACTTGCCCAATTTTTGAGCGCAACCCTGGCAAGCGCCGGATCGGCACCGCGGGGGAAGCCTCCCCGATTCGGCCGTCGGGATCAATCGTTGCCCTGTCGCAGCCGGAAGGACCCGGCTTGCGCGGCGGTCGCGCGTGATCGCGGCGATGTCCACCCGGCACGGTTCTTGTATGCTATGGCCACGCACGCAGGGGCGAGCGAGAACGGACGTCGGAGGCGTCGCGCTATGAAGCTGGTGATGGCGATCATCAAGCCGTTCAAGCTGGACGAGGTGCGCGAAGCCCTCACCAAGCTGGGCATCCAAGGATTGACGGTCAGCGAGGTGAAAGGCTTCGGCCGGCAGAAGGGCCAGACCGAAATCTATCGCGGCGCCGAGTACACGGTGAATCTGCTGCCCAAGGTCAAGATCGAGGTGGCGGTCAGCGACGATCTGCTCGAGCGCGTAGTCGAGACCATCCAGAAATCAGCCAACACCGGCCGCATCGGCGACGGCAAGATCTTCGTGCTGGACCTTAAGCAGGCCGTACGCATACGGACCGGCGAAACCGGCAGCGAAGCGCTCTGAGCCCTTTCGGCCGGGTATGGCAGAAGCGCCACGACCTCCACCAATCTTTCCAATTCGTCCCGTAACCTGTTGCTTTCCATAGACCTCTGAAATAGCGTCGGCACCGCATAGACTGCGGGCGGAGGGGGTTCGCTCGTTGGTTGGCGCCTGAGCCTTGGGAGGCCACCGGCCGAACGCCCATGTTGTTGCGTCAGCTTTACGATTCTTCTGCCGGCCGGGGGCGCTGAGCCGTGGCGGCGCATGCCTCCGCCCTTCGCGGGGGATTCCTGCCCCAGGGGACGACGGCGTTCTTCCGTCGCCGCTTGCGCGAGCTATTTGGCGTGGTGCTGGTGTTCGGGGCGCTGGCCATCCTGGCAACCCTGGTCAGCTACCGGCCGGGCGATCCGTCGCTAAACACCGCCACGACCGGGGCGGCGCGCAACTTCCTGGGGGTTCCCGGCGCCTATGCCGCCGACTTGCTGTTGCAGACGTTCGGCGCCGCCGCGGCGCTCCTGGCCCTGGTTCCGGCCGCCTGGGGCTGGCGGCTGATCCTACACCGGCCCCTGCCGGCGGCCTGGCCGCGCCTGCTGCTGTTGCTGCCCGGCATGCTGCTGGCCGCCATGTCGGTGATGGCGCTGCCCCTGCCGCCCCGCTGGCCGATCCCGGCCGGGCTTGGCGGTGCCGCGGGCCGCGTGGTCTACGAGACCGTCCATCGCCTCGCCGGCGAATGGGGCGCGATGGCGGGCCTGCCGGCGCTGTCGCTTGCCGCTGCCGTACTGGCCGTGCCGCTGTTGATGATCGCGGTCGGATTCGCGCCGCGCGACCTGCTGGGCCCGGCACGGCTGGCCTGGTTCATGCTGCGCGGCATCGGCCGCGGCGCCGCGTATGTCGGCCGCCTGTTCGTGCCGGCGCGGGGCGCGGGCGACGACGAGGACGAAGCGCCGCGCCGCCGCCGCGCCAGGGCCGCGGCCCCGCTCGAGGCGGACGCCGGCGACGATTTGTCCGGGCATGCGCGCAAGGCGCCCGGCCTGTTCTTCGGCCTGTTCGCGCGCCGAAGCGCCCGCGTCGAGCCGTCGCTGTTCGACGAGGACCGGGCGGGCCCGATCGAGCCGCGGCTGGACGACCCGATGCTGGAGGACGAGGCGCCCGTCCCGCGCCGTGTCGAGCGATTGATCGCGCCCAAGGCGCCGCGCCCGGCGCCCGGCCGGCGCGCCGAGTCCCAGCGCCAGCGGCGGCTCGATCTGGGCGACGACGCGGGCTTCCGGCTGCCCGGCCTCGATCTCTTGAGCGTGCCGCCCGCGCCCAGCCGGGCCCCGACGGTGAGCGAAGAGGCGTTGCAGCAGAACGCGCGGCTGCTCGAGACCGTGCTGAAGGATTTCGGCATCAACGGCCAGATCGTGAAGGTCCGCCCCGGGCCGGTCGTCACCATGTACGAGCTGGAGCCGGCGCCCGGCATCAAGACCAGCCGCGTGATCGGGCTGGCCGACGACATCGCGCGATCAATGAGCGCCGTTTCGGTGCGCGCCGCGGTCGTGCCGGGCCAGAGCACGATCGGCATCGAGCTGCCGAACGCCAAGCGCGACATCGTCTATCTGCGCGAGCTGCTGGCCTCGGAGGCCTACGAACGCAATGGCGGCAAGCTGCCGCTGGTGCTGGGCAAGGATATCGGCGGTGCGTCGGTGATCGTCGACCTGGCGCGCATGCCGCATCTGCTGGTCGCCGGCACCACCGGTTCGGGCAAGTCGGTCGCGGTCAACGCGATGATCCTGTCGCTGCTCTACCGCCTGCCGCCCGATCAGTGCCGTTTCATCATGATCGACCCCAAGATGCTGGAACTTTCGGTCTACGACGGCATTCCCCATCTGCTGTCGCCGGTGGTGACCGAGCCGCGCAAGGCCGTCGTCGCGCTGAAATGGACCGTGCGCGAGATGGAGAACCGCTACCGCAACATGGCGAAGCTGGGCGTACGCAACATCGAGGGCTACAACGCGCGGCTGGCCGAGGCCCGCGCCAAGGGCGAGGTGCTGCTGCGCAAGGTGCAGACCGGCTTCGACCCGGACACCGGCAAGCCGGTCTTCGAGGACCAGCCGCTTGACACCACCGCGCTGCCCTACATCGTGGTGGTGGTGGACGAGATGGCCGACCTGATGCTGGTGGCCGGCAAGGACATCGAGGCCGCCATCCAGCGCCTGGCCCAGATGGCCCGCGCGGCCGGCATCCACATCGTCATGGCCACCCAGCGCCCCTCGGTCGACGTGGTGACCGGCACCATCAAGGCCAATTTCCCCACCCGAATCAGCTTCCACGTCACCTCCAAGATCGACAGCCGCACCATCCTGGGCGAGCAGGGCGCTGAGCAGTTGCTTGGCCAAGGCGACATGTTGTACATGAGCACCGGTGGCCGGATCGCGCGCGTTCACGGGCCGTTCGTCCGGGACGACGAGGTCGAGCAGGTGGTGGCCTTCCTGAAGAACCAGGGCGCACCCACCTATCTCGAAGCGGTCACCGAGGAAGAGGACGAGATTCCGGCCGGCGCCGTGCCCGGAGGCAACGGCGAACCCGGCGACGATCTGTACGATCAGGCTGTGGCGTTGGTTCTGCGCGAGCGCAAGGCGTCGACCAGCTTCGTCCAGCGGCATCTGCAGATCGGCTACAACCGCGCCGCCAGGCTGATCGAACGGATGGAAGCCGAGGGTGTGGTCAGCGCCGCCAACCATGTGGGCAAGCGCGAGGTGCTTGGCCGGGGGGGCGACGACGACATGTAGAGGGATTCTCGGTCTCGCTTGGGCCAGGCAACGACGAGGTTCGGGCAAGATGACGGAAGAATCGCGAATCACCCTGATCGGCCGGCGCGAAGCGATGGCCGGGATCGCCCTCGGCCTGGGCGCGCTGGCGTCGGGAGGCCCGCGCCTGGCTTTCGCCGCCGCGCCCACGCCGGACGACAAGAAGGACCTTGCCCGGATCGAGGACTACTTCAACGCCATCACCACGATGCAGGCGCGCTTCCTGCAGCTCTCGCCCAACGGGCGGACCGCCGAGGGCAATCTCTACATATCCAGGCCCGGCCGGCTGCGCTTCGAATACGATCCGCCGATCCCCTACCTGCTGGTCGCCGACGGCAGCCAGGTGATCTTCTACGACAAGGAGCTCGACACGCCGACCTACGTGCCGATCAGCGCGACCCCGCTGGAGTTCCTGCTCGGCCAGAAGGTCAGCCTGTCGGGCAGCGTGACCGTGACCAATGTCGAGCGCCGGCCCGGCATCATCCGCATCACGCTGATCCAGACCAAGAATCCCAAGGACGGCCAGGTCATCATCACCTTCACCGAGCGGCCGATCGAGGTGAAGAAATGGGCGATCGTCGATTCCAAGGGAACGACGGTGGAGGTCGCGATCTTCGATCCGCGCCTGGGCCTGAACCTGGACCCCAAGCTGTTCAAGTTCGAGAACCGCAAGATCTTCAAGGAAGACCGGGGCGGCTCGACGAACTGAGCGGCCGGCCGTCGCGATCCGTCCGCACTTACCGCGCGACGAAAGGGGCTACGATCAACCCCGCAAGCGCGCGTTCGTCCTGGCCTTCCACGCCGATCGGCATGTCCGGGCGGCGCAGGGTTGCGCTGCGCGTTTTGAACAGCGGGTCCCACAGACTCAAGATCGTCGCGTAGTTGGAATCAGTGTCGCGCCGGACCTTGTGGTGATGCACCCAGTGGATCGACGGCGTGACGACGATGCGCGCCAGCGCCGCTTCCGGGCCCGCCGGCAGGCGCAGGTTGGAATGGTGGAAGATCGTCGCGAGCAGCAGCAACCCCTCGAACGCCAGGACCGAGGTCAGGGGGACCGCCAGGACCACGATCACACCCGCGCGCGCCAGTGCCGACAGCAGCACTTCCCCGAAATGGAATCGCAGCGCCGAGCTGGCATCCAAGGTCGCGTCGAGATGGTGCACGCGGTGGAAGCGCCATAGAAACGGCACCTCGTGGTTGGCGCGGTGCCACCAGTAGATCAGGAAATCGAGCAGCAGCAGGTCGGCGAGCAGCCCCGCCGGTCCCGACCACCAGATGGGCCGCCACGCCGGCGCGACCGTCGCCGCCCATGCCGTCAGGGGCACGACGACCAGGGGGGACAGGGCGACGTTCACCAGCCAGAGCACGGCATTGCGTGCGACGCGCGCGAGGCTCGCGCGCGTCCAGGGGCCGCCGGTGGGCGACGGCGCCGCTGGCGCCAAGCGCTCGGCCAGGAGAAAGGCGATCAGCCATGCGCCGACCACAACGCCCTTCCAGGTGAGAAGCGCTTGCAGCGAGGTTTCGGTCATGGAACAAAATAGGCATGGCCGCGTGAACGCGCCAAAGGAATAGCGATGATCTCGTCCTCGCCCCTGCCGGTTGTCGGCATCCCGGCATGCGTCAAGCCGATCGGCACCAGCAATTTCCACGCCGTCAACGCCAAGTACGTGATGGCCGTCGCAGAGGCCGCCGAGGCCCTGCCGGTGCTGCTGCCGGCCTTGGGCGAGCGCTACGACCTCGACGACCTGGCCGGCCGGCTGGACGGCATCCTGTTCACCGGCAGCCCGTCGAACGTCGAGCCGCACCGCTATGGCGGGCCGAAGAGCGCCGAGGGCACGCTGCACGACGCCGAGCGCGATGCGACCACGCTCCCCCTGATTCGCGCGGCGATCGACCGCGGCGTGCCGATCTTCTGCATCTGCCGCGGCATCCAGGAGCTGAACGTGGCGTTGGGCGGCACCTTGCACCAGCGCGTGCAGGAGCTCGAGGGCAAGCTCGACCACCGCTCCCGCAAGGACTGGGCGCCCGAAAATCGCTACGACGCCGTGCATCCGGTGGCGCTGAGCGCCGGCGGCTATCTGCGGTCGCTGCTGGCGGATCGCCCGCGCGAGGTGATGGTCAATTCGCTGCATGCCCAGGGGATCGACCGGCTGGCGCCCGGCCTGGCGGTCGAAGCGGTGGCGCCCGACGGGCTGGTCGAGGCGGTCAGGGTCGAACGCGCAAGCGCCTTCGCCGTCGGCGTCCAGTGGCACCCGGAACACCCGCGCGCGCTCGACTGGCCTCTCTCGCGCGCCATGTTCCGCGAATTCGGCCGCGCCGTCGCCGAGCGCGCTGCCCTGCGCCGGTCGCGCGCGGCGCCCTT
>CAYMTM010000153.1:0-11013 GCA_964393375.1 uncultured Rhodospirillaceae bacterium
GGAATCAGACCCGCCGCCATCTGACAAGCGACTACTCAGACAGGCTCCTAGGCACCATTGGCATTGCCGGTTGGCCGGCGTAGCCTTCTTGCGGGGCGCTGAAGCATCGTCGGGGAGCGACGATGAAGATCAGGCATCGCATGCCGGCGATCATTGGCGGCTACGTGGCGGCGAGCGCCGCGGCGGGGTTTGCGCTGTCCGTGGTGGGGCTTCTGGCTTCGCCGGTCGGCGCGCGCTACAGCGTCGGCGGCGTCCTGTTCCTGGCGGCCTTCGGCGGAACGTTCTTCGCGATGGCGATTGCCGTGGGCGCGCTGGTGCCGGCGGCAGCCGTGATCTGGTATGCCGAAACCAGGACGCTGACGTCGGTGTGGTTCTATCTCGGGATCGGTTCGCTGGCGGGCGCGCTCGCCTATGGCGTCTATGCGATCTTGACGGTGCTCGCTGCCGGCACGGTCGAGGCCTTCTTCGAGGTGGACCCTGCGAGCCTGCGCGGCGCGCTGGTGCTTCTGTTCGGGGCACCGGGCCTCGCCGGCGGTTTCGTCTACTGGCTGGTCGCCGGCCGCACCGCCGGCGACCTTCCGCGCATCCGCCCCCCGCGCGGCGATCTTGCCTAGTCGGAAAGCATGCACCACACCGGCGTGTGGTCGGACGCCTTTTCCCAGGCGCGCGGCACGCGGTCGACGCCGGCGTCGGTCAGCCGGTCGGCGGCGCGCGGGCTCAAGAGCAGGTGGTCGATCCGCAGCCCGTGGTCGCGCTCGAAGCGGTTCTGGAAGTAGTCCCAGTAGGTGTACGCGCGGGTGTGGGGATGAAACGCGCGCACCGCGTCGGTCCAGCCCTGGTGCAGAATGGCGCGGAACGCCGCGCGCGATTGCGGCTGGCACAGCGCGTCGTCGGCCATCGCCTTCGGGTCCCACACGTCCTCGTCCGTTGGGCAGACGTTCCAGTCGCCGGCAAGCACGACCGGCGCCTCGCTCGCCAGCAGTTCCTGGGCATGCCGGCGCAGGCGGTCGAAGAAATCCAGCTTGTACTTGAACTTGTCGGTGCCGATCGGGTTGCCGTTGGGGAGATAGATCGAGGCGACCCGCACGCCCCCCACCGTCGCCTCGACATAGCGGGCATGGTCGTCGCCGTGGTCGCCCGGCAGCGCATGGATCGGATTCTCGATCTGCTGCCTCGCCAGGATCGCCACGCCGTTATAGGTCTTCTGCCCGACCACCTCGGCCTTGTAGCCGGCGGCCTCGATCTCCAGCCTCGGGAAGTCCGCGGTCTGGCACTTGAGTTCCTGCAGCAGCACGATGTCGGGCTGGGCCTCCTTCAGCCAGCGCGTGAGATGCGCAAGCCGGGCCTTGATGGAGTTGACGTTCCAGGTCGCGATCTTCATGGACGGCCGGGGTTCCGCTTGCGTATCCTGCCGCCGTGATCGCCTCGGCCGGCTCGGGGCCCGACGATCCAGCGCATGGGACACTACACGAAACGGAGCATGATGCACCTGATCCGTCGCCTCGCAATTCCGGCGCTGCTCATCGTGCTCGCGCCGGGATCGGCGCTGGCCCAGCGTGCGCCGTCCGAACCGGTCTTCGTGGAGAATTTCGCCTACCAGCCGGGGAGCCTGGACGGGTTGCTGGCGCGCTGGTGGGTCACGCGCCGGCTCGATCGCAAGCTGTGGGCCGAGCGCGTGGCCGTCCTGGCCGATGCCAACCCGGGCAATTTCGTGCGCATCCATGTGAAGGAAGGCGACGCCGGCAGCGGCGCGACCGAGGCGATGCTCAGGGAGCGCCGGCTGGTCTGCGACGAAACCGGATCGCGCGCGCCGCAGATGGAGGCCGAGCCGAACGGCGTCGCGCCGACCGAGCGCGCGGAGATCGAGATCCGCGCCGACCGCGCGACGGGCGCGGGCGAGCTGATCCGCTATGGCGAGCCGATCTGGTACCGCTTCGCTTTCAAGCTGGGCTCCGACTGGCCGCGCGACATTCCCGCGAACGGGCGCATCCCCTGCCGCACCGTGATCCACCAGGTCAAGCAGAACGCCGCGCTCGACGGGGTGGACTGCGCCGCCAGCCCGTTCTTCAAGATCGAGGCGCGGCCCTTGGGCGAGGGCGCGCGCTTCTTCGCCCAGGTCTACGCCGGCGACGCCTGCGCCACACCGCCGGCGGTCAGGCGCTCCCAGATCTGCGTGCGCAACGACCTGCCGCGCGCGGTATGGACGACGGTCAATGTCCGCCTGCTGATGGACGGCAAGGACGGGCGCGCCGACGTATGGCTGAACGGCGCGCATTGCGGCTCCTATCGGGGACCGATGGGCGACAGCGAGCACGGCGCGCGGCGCGACGGCCGCCCCTACATCGACCAGCAGCCCCGCTTCGGCATCTACCGCGACTGGCGCGCCGAGCCCCAGACCATCTACTTCCACCGCATCATGTTCTGGAACGCCGATCCGTCCGGCCATCCCGAATGGGGCGCGGCGCCGATGCCGCAGTAGCTACCAGAGCCGTTTCACCCCGAAGGCGTCGAAGACGCGATCGCCGCTGACGATAACCATGCCCTCGAGTTGCGCCTGCGCCGCCAGCAGGCGGTCGAACGGGTCGCGGTGATCGCCGGGCAGGGTGCCGGCGTGCTGGGCGTGGCGCATCGACACGGCTAGCGTCTCGAACCCTTCTTCAATCACCGCGCCCTCGATATCACCGACGATCGCGGCGGCCGAGGGCAGCTTTCCCAATCGAAACTTCGTCGCGATTTCCCAGGCCGATGCGGCACTCACTACGATCATGGATGCCTCGTCCATGATCGTCGATCGCGCCCTGCGCGATAGCTGGGGCGCGTCGAGGGTCCACCAAAGAAGCGTGTGCGTATCGACCAGCAGCCTCACTTGGACTTGCCTTCCCAGGCGTCCAGTTCCTCCGGCGGCAGGGGATCGAAGAACGTTTCGTCGAACTTGATGATCCCCTTGAGGCGGCCCGGCATTCGCTTTGGCTTGGGAGCCTCTACCGGCGCTAGGCGCACGACGGGCGTCTTGCCGCGCGCGATGACGATCTCGGTGCCCGCGCAGGCCTCCTTGATGTAGCGCGACAGGTTGGTCTTGGCGTCGTGGACGGTGACGGTCTTGCGGGTGCCCATGGCGCCCTCCTTAGCTAAGAAACTTAGCTAATTTTGCGTTCGCGCGCAAGCTGCCGCCGCCCGGCGGCGTGCCTGCAAGAACGGCGGACGAATGGGTCAGACCGCGAAGGAGTTGCCGCAGCCGCAGGACGACTTGGCGTTGGGGTTCTTGATCTGGAACGACGCGCCGACGAGATCCTCGACATAGTCGATCTGCGAACCGGCGAGCAGTTCCAACGAGGTCTCGTCGATCACCACCTTGGCGCCGTCGCGTTCGAACAGCCTGTCGTCCGGGCCGACATTGTCGTCGAAGGCGAAGCCGTACTGGAAGCCCGAACACCCGCCGCCGCTGACCGAAATCCTGAGCATCAGGCCCTTGTGCTCCTCCTGGGCCATAAGCCAGGCGATGCGCTGGGCGGCGCTGTCGCTCAGGTTGACGCTGGGCGCGGCGGCTTCGGCTTCGGCCATTGAGAGGGGGCTCCCGGGAATGTCCAAGCAGATATCTAGGATATAGAACCTCGATGTCAATTCCTAGGGACCGGCATGGCGGGAGAGGAAGGCTGCGACCCGCTCATACGCGTCGGCCCTTGCCGCCGGGTCGGGGCCAAGGGTAACGGTCCCGCCCGGCCTCGACCCAACATCGCTGCGCTGGCGGAGCTGGCCGCTGGGGGCGTCGAAGCTGTGGAAGGCGCCAGGGTAGGTCTTCAGCTCCACCGGCTGGCCCTGCGGCCCTACCCGGTCCAGAAGCTGCCGGCATGGCTCGACCGGGGTCCAATCATCCGCCTCGCCGTTGAGGATGAGAAGCGGCACGGACGTGCGCCAGTCCGAGCGGCCCTGGGCCGTGCGGCAGCCCGGGTAGAAGGCGATGGCAGCGCGGAACTGCGCCCCGTTCACCGGCCGCGGCACGGCGCGCCGGCCGCTGTCGAGGGTCGCCAGGACCGTGCCGCCGCCATGGGACCAGCCCATCAGGATCACCCGGTCGGCACGTACATACGGCTGTACCGCCAGCCAGGCCAGGGCGCCATAGGCATCACGGGGGCGATGGAGGATCTGCGTGACGGGCTGGGGACGCTTCGTGCAGACCTCGTCGATTCCCCTCGGTTTGAAGCTGTCGGTCAGCAGCACCACGAACCCCAAGCCCACCAGGCGTTCGGTCCAGGCGCGATAGAGGCTCGTGGGCCTTCCGTCCCGCCAGTCGCGCCCGCCGCAGCCATGCATCGCCACGATGGCGGCGAACGGCCCTTCGCCTTCGGGCCTGTAGAGCTTCGCTTCGATCTCGGTCGGCGCGCCGCCGGTCAGGTCGCCGTCCAGGCTGGGGAAACGGACGCTCTCCTGCGCCAGGCATGGCGTCGCTGCCACGAACAGGGCCATCGCACAGGCGATTCGGCGCGCCGGGGCGGCAATCTGCGGGTTGCCGCCCATTTCACATAGGGGTAGTGTGCGACTCATGCCCGCCCTACTGAATCTCGCGGTGTATGCGTGCCGGGCGGAGCAAAGTCGCGGCCGTCGGCACCCCGAGCCGGAAAGCCGGATGCGCTCCGCCTTCCAGCGCGATCGGGACCGGATCATTCATTCGGCGGCGTTCCGCAGGCTCAAATACAAGACCCAGGTGTTCGTGTATCACGAAGGCGACTACTACCGCACGCGGCTGACCCACAGCCTGGAAGTGGCGCAGATCGCGCGCACGGTCAGCCGCGCCCTGGGGCTGGATGAGGACCTGGCGGAAGCGCTGGCGCTGGCCCACGACCTGGGCCATACCCCGTTCGGGCATTCGGGCGAGGACGCGCTGCACGCGGCGATGAAGGAACATGGCGGCTTCGACCACAACGACCAGACCTTGCGCGTGCTGACCAAGCTGGAGCGGCGCTACGCCGCATTCGACGGGCTGAACCTGACCTGGGAGACGTTGGAAGGCGTGGTCAAGCACAACGGGCCGGTGAAAAATCCGCCACCCTCGATCAAGGCCTATGTGGCCGAGCACGACCTCGAGCTCGCCACCTGGCCGAGCGCCGAGGCGCAGGTGGCCGCGCTGGCAGACGATATCGCCTACAACAACCACGACATCGACGACGGTCTGCGCGCCGGGCTGTTCGATGTTGCGGACCTGAAGGACGTGCCGCTGGTCGGCCCGGTCTTCGCGGAGCTGATGGAGCGTTGGCCGGGCCTGGAGCGCGGCCGGCTGATCCACGAAGCGGTGCGCGCGCTGATCGGGCTGATGGTCGAGGACCTGCTGGAGGAGACGCAGCGCAGGCTGGCCGCGCGAAATCCGCGATCGGCCGACGACATACGCTGTCTGGACGGCCCGGTGGTGGCCTTCTCCGACGCGATGCGCGCCAACGACAAGGCGCTCAAGCGCTTCCTGTTCGACCGCATGTACCGCCACTACCGGGTCAACCGGATGACCAGCAAGGCGCGTCGCGTGGTGCGCGACCTGTTCGAGCTGTTCCTGGCCGAGCCCGCCTGCCTGCCCACGGAATGGCGCGAGCAGACCGAGAACGCGCCGCGCGCACAGGCTGCACGGGTCGTGGCGGATTATATCGCCGGCATGACCGACCGCTATGCGCTCGACGAGCACGCGCGCCTGTTCAACGTCTATGCCAGGAACTGAAACCCGCTTGCGATGAACGTCTTCAAGCAGATCAGAGCGGCCGTGCTGGCGGCGGTGGAAGCGGAGGCAAAGGCGGACGGCCTGCCCCCTGGGCTCGACTGTGCGCGCGTCTCCGTCGAGCCGCCGCGCGATGCCGCGCTCGGCGACATGGCGACCAACGTCGCCATGATCCTGGCGAAGCAGGCGGGCATGCCGCCGCGCGCGGTCGCCGAAAGACTGGTCAAGCGGCTGGGCGCGCACCGCGACATCGTCTCGGCCGAGATCGCCGGACCGGGCTTCATCAATCTGCGGCTGAAGGACGCGGTGTGGCGCGGCGAGCTGGCGACGATGCTGCGCGCCGGCACGGCCTATGGCGACAGCGCGCTTGGCGCCGGCAAGCCGGTCAACGTGGAGTACGTCTCGGCCAATCCGACCGGGCCGCTGCATATCGGCCACGCGCGCGGCACGGTGTACGGCGACGCGCTGGCCTCGCTGCTCGCCAAGGCCGGATTCAAGGTCACGCGCGAGTACTACATCAACGACGCCGGCGCCCAGGTCGGCGTGCTGGCGCGCTCGGTCCACCTGCGCTACCGCGAGGCGCTGGGCGAGGCGATCGGCGAGATACCCGAAGGCGCCTATCCGGGCGAATACCTGAAGCCGGTCGGTGCCGCCCTGGCCCGACGCGACGGCAAGAGGTGGCTGGCCAAGCCCGAGGCCGAGTGGCTGGCGCCGCTGCGCAAGTTCGCGGTCGAGGCGATGATGGAGCTGATCCGCGACGATTTGCGGGCGGTCGGCGTGTGCCACGACGTGTTCACCTCGGAGCAGGCGCTGGTCGAGGGCGGAGCGGTCGAGGCGGTGCTGGGCGAACTGACGAAGCGCGGGTTGATCTACACCGGCGTGCTCGACCCGCCCAAGGGCAAGAAGCCGGAGGATTGGGAATCGCGTCCGCAGACGCTGTTCCGCGCGACACAGTTCGGCGACGACACCGACCGGCCGCTGAAGAAGTCGGACGGAAGCTGGACCTATTTCGCCAGCGACATCGCCAACCACTACGACAAGTTCCGTCGCGGCTTCCAGGAGATGATCGACGTGTGGGGCGCCGATCACGGCGGCTATATCCGGCGCATGCAGGCCGCCGTGAAGGCCATTAGCGACGGCAGGGCGGCGCTCGATGTGAAGATCTGCCAGCTTGTGAAACTGCTGGACAAGGGCGAGCCCGTGAAAATGTCGAAGCGGGCCGGCACCTTCGTCACGCTGCGAGACCTGGTCGACGAGGTCGGCAAGGACGTCGTGCGCTTCGTGATGCTGACGCGCAAGAACGACGCGCCGCTCGACTTCGACCTGACGGCGGTCAAAGAACAATCACGCGACAACCCGGTGTGGTATGTGCAATACGCTCATGCGCGCGCCCAGTCGGTGCTGCGCAATGCGCTGGCCGATTTTCCCGGCCTGGATTTGTCTCCGGCGGCGCTGGCGGCGGGCCCGCTTGAGCGCTTGACCGACGGGGATGAGCTTGGTTTGATCAGGCAATTGGCGAACTGGCCGCGTGTCGTGGAAGCGGCTGCCGAGGCGCACGAGCCGCACCGCCTCGCGTTCTACTTGTACGATGTAGCCGCCGGTTTCCACGGCCTGTGGACGCGCGGCCGCGATGAGAGCGGCATCCGGTTCCTGATCCGCGAGGATCGCGAGCTGACGACCGCGCGATTGGCGCTGGTAATGGCGGTGGCGACGGTGATCGCCTCCGGCCTTTCGGTGTTTGGCGTCGAGCCCGTGAAGGAGATGCGTTGATGGCAGCCAACGAGGATTTTCGCGCGGCGCGAAACGCTCCGGATCCCTACGTGGACGAGCCGGAGGAGGAAGAGCTGTTCGACGACGAGCAGCCCCCGAAACGCTCCAGCCGGGTGCTGCCGATCGTCGTCGCCAGCCTGGCGATCCTCGGCTTCATCGTCATCGTCTATTACGCCTATCAGCAGGGGATCCGCGCGGGCAGCGAGCAGAACCCGCCGATCATCAAGGCGGAGGAGGGGCCGACGAAGATCAGGCCCGCCTCGCCGGGCGGCATGGAAGTGCCCAACCAGGGCATGAAGGTCTACGAACTCGGCAAGCCGGGCGCGCAGACCGCTGCGGCGGGTCCCGAGCGCATCCTGCCCAAGCCGGAGGAGCCGCTGCAGCGGCCGGCCCCGGCGCCGGAACCCGCCTTGACGCAGCCCGCGGCGCCGGCTCCTGCCGCCGGTTCGGGCGTGGTCCCGACCATCCCGGGCTCGGCGGCGGGTGGCACGTCGGCGCTGCCCGGTACCCTGCCGCCGCTGTCGATGATCACCGGCACGCCGCTCGCGGGCGGGTCCGTCAACACGCCGCCGCCGCCGCCCTTGCCCGGCGCCACGCAGCAGCCGAGCGCACCGGCCGCCGCGAGCGACGCGCCGCCTGCGCCCAGTGCGGCCAAGGCATCCGGCCTAGGCGTGCCTGCGCCGCCGCCGCCTGCCGCACCGCCGCGCGACAATGCGCCGGCCGCGGCTTCGCCGGCCCAGCGCGGCATCGCGCTCGGCGCGCCGCGTCCGTCTGCCCCGGGTCCGGCCCTGCAGCAGCAGGCGGCTGCCCCCCCGCCCACGGCGCTGACGCCCGCCCCGGCGGCGCCGGCTCCCGCCACCGCACCCGCGTCATCAGCGCAACGGGCTGTACCGCCCATCGGTGCCGCGCCGGCAGGCGCCGGAGGGCATCGCGTCCAGATCGTGGCAGCCAAGACGGACGCCGAGGCGCAACAGTTCTGGCAAAGTGCGGTCCGGAAGCATGGGGACCTTCTCGGGTCCCTGAATATGGAAACCCAGGCGATCGACGTGCCCGGCAAAGGCACGTTGATCCGCGTTCTGGTGGGACCGTTCGCGGCCAGGCCCGAAGCCGAGAAGCTTTGCGCAGACCTGAAAGCGCGCAAGCAGGACTGCCTCGTTCGATGACCCCGCCGCGTGCGGCGATCCTGGGCCTGGCCGGGCCGGAGCTGAGCGAGGAGGAGCGGCGGTTCTTCGCGGCGACCGATCCGCTCGGCTTCATCCTGTTCAAGCGCAATTGCGAAACGCCGGCGCAGCTCAAGCGCCTGGTCGACGAGCTGCGCGCCTCGATCGGGCGCGCGGACGCGCCGGTGCTGATCGACCAGGAGGGCGGGCGGGTCGCGCGCCTTGGCCCGCCGCATTGGCGCCAGCCGCCGGCGGCGGCAAGCTTCGTCAAGCTGGCGGAACAGGACCTGGCGCTGGGCGGCGAGGCGGCGCGGCTGAACGCACGGTTGATAGCGGCCGACCTGGCCGCGGCGGGGATCAACGTCGACTGCGCCCCGGTGCTCGACCTGCCGGTTCCCGGCGCACACGACGTAATCGGCGATCGTGCCCATGGCACCACACCGGATTTGGCCGCGACCCTGGGCCGCGCGGTGTGCGAAGGCCTGCTGGAAGGCGGCGTGCTGCCGGTCATCAAGCATATCCCCGGCCACGGCCGCGCCACGGCCGACACGCATCACGCCCTGCCGGTCGTCGCCACGGGCGAGGCGGAGTTGCGCCGCACCGATTTCGCGCCCTTCCACGCGCTCGCCGACATGCCCTGGGCGATGACCGCGCACGTCGTCTATGCCGCGATCGATCCCGCCGCGCCGGCCACCACCTCGCGCGTGGTGATCGAGCGCGTGATCCGCGGGTTCATCGGCTTCGACGGCGTGCTGGTGAGCGACGATCTGTCGATGCAGGCCTTGAGCGGCACGGTCGCGGAGCGCGCGACGGCCGCGCTCCGCGCGGGGTGCGACGTGGTGCTTCACTGCAACGGCCGGATGGACGAGATGGCGCCCGTGATGGCGGCGGTGCCCGCGCTTTCCGACGCCGCGCTGACGCGGCTGGAGCGCGGCGCGCAGCTTCTGCATGCGCCGGACACCTTCGAGCCAACCGCCGGTGCGGCGCGGCTCGAGGCGCTGATGGCCGGGCGGCACGCGGCCGAGGCGTGGCTGGCGCTGCATGCCGGACATTCGCCCCACAGGCCCCTGGGGTATGCTTGACGGTCAAGGGGATGGCGGCGGCGCGACCGGGACGCGCGGCGCATTGCCGACATAGGCCCACAAGGGGTAGGATGTTGAACGAAATCAAACGGCTAGGTCTTGATTCAGCAAGGGAACCGCACGGCCGGGGCGGATCGGCGCGATGAGCGATGTTGGCGGTTTCGACGAATCGGCGACCGACCTGCGGGCGAATGCGCCCCGGAGCGAGGCGCTGGTTCTGAGCATCGACGGGTTCGAAGGGCCGATCGACCTGCTGCTGACCCTCGCGCGCGAGCAGAAGGTCGACCTGCACAGGATCTCGATCTTGGCATTGGCCGAGCAGTACCTCGCCTATATCGCCGCGGCAAAACGCTTGCGGCTGGAGATCGCGGCCGACTACCTGGTGATGGCGGCATGGCTCGCCTACCTGAAGTCGCGCCTGCTGCTGCCGGAAGACGAGCAGGCCGAGGACGGCCCGACCGCCGAGGAAATGGCGGAGCTGCTGGCCTTCCAGCTGCGGCGCCTGGAGGCGATGCGCGAGGCCGGCGTGCGGCTGATGGCACGCCCGCAGCTCGGCCGCGACGTGTTCGTGCGCGGCGAGCCCGAGGGCCTGCCCAACGTCTCGCACCCGGTCTACGAGGTCACGCTGTTCGACCTGCTCAAGGCCTATGGCGAGAACAAGAGCCGCGGCAGGAACGCGGTGCTGCATATCGAGCCGACCGGCTACTACTCGATGGACGACGCGCTGCAGCGGCTGGCCGGCGTGATCGGCCGCGTGCCCGACTGGACGACGCTGATCGCCTTCCTGCCGCCCGAGCTGCGCGACGAGGTCTCGCTACGCTCGGCGGTCGCCTCGATGTTCGCCGCGGCGCTGGAGATGACACGGTCGGGCCGTCTGCAGCTCCGGCAGGAGCAGATGTTCGGCCCGATTTTCCTGAAGTCGCCGGGCCCGACCCTGGTGGCCTGAAGCCCCGGCCGACAGGTATCCGACGTCGGCCAACGTCCAAGGAGGAGAAACGATGCGCGAAGACACCGAGATTCCAGGGGCGAGCGATGCGATCGACCTCGGCGGCATGAGCAGCGAGGGTGCGCCGATGAACCGTCAGCGCGACGAAGACCTGCGCCTCGTGGAGGCGATCCTGTTCGCGGCGTCGGAGCCGGTCGGCGAAGGCGCCATTGCCAAGCGCCTGGGCGACGATGCCGACGTGGTCGGCCTGCTCAACGAGCTGACCGAGCGTTACGCCGGGCGCGGCGTCAACGTGGTGAAGATCGGGGACAAATGGGCGATGCGCACCGCGCCCGACCTGGCGCCGCGCCTGAAGTT
>CAYMTM010000154.1:0-7151 GCA_964393375.1 uncultured Rhodospirillaceae bacterium
CGCCCGCCACCAATAATCCCAAATCCAGCCCTATCTGGACGGGCTCCTAGGCCGCCTGGGCGCCCCGCCGCCCCGACGGCAACACCCTGGCGGCGGCCAGGACGGCACGGCCGATCGAGGCCATCAGGCGCGGGCGCAGGAGACGCGGGTCGAAGGCGGCCATGCGCCGCTCGTTTTCGGCCAGGCATTCCGCCAGGAAGCGCCTGACGTCGAGCCCGTCCGGGAAGATGTCGGCTTGCGCGGCGGAGAAGTTGCGCCCGCCCTTGGCCTCCTTGCGCGCGTTCATCAGATGCCGGCCGATCGCGCGGCCGTGATAGTAGGCGGAGGTGGCGCCCCGCAGGGCCGAGCGGATCGGCCCGGCATTGACCTCGCGCCAAGCCATCCAGTTGACGAAGAAGACGATGTGGCGCGTCTCCTCCTGCATGAACGCGTCGAACAGGCGGAAGATCGCCTCGGGCAGGAAGCCGGACTCGCGCGCCAATTTGAACGCGCCGAAGCCGACGAAGGCGTCCGCGCACTCGCCGTAGCCGAAATCCAGGAACGCCGTCTCGATGTCGTCCGGCAGGGCCGCCACCGGCCGCTCCGCCGCGTCGACGCCATAGCGGTCGATCATCGCGCGGATCAATCGCGCGTGACGCGCCTCCTCGAACCCCTGCAGGTCGATCGCCCGGCGCAGCAGCGGGTCCTCGACCGTCTTGGCGAAATTTTGTACGACCATGCCGGCGCGGCGCTCGGCATAGAACACCTCCTCCCAGTAGGGCACGCCACGCATGCGCCCCAGGTAGAGTTCGTCAAGCGCGGGCCAGGGCAGCGCCTCCGGCTCGTAGACCACGTGGCTGTCGATGAAGCTGTGGCAGAACAGCTCCTTGTGCTCCCGAGACCCGATCCGCATGCGCCCCCCCGGCCTCGATTATTGCCGCAGGACGCGGCCGTTGCCCATTGAATTGCACCGCCTTGCCCGCGCCGGCCCGTAGGAATACGCTTCTATTATGCGCATCCGTGTCGCCGGTTTCGCGACGGTCCTCCTTTCTGCCGTGCTTATCGGCGAGGCGGCGCGGGCGGACTGCAACTGCCTCTACAACGGCCAGCGCTACGAGCAGGAAGAGACGGTCTGCATGCGCACGCCGCAGGGCATGCGCCTGGCGCGCTGCGGCATGCTCGGCAACGTCGCGTGGTGGCAGGTGCTGGACCAGACCTGTCCGGGCACGGTGTCCGCATTGCCCGCTGAACGGGCGCCCCGCCCCTTCACGCCGCCCGTGGGCTCAGCCGAACGCCGGGACGCAGCTTTTTCCATGTGAGCTTGGCCGGGTCGGCGTGCACGACACCCGGTGCTTCGACCACCAGGATCGCCTCGGCGATCGGCTGGAAATCGGCGCGATAGTGCACCGAGCTCTTGAGGCCGAGAATCTTCTGCATCGCGGGCTCGACGCCGACATGACGGAAGATCTCCTTGTCGGCGGCCTGCAGCTTGCGCGAGGACACGACGACGCCAACCCCGTTCACCTCCAGCAGCGCCATCGGCCCCAGCTTCATGCGCGACCCGCCGTAGAAGGGTCCGGTGGCGGTGAAATTCCCGTCGCCCAGCTTGCGGACCGTGAAGACCGCCTCCAGGGGCCTGTGGCCGGGCACGCGCTTGCCGCCGAGCTTGAGGCGGACCTCCGTCCCCTCGCCAGCTTGGTGCGCCAGGGCGGTGGCTTCCGGATCGCACAGCAGTCCGATCACCGCACCGGGCGCGCGATGGCGCACCAGCGCTTCCAGCAGGCCCACGCTGTCCGACGGCGCGCCGCCGCCGGAATTGTCCTGGGTGTCCGCCAGCACGACCGGCTTGCTGGCGCGCGCGGCGATCTTCATGGCTTCGATCACCGCCTCGTCGGGGGCGTAGAGCTTGCCCGCGAACGCGCTTTCCTTGGCCAGCATCAGTTTCTCGATCCCGTCGGCCGCCGCATCCGCGTCCTTGGCGGTCGCGCCATACGCCAGCACCGAAGGGCCGCAGTCCGCGATGTCCGCTAGCGGAAAACCCATATTCAGCGACAGGGCCGATACCGGCTTTCCGGCCCCGCCTTCACCGGCCTTGACCTCGGCATAAATGCCCTGGGCCGGCTCGATGAAGCTGCTCTGCCAGCTCAACGGCACCAGGTAGGGCAGTTGCCGGAACGCCTTGGCCGGCCGCTTGTTCGTGAGGGCGATCTCTGCCAGCAGGCGCGCCGCCCGCCCGCCGGTCTCGGCCATGTCGATATGGGGATAAGTACGGTAGGCGACCAGCGCGTCGGCGTGGTCGACCATCGCACGGCTGACATTGGCATGCAGGTCGAGACTGGCGACGATCAGCAGTCCCGGCCCGACCAGCTTGCGCAGGCGCGAAAGGAACTCGCCCTCGCCGTCGTCCAGGTGCTCCGTCACCATTGCGCCGTGCAGGTCGAGATAGAGCGCGTCGATGGCGCCGGCCCTGCCGAGCGCTTCGGTGAAAATCGCCCAGTAGCGGTCGTAGGCGTCGCGCGTCACCTGCGCCGAAGGCGAGGCGCTGGCCCAGCTCAGCGGCACGACCTCGTGCCCTTCGGCCGCAAGCGCGTCGATCGCGCCGGCGGCGGGCAGATTGGCGCCTTTGACGGCCTCCAGCAGGGCTTTCCCCGTCGACAGGCCGGGCCAACCGCCGGGCGTCACGAAATCGTCCCAGGTCGCCTGCATGGGCGCGAAAGTGTTGGTCTCGTGCTGGAAACCGGCGACGGCGACGCGCAGCTTGCGCTTGGGCATGGCGGATTGCGACCTTTCGTTTTGGCAAGCGAGGATCGGGCCACCATATCCGGTCGCGTCCGCGCCGCCAAATCGTGCACGGTCGCGTTATCGGTGCTCTATTCACTTGACCGGACCGGCGCGCGCGGCAATCAATCGGGCCCCCGGTTCCGGCCCCAAGCACCCCGTCACGGCGCAGGCAGCAGCCCATGGGCACAAAGGCAGGATCGACGTCGATCCAGCGCGAGATACTGGTCGGCACCGTTTGGGTCGTTGCGGCGCGCTGGGCAATCCGCGGCCTGGGTGTCGTCAGCACGATGGTTCTGGCGCGGCTGCTGGCGCCGGAGGATTTCGGCCTGGTCGCGCTGGCGACAATGGCCGCCGGGATGATCGCGATCTTCGCCGAGGTGGGCCTGCTGCTTCACCTGATCCGCGAGCCCGACCCGGACCGGACGCATTTCGACACGGTGTGGACCTTGCGCCTGCTGCTCGGCGGCGGATTGGCGCTGGTGATCTTCGCGGCGGCGCCGCTGGTGGCGGTCTGGTTCCGCGACCCGCGCCTGACGCCCGTGCTGCAATGCCTGGCTCTGCCCACGCTCATGCAGGGGTTGCAGAACCCCGGCATCGCCTGGTTCCGCAAGAATCTCGATTTCGAGCGCGATTTCCGCTTCCTGGTGTCGCAGAAGATCGTCTCGTTCGTCGTGACGCTGTCCCTGGCGCCGGTGTTCTGGAACTACTGGGCGCTGGTGGCGGGGATCGTCGCGGGGAGCGCCACGGCGCTTATCATGTCGTTCGTCATGCATCCGTTCCGCCCCCGCTTCGACCTGTCGCGCACGCGCGCGGTCTGGAGCTTTTCGACCTGGACCCTGGCGCACCACCTGATCGACTATCTGTCGCGCCAGATCGATACGCTGATCCTGGGCCGGTTCCGGCCGTCCGCCGATGTCGGGCTCTATACCGTCGCTGCGGACCTTGCCATATCGCCGGTCAACGAGCTGGCCGTGCCGACCTCGCGCGTCCTGTTTCCGGCCTTCTCCAAGATCGTCGGCGACCCGGCCGAACTGGCGCGCGTGTTCGCGCGGGTGATGGCCGGGATGGCCATCCTGGGGTTCGCCGTCGGCCCGGGCGTGGCGCTGGTGGCACAGGATGCGGTCGCCGTGCTGCTGGGACCAAGCTGGACGGCAGCGGTTCCGCTGGTCGAGATCCTGGCGCTGAGCGGTGTCGCACTCGCGCTCTGGCATCCGCTGTTCCCGCTCTTGACGGCGCTGGGCAGGCCCAATGTCAGCACCTACCTGACGCTCGGCCAGGTGGTACTGCTCACCGCAGCGATGGTGCCGGCGATCATGTTCCACGGCCTCGCGGCGTTCGCGATAGCGCGAGCCGCGGCAATGGTTCTGGCCCTCATTCTCACCGTCGTCGTATTCATGCACGTCGCCGACATCGCGCCGCGGGGCATCGCCGGCAGCCTGTGGCGGCCAATGCTCGCCGCAACGGCGATGGCAGGGGCGGTGCTGGCCGTGCAGCAGATCGCACCCGACATCGCGATCGTGCGTCTGGCAATGGCCATGGCCGCGGGCGCAGCCGCCTATATCGGCACGCTGCTGGCGCTGTGGCGGCTGGCTGGCCGGCCGGCCGCCGTGGAAGCCGATCTGCTGTCGATTGCTCGGGCGAAGCTCCGGTCACTGCGCCCTGCGCAACCGCCCGCCGGTCGGCCGATCGCGCCCAAGTGACCTTCGGCCGCCTGCAGGTCGGCGCCGTCACATCCGGCATGGCCGCCATGCGCGGGCCCGCGCCAAGCGGGCCTGTCCGCCGGATCGTCGTTCCGCTAGGTTGGAGCGCTCCTCCGGCTCTTCGGGTCCGCGGTCTTGTCCCCTGCCCACGCCTCTCCCCTGCCGGCCATCCTGCTGGTCGTCGCCGCCATGTCGATGATCTCGGTTCAGGATGCGACCGTGAAATACCTCGCCGGCCAGATGCCGGCGGCGCAGGTGACCTGGGCGCGGTATTTCTTCCACTTCGCCTTCGCCCTGCCCTTCGCGCTGCGCGGCACGCATTGGCGCATCCTCATGCGGCCCCAGCGTGCGGCGCTGCAGCTTCTGCGCAGCTTCCTGATGGTCGCCTCGACCTTCCTGTTCGTGCTGGGAGTGCGCCACGTGCCGCTGGCGGACATGCTGGCCCTGGTGATGAGCGCGCCCTTGATCGTAACCGCGCTGTCGCCGCTGCTGCTGGGTGAGCGCGTGGGGCCGCGGCGCGCGGCGGCCTGCGTCACCGGCTTCCTCGGCGCTTTGCTCATCATCCAGCCCGGAGCCGGCACGATGCAGTGGTCCTCGCTGCTGGGATTGCTGGCGGGCACCTGCTTTTCTCTCTACCTGATCATCACCCGCATGCTGGCGGGCACGACTCCGCCGGTGGTCGGCCTGGCCTATGCCGCCCTGTTCGGCGCGGTCGCGACCTCGGCGGGACTGCCCTTCGTCTGGGTGACGCCATCCCCGCTGCATTTCGCCATGATGGCCGCAATCGGGCTCAGCGCCTCGGTCGCGCACTACATGATCATCCGCGCCTACGAGCGGGCGCCGGCGGCCGTGCTGGCGCCCTTCAACTACGCCCAGATCCTGGGCGCCACGCTGCTGGGCTACCTGCTGTTCGGCGATTTTCCCGACGGCCTGACCTGCGCCGGGATCGCCATCATCGTGGGCAGCGGCCTCTACATCTCCTTCCGCGAGCGCGCCTTGGCCCGCCAGGCCCAGGCCCCCCGGACGTCATGAGCGCCCAGCCCGCTTCGCCGGTGCCGGCGATCCTGACCCTGCTCGCGGCCATGTCGATCGTGCCGGCGATGGACGCGACCGCGAAGCATCTCAGCGCCACGCTGCCGGTGATCCAGATCACCTGGGCGCGCTACGTGTTCCACCTGGCGATCGCCGTGCCGATGGTGCTGGCGCACTATCCGATGGCGGTGCTGCGCCCGGCGCGCCTGGGCTTGCAGCTCCTGCGCGGCGTCATGCTGGTGATCTCGACCTATTCGTTCTTCCTCGGCGTCGCCTACCTGCCCCTGGCCGACACCCTGGCGCTCGCCTTCATCGCGCCCCTGGTCGTGACCGCGCTCGCGCCGCTGACGCTGGGCGAGCATGTGGGTCCGCGGCGCTTCGCCGCGGTCGGCGTGGGCTTCCTGGGGGCGCTGCTCATCATCCGGCCGGGCGGCGGCATGATGCATTGGGCGGCCGCATTTCCGCTGGGGGCCGGGGTCAGCTACGCGCTCTACGTGATACTCACGCGCAAGCTGGCCGGCAGTGCGCCGCCGCTGGTGACGCTCGTCTATGGCGCCGTGATCGGCGGGATCGTCACCTCCGCGCTGCTGCCCTTTGTCTGGCGCTGGCCCGGCCTCGTGGAATGGGGCTGGATGGCGGTGATCGGGCTGTGCGCCGCACTCGGCCATTACTTGGTGATCCGCGCCTACGAGCATGCGCCTGCCTCGCTCCTGGCGCCCTTCACCTATGTCGAGATCGTTTCCGCCAGCGCGCTCGGCTACGCCATCTTCGGGGATTTCCCCGATATCTGGACCTGGGTCGGCATCGCGATCCTGATCGCAAGCGGCGTCTACATCTCGCTGCGCGAGCGCCGCCTGGCGCTCGTCCGGGACGTGCGGGGCGCGCCCGGTTGAATGCGGTGGCGATCAGGCCGCGCCCAGGATCCGCGGCAGCTCCCGCATCTCCGTGAAGACCGTTCCCCCGGCAGCCGCCAAGGCGCCAGGATCGGCGTAGTTCGCGCCGGCATAAGCGAATACGCGCATGCCGGCGGCGACGCCGGCGGTTACCCCGATGACGGTGTCCTCGACCACAGCGGTCCGCGCGGGCGGATGGCCCATCGTGCGTGCGGCATGCAGGAATAGATCGGGGTGCGGCTTTCCCCGTTCTACCATCTGGGCGCTGAACAGCCGGTCTCCGAAATGCCGGTCGAGGCCCGTCAGGCGCAGGCTGACCGCGATGGTTTCGGGTGGGCTCGACGACGCCACGCAGCGGGGTTGCTTCAGCGCCTGCAGCGCCCGCTCCACCCCGGCGACGGGCTTGAGTTCGGTCTCGTAGGCGGCATGGACCTCGGCCTTCTGGCGCTCGATCAGCTCGTCCGACAGTGCGATGCCGAAGCGGTCCTCGACCACGCGCCGCCACGCCGGGGTCGAGAGCCCTATCAGCGCGCGCGTCATCTCGTCCAGGCTCAGTGGCATCCCCAGCGCCGAAAGGTGTTTGTGCAGGATACGGTTGGCGATCGGCTCGCTGTCCACCAGCACGCCGTCCATGTCGAAGATGACGAGGTCGTACAAGAGTTGCGCGGCCCTAGCCGGGCCAGCGGCACTGCACCGCCACGTCCAGCACCTTCTCGTTGATCGACTGCGCGACCTGCATGCCGAGCGCGCCGGCGGTCTCCCAGCG
>CAYMTM010000154.1:7161-10983 GCA_964393375.1 uncultured Rhodospirillaceae bacterium
GCTGAGCTTCTTCTGCAGGCCGTCGACCAGGCAGCGGCAGAACTCGGTCCGGCCGCCGCTTTCGCGACCGCAGCTCGAGATGAAGGCGTCGATGACGACGGTCGGATAAGGCGCCGCCGCCGCCGCGGGCGCAGGAGCCGCGGGCTTTGCCGGCTGAGTTGGGGGCTGGGTCTGCGCAACGCTAGCCGGCGGCGACATGGCTAGCAGGATTGTCGCCAGGATCAGGCGCGTCTTGAGCTCCGTCATGGTTCCCGCCTTTCAGATGTCTCCGAACACGTGCGTCTCGGACTTGGCGCCGGGGTGGGTAACGGCGCCGTCGCGTGCGGGACCCACGGTCTGGGCGTATTTCCACAGGCTGCCGGACTGGTATTCGTGTCTACGCGGCTTCCAGGCCTTGCGGCGCTTCTCCAGCTCGGCCTTCGGCACGTCGAGGTCGATCGTGCCCTTGTCGGCGTCGATGCGGATCAGGTCGCCGTCCTTGACCAGGGCGATCGGGCCGCCGACCGCCGCCTCGGGCCCGACATGACCGATGCAAAAGCCGCGCGTGCCGCCCGAGAAGCGCCCGTCGGTCACCAGGGCCACTTTCTCGCCCACGCCCTGGCCGTAGAGCGCAGCCGTGGTCGACAGCATCTCGCGCATGCCCGGCCCGCCCTTTGGCCCCTCGTAGCGGATCACCAGCACCTCGCCTTCCTTGAACTGATGCTTCAGGACGGCCGAGAGGCAATCCTCCTCGCAATCGAACACCCGGGCAGGGCCCGCGAACTGCAGGCGCTTCATGCCGGCGATCTTTACGATTGCGCCTTCCGGTGCCAGCGAACCCTTGAGCCCCACCACGCCGCCCGTCTTGCTGATGGCCTTCTTGACCGGGAAGACGACGTCCTGGCCCGCGGGGATCGTTACGCCCTTAACGTTCTCGGCGATCGACTTTCCCGTCACGGTGATGCAGTCGCCATGGATGAAGCCGCCGTCGAGCAACGCGCGGATCACGACCGATACGCCGCCGATGTCGTGCAGGTCCTTCGCCACGTACTTGCCGCCAGGCTTCAGGCTGGCGATATAGGGCGTGCGGCGGAAAATCTCGGCCACGTCGAACAGGTCGAACTTGATCCCGGCCTCGTTGGCGATCGCGGGCAGGTGCAAGGCGGCATTGGTCGATCCGCCGGTCGCGGCCACCACGGCGGCCGCGTTTTCCAGCGCCTTGCGCGTCACGATGTCGCGCGGACGCAAGCCGATCCTGATCAGGTTCATCACCGCCTCGCCCGATTTCTCGGCGAAGGCGTCGCGCGCCTCGTAGGGTGCCGGCGGGCCGGACGAGCCGGGCAGCGCCAGCCCGATCGCCTCGCTGACGCAGGCCATGGTGTTGGCGGTGAACTGGCCGCCGCAGGACCCGCCGGAGGGCAGCGACCGGCTTTCGATGTCGTGCAACTCATTGTCGGTGATCTTTCCGGCGGAGTGCTGACCGACGCCCTCGAACACGTCGACGATGGTCATGTCCTTGCCCTGATAGCGGCCGGGCAGGATCGACCCGCCGTAGAGAAACACCGACGGAACGTTCAACCGCACCATGACCATCATCAGCGCCGGCAAGGTCTTGTCGCAGCCCGCCACGCCGACCAGCGCGTCATAGCAGTGTCCGCGCATCGTCAGTTCGACCGAATCCGCGATCACCTCGCGGCTCACAAGCGAGGACTTCATGCCGGCATGGCCCATGGCGATGCCGTCGGTGACGGTGATGGTGGTGAACTCGCGCGGCGTGCCGCCGGCGGCCTTGACGCCCTTCTTCACCGCCTGGGCCTGGCGCGCCAGCGTGATGTTGCAGGGCGCCGCCTCGTTCCAGGTCGTCGCCACGCCGACGAAGGGCTGCCTGATCTCCTCCTCGGTCATCCCCATCGCATAGTAGAAGGCGCGGTGCGGCGCGCTGGTCGGTCCGACCGAGACATGCCGGCTGGGCAGCTTCGCCTTATCGAGTTTCGGGTTGGGCCTGCTCTTGCTCTTCACGGTCATGGTCGAGCGCTCTCTCTCCCCTGGTCCAGGCGCACAAGCATAATGGCTGCGGCCGATGGCGGCTACCCGAACAGGCGCGATGGCTGGCATCGCCGAAGGTGATGGCCGGCCCAAAGAAAACGGCCCGGCGGTCGCCCGCCGGGCCGTCGATTCAGGCTCGAGCGCCTGGATTACATCTGCACGTACTTGCCGTTCTTCCAGACGTACCAGACGTAGTTGGAGTTCGACACGTCGCCCTTGTTGTCGTAGATCAGCTTGCCGAGCACCGTGTCGAAGGTCTTCCCGTGGATCTGGGCGGCGACCTTCTTGGCGTCGAAGCTGTTCGCCTTCTTCACCGCCTCGGCGTAGACCTGGAACGCCGCGTAGGTGTAAAGGGTGTAGCCCTCGGGCGTGTAGCCCTCCTTCTTGAACTTGTCGACGATCGCCTTGGCCGCCGGGTTGCCGACCGGATCCGGCGCGAAGGTCATCAGCACGCCCTCGCCCGCCGGGCCGGCGATCTTCCAGAACTCCTCGGTCACCAGGGCGTCTTCGCTGATGAACTGGGCCTTGAAGCCCTGTTCGCGCGCCTGCTTCACCATCAGCCCGACCTCGGTGTGGTAGGAGCCGACATAGACCACGTCCATGTTGGCCGCCTTCATCTTCGAGATCAGCGCCGTGAAGTCCTTGTCGCCCTTCTGGAACGAGTCGTAGAGGGCTTCCTTCTCGCCTGCCGCGTTGTAGGCCTTCTTGGTCTCATCGGCGATGCCCTGCCCATACGGGGTCTTGTCGTGCAGGATGGCAACTTTCTTGCCCTTGTACTTCTCGGCGACCCACTTGCCGGCGATCTTGCCCTGGATGTCGTCGCGGCCGCAGGTACGGAACACGGTGGTCCAGCCCTTGGCCTTCGCCTCGTCGGTCAGGCGCGGGTTCGTCGAAGCCGGCGTGATCTGCAGGATGTTATTTTCCTGGTAGACTGCCGAGGCCGGGATCGACACGCCCGAGCAGTAGTGGCCGGCGACGAACACGACCTTCTTCTGCACGAACGAGTTGGCGACCGGCAGCGCCTGCTTCGGCTCACACTGGTCGTCGCCTACCTCGAGCTTCAGCTTCTTGCCCAGAAGCCCGCCGGCAGCGTTGATGTCCTTGACGGCCATCTCGGCGCCGCGCTTCATCTGCTCGCCGAAAATCGCGTCGCCGCCGGTCAGCGGGCCGGCCGTCGCGACCACGACTTCCTGCGCATGGGCGGCGGCGGCCAAGGCAGTCGCGGCCACCGCGCCCAAAAGGAACCCAGTCAACCTTTTCATCCATCTCTCCCTGCTAGGTGGTGAAACGATCCCCTCACGAAGCCGTTGGGCCCGAAAACCGGGTGATTTTCAAGCCCTTGGTGCCATATTGATGCCACAATCCGGCGCGCCCTGGCAATGCCTCGCCTGGGGATAACGCGCCACCGCGCCGTTTATGCCTTGGCCCGCCAGGAGAACAAGCCGGCACGCTCATACAGCCAGGGGTATTGCGTCACCATCATGCGGGTCAGCGTCAGCCGGTGGGCGATCAGACACACGGCCATCAGGTATCCCGTGCTCGCAAGCGTAAAGCCGATATTGTCGAGGATATAGCCGTCCAGCCGCTGGGCGCGCCCGATGAACAGCACGAACTCGGCCAGGCGCGCCCCGAGGGACAGCAGCAAGCCGTAGCCGATGCATTGCGTCCAAGGCCGCCAGGTCCGGGCGATCGCCTGGCCGCTCATCAGCGCGAAGCCGCCGAACACGACGAAGGCGGAAACGCAAATCTGCACCCAGTGCTCCTGGAACGGCGTCATGCGTGCGCCCCCGCCACTTC
>CAYMTM010000155.1:0-10921 GCA_964393375.1 uncultured Rhodospirillaceae bacterium
CATGAACCTGGCGCTGCTCGCCAACAACATCGGCCTGATGTGGGTGGCGATCGAGATGGCGACGCTGACGACCGTGCTGATGGTCGGCGTCTACCGCACGCACGAGGCGCTCGAGGCCGCCTGGAAATACTTCATCCTGGGCAGCGTTGGCATCGCGCTGGCGCTCTACGGCACGATCCTGGTCTACCAGGCGGCCCTGCCCACCGCGGGCCAGGAGCTCGAGGCCATGGCCTGGACCCAGCTGCTCAGCGCCGCGCCGAGCCTGGATTCGGCGCTGCTCAATCTCGCCTTCATCTTCCTGTTGCTGGGGTACGGCACCAAGGTGGGACTGGCGCCGCTGCATGCCTGGCTGCCGGACGCCCATGCCGAGGGCCCGACCCCGATCTCCGCGGTGCTGTCGGGGCTGCTGCTGAACGTGGCGCTCTATGCCGTGCTGCGTTTCAAGATGCTGCTGGCGGCCAATGCGGGCGCGCTGGCGCCCGGACCGCTGATGATCGCGATGGGTCTGGTGTCGGTCGTCTTCGCCTCGTTCATGCTCTACCGCCGGCGCGACATCAAGCGCATGTTCGCCTATTCCTCGATCGAGCATATGGGCATCATAACCTTCGCCTTCGGCATGGGCGGCGCGCTGGCCAATTTCGCCGGCCTCCTGCACATGGCGATGCACAGCCTTACCAAATCGGCGATCTTCTTCGCCGTCGGCCATGTCGCCCAGGCCAAGGGCACTCAGAAGATCGCCGACATCAGCGGGCTCACCGAAAGCCACCCGATCCTGGGATGGGGCCTGGTGCTGGGCGTGGTGGCGATCGCCGGCATGCCGCCGCTCGGCATCTTCATGAGCGAGTTCCTGGTGGTCAGCTCCACCTTCGCCCGCCAGCCGCTGCTGGCCGTCGTGCTGGTGCTGGCCCTGCTGGTCGGGTTCGGCGCCCTGTTCCTTCGGCTGCACGCCATCGCCTTCGGCCAGCCCAGCGCGCACAGCCACCAGGTCAGCGCCTCCTATGCGCCGATGTTCGCGCATCTGGTCCTGGTATTGGCCGCCGGCCTGTACTTGCCCGATCCGCTCGTGCGCTGGTTCCAGAACGTGGCGCATCTCCTGGGGCAATGAGGGGCGGCGATGGCCGACGCGAACGCATCCCGGCTCCTAGCTTTCCTCGCCGATACGGCGGCGGCGCTGTTCCCGGCGCACCGTCCCTGGCCGCGCTATGCGCTGGACCAGGCAGGGTGGGAGCGCCTGCGCGCCCGGCTGGCCGAGACCGACAGCTGGGATCTGCTGGATCTGTGGGCCGAGCCGCGCGTTATCCACGCGGCATTGCGCGATGCCGGGTCGGGCGAGATCGCCGTCGGTTCGCTCGACTGCCCGGACGCACGGTACCCATCGCTGTCGCGCGTCCGGCCGGGCGCCGTGCGGTTCGAGCGCGCGGCGCGCGACCTGTTCGGGCTGGATGCGGCGGACGCGGCCGACCGGCGGGCCTGGATCGACCATGGGCGCTGGCCGGTCGGCGGCGCACACGCCAAGGCGCCCTACGGCTTTCTTCCGGTCGCCGGCGAGGGGCTGCACGCCATCCCGGTCGGGCCGGTGCATGCAGGCATCATAGAGCCCGGGCATTTCCGTTTCACCGCCAGCGGCGAGACGGTGGTGCGACTGGAAGAGCGCCTGGGCTATGTCCACAAGGGCATCGAGGGGCTGATGGCCGGCAAGACGCCGGCCGAAGCCGCGCGGCTGGCCGCGCGCGTCTCCGGCGACAGCACGGTCGCGCATTCCCTCGCCTTCGCGCGATCGGTCGAGGCGGCGCTTGGCGTCGAGGCGCCGCCGCGCGCGGTCTGGCTGCGCGCGCTGATGGCCGAGCTCGAGCGGATCGCCAACCATCTCGGCGATTTCGGCGCGATCTGCAACGACGTTTCCTTCGCGCTGCTGCATGCGAAATGCGGCGAGTTGCGCGAACGCGTGCTGCGCGCTGCCGATGCCGGCTTCGGCCACCGGCTGATGATGGATCGGGTGGTCCCCGGCGGCGTTGCGCGCGATCTCGACCCGGCGGCGCAGCCGGGCTTGCGCGCGCTGGTCGGCGAACTCGCGCGTCGCGTGCCCTACCTGGCCGGCATCTACGACGAGAAGGCCTCGATCCAGGACCGGACCGTCACGACCGGCGTGCTGGCGCCCGCGCTGGCCATCCGCTTCGCCGCCGGCGGATTCATCGGCCGCGCCTCAGGACGGGGATTTGACGCCCGCCGGGACTGCGCCTACCCGCCCTACGACAGGCTTGCCTTCGACGTGCCGGTGCTGCAGGAGGGCGACGTCAACGCGCGGGCCTGGATCCGCATCCGCGAGATCGAGCAGAGCCTCCGGCTGATCGACGAGATCCTCGCCAGCCTGCCCGAAGGCCCGGTGGCCGTCGACCTGCCGGCTGCCGCCGGCGAGGGGATGGCGATGGTCGAGGGGTTTCGGGGCGAGGTCCTGTGCTGGGTCAGGCTCGACGAGGCCGGTCGCATCCTGCGCGCCCGGCCGCGCGATCCGTCCTGGCTGCAATGGCCGCTCCTGGAGGCCGCGATCAAGGACAACATCGTCGCCGACTTCCCGGTCTGCAACAAGTCGTTCAACTGCTCCTACGCGGGGCACGACCTGTGACGGCGCCGCGATGCTGAAACTTCTTGCCAGCGCCATCCTGCGTGGACCGGCGACCGAGAAGGCGCCCGAGGCCGACCCCGACGGGCTTGCCGATCTTGCCAGGCGGGTCAAGGGCGCGGCCGAGACCCGGCTGGGGCGGTCGCTGGCGATCCGCGAGGTCGACGCCGGAAGCTGCAACGGCTGCGAGCTGGAGATCCACGCCGTCAACAACCCGGTCTACGACATCGAGCGCTTCGGCATCCGGTTTGTCGCGTCGCCGCGCCATGCCGATGTGCTGCTGGTGACGGGCCCGGTCGCGGCCAACATGGCCGAGGCGCTGGAGCGCACCTGGCTGGCGACGCCCGGTCCGAAATGGGTCGTGGCGCTGGGCGATTGCGCGATCGACGGCGGCTGCTTCGCCGGCAGCTATGCGGTCAAAGGCGGGGTCGACACGGTCTTGCCGGTCGACCTGCGCATCAAGGGCTGTCCGCCCAGGCCCAAGGACATCCTGGCCGGGCTGCTGGCGCTGCTGGAAACCGCAGAGGGCCGTCGCTAACGGTTCCGGGGCCGCGCGTCGTGCGGGCCTAAGCGGTACCGACCGGCATCGCCTCTGCCGCCGCGGCAAGAAGGCGCTTCTTCAATTGCGCCAGCGCGGCGAAATGGGTGAGCGAGAACAGGTGCAGGTAGATCATCGGCAGCCAGCCTTTGGCGCGCCAGTCCAGGAACGTCGTGTCGTCCACCGCCGCAAGCTTTCTCTCGTCGATCGTCAGGACCGGGGCCGCCTGCTTCTGCGCCTTGGGCCTGGCGTCGGCAGGGTAGGGGCGGCGGATCAGGATTTCCGCTTGCGCCATGGCGGCGTTGAACGCGGCGGTCGCCAGTACCTGGCCGTGGTACTGGCGGCAGAATTCGATCGCCGCCTTGCCGAGCTTCGACAGTTCCTGGTCCTCGTACAGCGCATCGCCCTCCTCGCGTGAGACCCGCGCCGATTCCACGTCCAGGTAGACGGCCTTGCGATCCGCCTGCTCGGTGTCGCCGGTGATGAACGGGTAGCGCCGCAGATAGGCCGGCACGTAGAAACCCTGCAGCCAGCGTCCGTCTGCTCCCACGAACAGGTTTTCCCCAGGGCCGGTGCCCAGCGCCGCGGCGGCCAGCGGCGGCGCGCCCGGGCGCGAGGGCAGGAAGACGATCGGATACTGCCGCGCGGCGATCGAAAACTCGCCCAGGGTGATCGGGATAATGCCGGTCGACCGCGCGAAGCCGTAATCGTTGGGCCCGCGCAGCTTGAGCCCGCCGTGACGCGCCGCGCTCAGCGGCTCGATGCGGCGATAGAGCAGCGGCAGGGCGCCGGGCGCCGGCTTCGACCCGCCGTCCGCCGGTGGGGGCGTGGGCTCCATCGCTGCGCTTCCTCTTCGCCTGCTGCACCAGCGCCGGCGTCGCGGACGCAACACTTGCCTTCGCGATTGGCGCTTTCCTCGGTCTGCATTACCTGAAATGCTCCCGGCCGTCCACGGGGCCGCCTCCGGCCCCGAGAGCGCGGTGCCGCAGCCGATCCATGACCAGCTTCTTCCGCCCGATCCTGCCGGTCCTCTTGGGCGTGGTGGCCATGGAAGTGGCGCTTGGCGCGCTTGGGCCGCTGATCGGGGTCCAGCTGGTCCAGCGCGGCATCGCCAACTGGCTGATCGGGGCCGTGACCTCGGCCTATTTCGTCGGGTTCCTGGCCGGTTCGCTGACCTGCCACCAGGTGATCGACCGGGTGGGCCATATCCGCGCCTTCTCGGTATTCGCGGCGATCGCGACCAACGCGGCGCTGCTGTTCGTCCTGCTGCCGCCGCCCTGGACCTGGATCGTGCTGCGCGCCGTCATCGGCTATTCGCTGGCCGGACAGTTCCTGGTGATCGAGAGCTGGCTCAACGACAAGGCCGTGCCCGAGACGCGCGGGCGGGTCTTCGCCACCTACCTGGTCCTGTCGTGGGGCTTCAGCGGCGTGGGCCCGCTGCTGCTGAACGTCGCCGACCCGGCGGGGGCGACCCTGTTCGTGGTGGTCGGCATGGGCTTCGCGGCCGCGCTGATCCCGCTGGCGATCACGCGCACCGGTAACCCCGAGATCGGGGGGCGCAGCCATTTCGGCGTGGGGCGGCTGTTCCAGATCTCGCCCCTGGGGGTCACCGCGTGCTTCGGCGCGGGGCTGGTCAACGCCGCCTTCTACGGCCTGGCGCCGGTCTATGTGCAGGGGGTGGGGCTCGAGCCGAGCCATCTCTCCGTGCTGGTTTCGGCGGCGATCCTGGGAGGCTTGCTGTCCCAGTTCCCGATCGGCGCGGCTGCCGACCGCTTTGGCCGCCGCCCGGTCATGCTGGGCACACTGGTGGTGGCGCTGGGCCTGGCGGCGGCCATGCTGGCGACGCGGCCCGAATTTCCCGTGCTGGTGGCGCTGTTCTTCGCCTATGGCGGGGCGACGGCGCCGCTCTACGCGCTGGGGGTGGGCCAGACCAACGACTACATCCAGCGCCAGGATTTCGTCGCCGCCAGCGGCGGCCTGCTGTTCGCCTGGGCGCTCGGCGCCTCGGCGGGACCCAATATCGGCGCCTGGATCATCGAGACGGCGGGTCCCAGGGGTCTGTTCATCTACCTGATTGCCGTGCTGGTGCTGATCGCCGGCGTTGCCGTCTTCCGGATGGTCCGCCGCCCGGCCCCGCCGGCGGCGCAGCAGAGCCGGTTCGTCGGCGCCTCGCCCGACACCGCCCGCGCGCCGATCCTCGACCCGCGCGGCGAACAGCCGCGCCAGTCCGGCGCGGGCTAGGCCATGGCGCAGGCTCCGGCCGACCCGCTGCGCGGCATTCTGCTGATCGTCTTTGCGATCTTCCTGTTCGTGGTGATGGACGCGACGGCGAAATACCTCAGCGCGTTCCTGCCCGTGCTGCAGATCGTGTGGGCGCGCAACGTCTTCGCGCTGGTCTTCGCGCTGGCGATGCTGCGCCGGCGCGACCCGCTGGCGATGCTGCGCAGCAACCGGCCGGGACTGCAGCTCGTGCGGTCGTTCCTGCTGTTCGCCTCGACCTGGTTCTTCTTCGCGGCGATCCAGGCGATTCCCCTGGCCGACGCCTCGTCGATCAGCTTCGTGGCGCCCTTGATGGTCACGGCGCTGTCCGTGCCGCTGCTGGGCGAGCGCGTGGGCCCGCGGCGCTGGGCGGCGGTCGTGGTCGGCTTCATCGGCGCTATGATCATCATCCGCCCGGGCCCCGGCACGTTGCAGCTCGCTTCGCTGTTGCCGCTGGGTTCGGCCACCTGCTTTGCGCTCTACCAGATCGCCACCCGTGTCTTGGCAGCCAGCGACCATGCGCTCACCACCACGCTCTATTCGCCGGTCGTGGGCGCGGTCGCGACCAGCGCGCTGATGCCCTTCCTGTGGACCCAGCCCGATGCCGTGCAATGGGGCCTGCTGGCGGTGGTGGGCGCGATCGGCGGGTTCAGCCATTTCGTCCTGATCAAGGCCTATGAATACGCTCCGCCCTCGATCCTGGCGCCCTTTGCCTATACCAACCTGGTCTGGTCGGTCTCGCTGGGCTACCTGGTCTTCGCCGACCTGCCTGACCGCTGGACCGCGCTTGGCGCCGCCATTGTCGTGGCCAGCGGCCTTTACACCTTCTATCGCGAGGGTGTCAGGCGGCGCGAGGCGGCCAAGGCGGCGCCTTGACCCCGTTATCGGCCGGCCGCTACAAGCCGGTTCATGTTCGGCGTCAGCCTGGCCAAGATCCTGCTGCTGGCGGCGGTGGTTGCCGCCGTGTGGTTCGGATTCAAGTACCTGACCCGCCAGCCCGCCGCGCCCGGGCCCGGCGTCCGCGCCAAGGCCGACGATGCGGCCGGCCGGGTCGAAGACATGGTGCGCTGTCCGGTCTGCGGCGCTTTCCAGGCCCGCGCGGCGGGCCCTTGCGCCCGGCCGGATTGTCCAGCGCGTTCTTGACCCTGGGTAGCCCCCTCTCTATGGTGCGCCGCACCTAAAAATCGCGAGATTTCCCCGGCGATGGCCGACATTCCCCCGGCCCGGCAGGTTTCCACGCGGGCGCCCAGCTTCCAGGAACTCATCCTGCGGCTCCAGGGCTTCTGGGCCGGGCAGGGCTGCGTGATCCTGCAGCCCTACGACATGGAGGTGGGGGCCGGCACGTTCCACTGGGCGACCACCTTGCGCGCCCTGGGGCCGGAGCCCTGGAACGCGGCCTATGTGCAGCCCTCCCGCCGGCCCAAGGACGGGCGTTATGGCGACAACCCCAACCGGCTGCAGCACTACTACCAGTTCCAGGTGATCCTGAAGCCCTCGCCGCCGAACAGCCAGGATCTCTATCTCGATTCGCTGCGCGCGCTCGGCATCGACCCGATGCTGCACGACATCCGCTTCGTCGAGGATGACTGGGAAAGCCCGACCTTGGGCGCCTGGGGCCTGGGTTGGGAGGTGTGGTGCGACGGGATGGAGGTCAGCCAGTTCACCTATTTCCAGCAGGTCGGCGGCATCGACTGCGACCCGGCCTCCACGGAGCTGACCTACGGACTTGAAAGGCTCGCCTGCTACATCCAGGGCGTCGACAGCATTTTCGACCTCGACTGGAACGGCGCGAGCGTCCGCTACCGCGACGTCTACCACCAGGCCGAGCGCGAATTCTCCGCTTATAATTTCGAATACGCCGACACCGCGCGCATCCTTCGCCAGTTCGAGGACGCCGAGCACCAGTGCAGTGTGCTGCTGAAGGCGGGCTTGCCCCTGCCGGCCTACGACCAGTGCCTGAAGGCGAGCCACCTGTTCAACCTGCTCGACGCGCGCGGGGTAATCGGCGTCAACGAGCGCGCCGCCTTCATCGCCCGCGTGCGCGCGCTGGCCAAACAATGCTGCGAGACGTGGCTGGCATCGCGTCCGACCAAGGGCAATTGAGCGATGCCCGAACTTCTGCTCGAACTTTTTTCCGAGGAGATCCCCGCGCGCATGCAGGCCCGTGCGGCCGAGGACCTGAAGAAGCTGGTCTGCGAGCGGCTGGCGGCCGCCGGCCTGGCCTTCGCCAAGGCGGATGCCTATGTGACGCCGCGCCGCTTGGCGCTGGCGGTCGAAGGGCTGCCGCTCAAGACCGCCGACGTGGCGGAGGAGAAAAAGGGCCCGCGCGTCGGCGCGCCCGACCAGGCGATCCAGGGATTTCTGAAATCGGCCGGCCTCGCCAGCCTGGACCAATGCGAGAAACGCACGGTGGGCAAGGCAGAGTTCTGGTTCGCGGTGACCCAGCGCAAGGGCGTGGAGGCCGCCGCCGTCCTGCCCGGCCTGCTGGTGGACGCCATCCAGTCCTTGCCCTGGCCCAAGTCGATGCGCTTCGCCGACGCGACCTTGCGCTGGGTCCGGCCGCTGCAGGCCGTGATGGCGGTGTTCGACGGCAAGGCGCTGCCCGGGGCGCTGCCGCGCGGCGGGTCGCTGCCGGCGCTTGCCTTCGACGACGGCACGCAGGGCCATCGCTTCCTGGCGCCGGCACCGTTCAAGGTCCGCGATTTCGTCGAATACCGCGCGCGGTTGCGCGACTCCCACGTGATCCTCGACCGCGAGGAGCGCAAGGCGATCGTCGAGCGCGACCTGCACGAACTGGCTTCCGAGCACGGGTTGCGGGTGAAGGAGGATCGGGGTCTTCTGGAAGAGGTCGCGGGCCTGGTCGAATGGCCGGTCGTGCTGGTGGGCCGCGTCGATCCGCAATTCGCCGGCCTGCCGCCGGAGGTGCTCAGCACGGCGATGCGCCAGCACCAGAAATATTTCACTCTCAGCTCGGCGGGCGGCAGGGTCACGCATTTCGGCCTGGTCGCCAACATGGTGGCCAGGGACGGCGGCAAGGCGATCGTCGCCGGCAACGAGCGCGTGCTGCGGGCGCGGCTTGCCGACGCGCAGTTCTTCTGGGACCAGGACCTGAAGCTGCGGCTCGAGGACCGCCTGCCCGCGCTCAAGGGCGTGGTGTTCCACGCCAAGCTCGGCTCGGTGCGCGACAAGGCCGAGCGCATCGCGAAACTGGCGGGTGAGATTGCCAAGTCGATCAAGGGCTGCGACCAAGCGCTGGCGGCCCAGGCCGCACGCCTCGCCAAAGCCGACCTGGTGAGCGGCATGGTGGGCGAGTTCCCCGAACTCCAGGGCACGATGGGCCGCTACTATGCGCTGCACGAGAAACTGCCCGCCGCCGTGGCCGACGCCATCGCCGAGCACTATTCGCCGCTAGGCCCGAACGACCGCTGCCCCACCGCGCCCGTCTCGGTCGCGGTCGCGCTGGCGGACAAGATCGACAGCCTGGTCGGATTCTTCGCCATCGACGAGAAGCCGACCGGCTCGAAAGACCCCTACGCGCTCCGCCGCGCCGCGCTGGGCGTGATTCGGCTGATCGTGGAGAACAGAATCAGAATGCCGTTGAGGCATGTATTTGTCGCTGGGGATCAGTTTTTCGCAGAGCAGGAACAGGGTGTAACCTGGGATCGCAACGAGCTTGTCACTGCTCTCCTGGACTTTATTGCCGACCGCCTGAAGGTGGCGCTGAAGGAAAAAGGGGTGCGCCACGACCTCATCTCCGCCGTATTCGCACTGGGCGGGCAGGACGATATTGTCGATCTCCTGGCGCGGGTCGACGCGCTCGGAACATTCCTGCAGACCGACGATGGCGCCAACCTGCTCATCGCCTATCGTCGCGCGGCGAACATCCTGAAGATCGAGGAGAAGAAGGACGGCAAGGCTTACGACGGCGCGCCGGACGCCGGCCTACTGGCCCAGGCCGAGGAGAAAGCCCTGACCGCTAAGTTCGACGTGGTCGAGAAGGAGGCCGGTGCGGCGATCGGCGCGGAGAACTACCCCGCCGCCATGACCGCGCTCGCGGCATTACGCAAGCCTGTGGACACGTTCTTCGACAAGGTCACGGTCAACACGGACGATCCGAAGCTGCGCGTCAACCGCCTGTTGCTGCTCAACCGCATCCGCCGCACCATGGACCGCGTGGCCGATTTCAGCAGGATCGAAGGCTGATCCAAGGAAGATGAACCACCAGGACACAAAGGCACCAAGGACAGGAATGTGCGTCCTTCGGGCGCGCCCGGTCTGCAGCTTGGTGTCTTGGTGCCTTGGCGGTTTCCTTCAATCGCGAAGGTGACGACGATGGCGAAGGGCAAGAAGCGCAGCGCGAATGTCGCGCGACCGAAGGCGAAGGCCAAGGCGAACCCCGCAAAGAATGCGGTCGCGCGCAAGCCGATCGCGCGGAAAGCCGCTGTGAACAGGGCCGTGCCGTCCAAGGGCAAGTGGGTCTACCGCTTCGGCAACGGCAAGGCCGACGGTCGCGCCGACATGCGCGACCTGCTGGGCGGCAAGGGCGCCAACCTGGCGGAGATGTCCAATCTCGGCCTGCCCGTGCCGCCGGGCTTCACCATCACCACCGAGGTCTGCACCTATTACTACAAGAACGACAACACCTATCCGGCCGCGCTGGAGGCGCAGGTGAAGGCGGCGCTGGCCGAGGTCGAAAAGCAGATGGGCGCGGTGTTCGGTGCCCCCGACAAACCGCTGCTGGTTTCCGTGCGCTCGGGCGCCAGGGTGTCGATGCCCGGCATGATGGACACGGTCCTGAATCTCGGCCTCAACGACAAGACGGCGGAGGGGCTGGCGCGGCGCAGCGGCGATGCGCGCTTCGCCTACGACTCCTACCGCCGCTTCATCCAGATGTACGGCAACGTGGTGCTGGGCATCGACCACCACCTGTTCGAAGAGACGCTGGAGCTGCACAAGGAGGACCGCGGCATCTCGCTGGACACCGAGATGACGGCCGACGACTGGAAGCAGATCGTCGCGGGCTACAAGGCGCGGGTGGACGAGGAGCTGGGCAAGCCCTTCCCGCAGGACCCGCAGCAGCAGCTCTGGGGCGCGATCGGCGCGGTGTTCGGCAGCTGGATGAACCAGCGCGCCATCACCTATCGCCGCCTGCACGCGATTCCCGAAGACTGGGGGACGGCGGTCAACGTGCAGGCGATGGTGTTCGGCAACATGGGCCGGGACTGCGCCACCGGCGTCGCCTTCACGCGCAATCCCTCCACCGGCGAGAACGCGTTCTACGGCGAGTACCTGGTCAACGCCCAGGGCGAGGACGTGGTGGCGGGCATCCGCACGCCGCAGCAGATCACCGTCGCCGGCAAGCGGGCGCAGAAGTCCGACCTGCCGGCGATGGAAGAGGCGATGCCCAAGGTGTTCAAGCAGCTCCTGGAGGTGCGCGACAAGCTGGAGCGGCACTTCCGCGACATGCAGGACATCGAGTTCACGGTGCAGCAGGACAAGCTCTA
>CAYMTM010000156.1:0-10860 GCA_964393375.1 uncultured Rhodospirillaceae bacterium
TGCCCGAAGGAATCTCAAGTGTTCGGTAATGCAAGGTACCGCCCGCGATACGTCCGGCCGGCGACGCTCACACCGGCGCCATCCAGAATTCCTTGACCATCAGCGCTTCGGCGAGGGACTCGGCAATTGCCGCAAGCAGCTTCTCGCCCTTTTCGGGAGTGGCGGCCGAGGCGTCGCCGATCACGCCGTTGGGCGAGCGTGTCGATAGGTAGCGCCAGCGATAGGCGGCCGGGTTTGCCCCGGCGATCCCCGACAATCCGGGCACATACGGGCCGTGCATCTGCGACAGCTCGTCGCGGTCGATCAGCTCGGGGGTGAGCGCCAGCATCATCGAAGTCTCGGCCTCGCAGGCATGCAGCAGGCGCGTCTGCTTCTCCAGCAGCTTGGCGATGGCGTCCCTGGCGATGTCCCAATAGGTGCCGCAGGCAAGCGGGATCTGGTGCTTGATCGTCAGTTCTCCGACGATGTTCTCGAGCGCCGTGGTGTTCCCGCCATGGCCGTTGAGGATGAAGATGCGCCGGAACCCGTGCTCGCGCAGCGAGCGCACGACGCAGCGGATCACGGCGTACATCGTCTCGAAGTCCAGCGTGATCGTGCCGCCGAGTCGCATGTGATGCTCGGACATGCCGAACCAGATCGGCGGCAAGGTAACGATCGGCTCGCGCCTTGCCACGATACGTGCTGCGCGCAGGCACACCTCGCCCGCCAGCCGCGCGTCGACCTGTACCGGCAGATGCGGCCCGTGCTGCTCGGTTGCCCCGATCGGTACCAGCACGATCGCGTCGCGCCCGGCCAGGTCCACCAGTTCGCGCGCCTTCAGGCGCGACCATTCGACTTCCATGCGCGTCCCTCCAATCTTGAAATCCCTCTCCCGCCGTCAAGGCGGCGGGAGAGGGGGCCGCTATCACAACGTCGGAAGCGGAACCATCTTCGCGGCCAGCCATTTCTGGTGCAGCTTGTCGAGCTCGCCGTTCATCGTGTTGAAGAAGATGAAGCTGTCGAGCCAGCGCGCCAGGCTGTGCTCGCCCATCCGCACGCCCATATGCGCGGGGCTCCGGCGGATCACGAACTTCAGGTCGAACTCCTTGTTCGGCGCGCGTTTCATCAGGTCCGGCACCACCAGGCTGTTGGTCGCGATCAGGTCGGCCTGGCCGGTGATGTAGGCCTGCGCGGCGGTTGCGTCGTCCTCGGTGCGCATGATGTTGGCCTTGGGGTTCATCTCGGCCAGCCCCAGGTCCTGCGTCGTGCCCTTGGCCGCCACGACCTTGAGGGTGCCGAGATCGCCGGCCGATTTCACGTTGTGGCTCTTCGCGCCATAGACCGCGAGCGAAGTGTCGGCATAGGGCGCGGTGAACATGATCTGCTTGGCGCGTTCGGGCGTAAGCCCCATCACCGAGATCACGATGTCGACCTTGTCGGTCAGGAGGTAGGGGATGCGGTTGGCGCCGGTGATCTGCTGCAGCTCGACTTTCACGCCAAGCGCCTTGCCCACCATGTTGGCCAGATCGATGTCGAAGCCCTCGGCCTGGCGCTGGGCGTTGACCGAGCCGAAGGGCGGCACGTCCAGCGGCACGCCGATGCGCACCACGCCGTTCTTCAGGATTTCCTCGAAGCGATCGGCCAGCGCCTGTCCGGTTCCGGCAAAGCAAAGCGCCGCCAGCGCGGCGGCAATCATGGCAAGACGTTTCATGGCGGGTCTCCTCCGTGAGTTGGGGCCGGTCAATGCAGGACCGAGCCCAGGAAGCTCTTCATCTCCGGCGTCTTGGGGCTGCCGAGCACCTGCGCCGGCGGGCCCTGCTCCCAGATCTTGCCCTGGTGCATGAACACGACGCGCGTGCCGACGTTGCGCGCGAAGCCCATCTCGTGCGTCACCAGCAGCATGGTCATGCCCTGGCGCGCCAGCTCCTCCAGCACCTTCAGGACCTCGCCGATCAGCTCGGGGTCGAGCGCCGAGGTGATCTCGTCGAACAGCATCACCTTGGGCTGCATGGCCAGCGAGCGGGCGATGGCGACGCGCTGCTGCTGGCCGCCGGAAAGCTGGTCGGGATAGGCGTCGATCTTGTCGCTCAGCCCCACGCGCGCCAGCGCCTCCTCGGCCAGCTTGCGCGCTTCGGCCGGCGGCATCTTCTTCACCACCGTGGGCGCCAAGGTGATGTTGCGTTCGACCGAGAGGTGGGGGAACAGGTTGTAGCTCTGAAACACGATGCCGACCTTCTGGCGCAGCTTGCGCAGGTCGGTCCTGGGGTCGTTGACGACGTCGTCCTCCACGAGGATGCGCCCGCCCTGGATCGGTTCCAGCCCGTTGATGCAGCGCAACAGCGTGCTCTTGCCCGATCCCGAGCGGCCGATCACCGCGATGGTCTCGCCCGGCTCGACCGACAGGGACACCTGGTCCAGCACGGTCAGCGGGCCGAAACGCTTGGTGACATTTTCCAACCTAACGAGCGACATTGAGCCTCCGTTCCAGATGCTGGCTCCACTGCGAGAGCGGAAAGCAGATCAGGAAATAGAGCACCGCAACGATGCCATAGACGGTGAGCGGGCGGAACGTCGCCCCGGTCGTGATCTGGCCCTCGCGCGTCAGCTCGATGAAGCCGATGGTCGAGGCGAGCGAGGTGTTTTTTATAAGCTGCACCAGGAACCCCACCGTCGGCGGGATCGCGATGCGCAGCGCCTGCGGCAGGATGACATAGCGCAGTTGCTGCGGAAAGCTTAGGCCAAGGGCGGACGAGGCTTCCCATTGCTGGCGCGGCACCGCCTCGACGCAGCCGCGCCAGATCTCGGCCAGGAAGGCCGAGGCATAGATCGAGAAAGCCGCACCGGCAGCGATCCAAGGCGAAACGCGGTAGCCGAAGATGGCGAAGCCGAAAAAGAACACGAAGATCTGCGCCAGCAGCGGCGTGCCCTGAATCGCCTGGATCCAGCCGACGGCGAGCCAGTTGGCCGGCTTCAGCGGCACGATGCGCAGCATCATCACGGTCAAGCCCATGAGCCCGCCGCCCAGGAACGCGATCGCGGTCAGCGCAAGCGTCCAGCGCCCGGCGGCGACCAGGTAGAGCACGTCGAGATAGGTGACCTCGCGGATCATCGCCGGAATGCCCAGCGATGGACGCCCGCGAACAGCAGCCGGAACATCAGCGCCATTGCCAAGTACATGCCCGCGGTCACGATGTAGACCTCGAAATCGCGGAAGGTGCGGGACTGCAGCACGCTGGCGGTGTGGAACAGTTCGGGCGCGGCGATCTGCGAGACGATCGATGTCGCGAGCATCAGGAGGATGAACTGACTCGCCAGCGCCGGGTAGATCACCTTCATGGCCGGAAACAGGACGACGTAGCGGAACACCTGCAGCCGCGACAGGCCCAGCGCCAGCCCGGCCTCGATCTGGCTCTTGTGGATCGCCTGGATGCCGGCGCGGATGATCTCGGTCGCATAGGCGCCGAGATTGATCGAAAGCGCCACCACCGCCGCCATGGTGGCGTCGAGCCTGAGGCCCACGCTCGGCAGGCCGAAGAACACCAGGAAGAGCTGGATCAACAGCGGCGTGTTGCGGATCGCCTCGACGTAGGACGTGGCGACGAGGCGCACCGGCGCCGGCCCCCAGCTGCGCGCAAGTCCGCCGGCGATGCCGATCAACAGGCCGAGCAGCATCGTGACCGCCGAGAGCTGCAAGGTCAGGATGGCGCCGTCGACCAGCGTGCCGAGCTGCGCAAAGACGTCGCGGAAGTTGAACGTATAGATCATGCGGCCCCGTCCCCCTGCCGCGGTCCGCCGGCACATCCCTGCGCCGCTCGCTTGATTTTATTGTTCAAACGGCGTTTCATGACGGAAACTAGCGGTGGGCCCGGGGCGAGTCAATCCGGGCCAATGCCCATGGCGGGAGGGGCGATGGCGCCCGAAACCACGCGCCGCTACAGCGCGCCGGCGCTGGAGAAGGGGATCGATGTGATCGAGCTGCTGGCCGGCGCGCCCGCCCCCATGGGCCTCAGCGCGATCGCCCAGGCCCTGCGGCGCTCCAAGAGCGAAATCTTCCGCGTCCTGCGCGTGCTCGATGCCCGCGGCTATATCGAGCGTGCGCCCGGTTCCGAGCGCTATCGCCTCACCACCAAGCTGTTCGTGACCGGCCTGCGCCAGCCGCCGGTGGCCGAACTGCTGGACGTCGCCTATCCGGAGATGCGCGCGCTCGCGGGCGAAATCCGCCAGTCGTGCCATTTGAGCGTGCGCTCGGGGGACCGCATGGTCACCGTCGCGCGGGTGGAAGGACCGGGCGAGGTCAGCTTCATGCTGCGCATCGGCTACGGCGTTGCGATCGCGCTGTCCGCCTCTGGCCGCGTCTATCTAGCACTCTTGCCGGATGACGAGCGCAGGGCCTGGCTTCGACGACTGGGCGGCAGGGGACTGGCGGCGCGGCTTGCCCTGATCCGCCGGCGCGGCTACGAGCTCGCGCCGAGCCCGGTCGTGGTCGGCGTCACCGACGCAAGTTTTCCGCTGTTTGCTGCCGACGGATCGGTCGTTGCCTGCCTGGCGGCGCCGCTGGTGCGGTTGCACGGCGAACGGCAGGACCGCGTTGCCATACTCGCCGCGATGCGCGCCGCGGCAGGCCGGATTTGCAGCGGCCTCAGCGCGGCCCAGGGCAATCCCGCCAAGCCGTAGCGAGCCCGCAAGAACCGGGTGGGCGCGGGCCGGCCCGAGGCCTAGGTTTCCCCCAGGCTTGCAACAGGCATTCGAAGAGGGCGACCATGACACTCGCTATGGCTGCTTCCCCCGCCAGCGTCATCCGTGCCGGCCGGCCGGGCGGCGATCCGTATCACGCCAGCATCGAGCGCGCGCTCACCTGGCTGTCGCGCCATTGGCGCCAGCAGCCCGAACTGGCCGAGGTCGCCCAATCGGCCGGCATGAGCGAGTACCATTTCCAGCGCGTCTTCACCCGCTGGGTCGGGGTCAGTCCGAAGAAGTTCCTCGGCTATCTCACCCTCGACAGCGCCAAGGCATGCCTGGCGCGCGGCGAAAGCGTGCTGGACGCGGCCTACGAATCGGGCCTGAGCGGCCCCTCGCGCCTGCACGACCTGTTCGTGACACAGGAGGCAGTGACGCCCGGCGAGTACAAGCGCCGCGGCGAAGGGCTGGCGATCCGTTACGGATTCGCATCGTCGCCCTTCGGCGAATGCCTGGTCATGTGGACGCAGCGCGGGATCTGCGCGCTGGGCTTCGTGGAGGGCGGCAAACGGCAGTCCTGCTACGCCGACCTTGCCGGCCGCTTCCCCGGCGCGCGCTTCACCGAGGACAAGGCGAAAGCGGCGCGCCTGGCGGCCGACGCTTTCGCGCCCGTGGGCAAGCGCGGCAAGCTGGGCCTGGTGCTGATGGGCTCGCCGTTCCAGATCAAGGTGTGGGAAGCGTTGCTGCGTGTGCCAGAGGGCGCGCTGGTGTCGTACGACATGCTGGCCGAGGCGGTCGGCAAGCCCAGGGCGGCGCGCGCGGTCGGTGCGGCGGTGGGCGCCAACCCGATCTCGTTCCTGATCCCCTGCCACCGCGCGATCCGCAGGACCGGCGTGATCAGCGACTACCACTGGGGCCGCGCGCGCAAGCTGGCGCTGATCGGCTGGGAGCAAGCCCGGGCCGACAAGGCGGGCGTTGCGGCCTGACCCAGGCACCGTGCGGCGCTTTTCGGCGGTCGCGCCGCCCCTTATGCTCGGCGTCTCGCGAGCTCAAGGAGAGGCGCCGTGGCAAGGAAAAACACCAGCAGGCACCGCATCGCCGTGATTCCGGGCGACGGGATCGGCAAGGAAGTCGTTCCCGAGGGCATGCGCGTGCTGGAAGCCGCGGGCAAGCGCTTCGGCATCGAGTTCCAGTGGGACGAGTACGACTGGTCCTGCGAAACCTACAGGAAGACCGGACGAATGATGCCGGAGGACGGCATCGAGCGCCTAGGCAAGTCCGACGCGATCTTCCTGGGCGCGGTCGGTTTCCCGGACGTGCCCGACCACGTGTCGCTCTGGGGCCTCTTGATCCCGATCCGCCGCGAGTTCCAGCAGTACGCCAACCAGCGGCCGATCCGGCTCTTGAGGGGAATTACCAGTCCCTTGCGCGACCGCACCGCCAAGGACATCGACTTCATCGTCGTGCGCGAGAACAATGAAGGCGAGTATTCGGAGATCGGCGGGAGGCTTGGCCGCGGCACCGAGCACGAGATAGCGATCCAGGAATCGATCTTCACGCGGCGCGGCGTCGATCGCATTTTGCGCTACGCCTTCGAGCTGGCGCGCAAGCGGCCGCGCAAGAAGCTGACCTCGGCCACCAAGTCCAACGGCATCATCCACACCATGCCGTTCTGGGACGAGCGGGTGAAGGCGATGGCGGCCGAATACCCGGACGTCAAGGTCGACCAGTACCACATCGACATCCTGACGGCGAACTTCGTGCTGCATCCCGACTGGTTCGACGTGGTGGTGGGATCGAACCTGTTTGGCGACATCCTGTCGGACCTGGGCCCGGCCTGCGCCGGCACGATCGCCATCGCGCCCTCGGCCAATCTCAATCCCGAGCGCGAGTACCCCTCGATGTTCGAGCCGGTGCACGGCAGCGCGCCCGACATCGCGGGCCAAGGCATCGCCAACCCGATCGGCCAGATCTGGTCGGCGGCGATGATGCTGGAGCACCTGGGCCATCCCGAAGTCGCGCGCGCCGTCGAGGCGGCGATCGAGGAGGCAATCGCCGATCCGAAGGCCCGCACCCGCGACATGGGCGGCAAGGCCACCACGGTCGAGCTCGGCAAGCGCATCGCCGAGGCGGTGAAGGGGTGACGGTCTTCACCGCCGGCCCTCACTTCTTTGAGGACTTCGCGGTCGGCGACACGTTCGCCACCGCGGGGGCCACGCTGAGCGAGGCCCAGATCCTCGATTTCGCCCTCGACTGGGATCCGCAGCCCTTTCACACCGATGTCGAGGCGGCCAAGGCCTCGATCTTCGGCGGGCTGGTGGCCAGCGGCTTCCACACGCTGGCGCTGACCTGCCGCCTTCTTATGTCCTCGGGCGTGTTGAGCCACTGCAATCTCGGCGGGCCGGCGCTGGACGAAATCCGCTTTCCCCGGCCGGTCAGGCCGGGCGATACGCTGCGCGTCACCGCGACCTTCGAGGACCTGCGCGCCTCGGCCTCCAAGCCCGACCGCGGCATCGCCAAAATCCGCTACGTCACCCGCAACCAGCGCGGCGAAGAGGTGCTGTCGGTGCTGATCACCCATATGCTGAAGCGGCGGCCGGCCGGCCCGATATCGTGACAAGCGGCTGATATATCAATAGTTTCCTATTTGACGCAGTGCAGCGAAGCCCATAGCATCCCGGCCCCGTCGAAGGAGCGCCGCCATGAAGCCGACCCACCGCCCGGCCCGCCCGCATTTCTCCTCCGGCCCTTGCGCCAAGCGCCCGGGCTGGTCGCTGGCTGCGCTGGAGAAAGCCCTGGTCGGGCGCTCGCATCGCTCCAAGTCCGGCAAGGCCGCGATCAACGAGGTCGTGGCGCGCAGCCGCGCGATTCTCGGCATCCCCGCCGATTGGAAGGTTGCGATCGTGCCGGCTTCGGACACCGGGGCGGTCGAGATGGCGATGTGGACCATGCTGGGTGCGCGCGGCGTCGACATGCTGGCCTGGGAGAGCTTCGGGCAGGGCTGGGTAACCGACGCGACCAAGCAGCTCAAGCTCGCCGACCTGCGCGTCATCGACGCGCCATATGGGCGCCTGCCCGATCTGTCGAAGGTCGATTGCGACCGCGACGTCGTTTTCACCTGGAACGGCACGACCTCCGGCGTGCGCGTGCCCGACGGGTCGTGGATCAAAGCCGATCGCCAGGGCCTGACGATCGCCGACGCGACCTCCGCCGCCTTCGCCATGGCGCTGCCCTGGGACCGGCTCGATGTCGTCACTTGGTCGTGGCAGAAAGTGCTGGGCGGCGAGGCCGCGCACGGCATGCTGGCGCTCTCGCCGCGGGCCGTCGCGCGGCTGGAAAGCTTCGCACCGCCGCGTCCCTTGCCGAAGATCTTTCGTCTGGCCTCGGGCGGCAAGTTCTCCGCCGCGATCTTCGAGGGCGAGACGATCAACACACCCTCGATGCTGTGCATCGAGGATGCGCTGGACGGGCTGCGCTGGGCGGAAAGCGTGGGCGGCCTGGAGGGCCTGATTGCGCGCACGAACGCCAATGCCGCGGCGCTCGACGCCTGGGTTAGGCGCACGCCCTGGGCCGCATACCTGGCCGAAGAGGCCCGCTACCGTTCGCCCACCTCGGTCTGCATCAAGATCGTCGATCCGGCGGTGCAGGCGATGGACGCCAAGGCGCAGCAGGAGTTCGTCAAGCGCCTCGCCGGACTCCTGGAAGCGGAGGGCGTGGCCTACGACATCGCCGGGCATCGCGACGCACCGGCGCATCTGCGCATCTGGTGCGGCGCCACGGTCGAGAAGGCGGACATCGAGGCGCTGGCGCCATGGCTCGACTGGGCCTGGGGCGAAGTCCAAGGCAAGAGGCAGGCGGCATGAACCCCACGCCCATGTCCAACAGCGCTCCGCGCGTCCTGATCGCCGACGCGCTGAGCCCGCGCGCAATGGAAATCTTCCGCGAGCGCGGGGTTGCGGCGGAGGAGGCGGTCGGGCTCAAACCCGACGCGCTCAAGGCCAAGATCAAGGATTTCGACGGCCTGGCGATCCGCTCCGCCACCAAGGTCACGGCCGACGTGCTGGCCGCCGCGCCTCGGCTCAAGGTCGTGGGGCGCGCCGGCATCGGCGTCGACAATGTCGACGTGCCGGCCGCCACCCAGCGCGGCGTGGTGGTGATGAACACGCCGTTCGGCAATTCGATCACCACCGCCGAGCACACCATCGCCATGATGTTCGCGCTGGCGCGCCAACTGCCGGCCGCCAATGCCTCGACCCATGCCGGAAAATGGGAGAAGTCGCGGTTCATGGGCGTCGAGCTATACGGCAAGACGCTGGGGATCATCGGCTGCGGCAATATCGGCGCAATCGTTGCCGAGCGTGCGATCGGGTTGCACATGCGCGTCGTCGCCTTCGATCCCTACCTGTCGGAAGACCGCGCGGTGCAGCTCGGCGTCGAGAAGGTTACGCTGGACGAACTGCTGGCGCGCGCCGACTTCATCAGCCTGCACACTCCTCTGACCGACGGCACGCGCGGCATCCTGAACAGGGACGCGCTGGCCAAGACGAAGAAGGGCGTACGCATCGTCAATTGCGCGCGCGGCGGGCTGGTGGTCGAGAGCGACCTGCGCGCGGCGATCGAGAGCGGCCACGTCGCGGGCGCGGCCTTCGACGTGTTCAGCGAGGAGCCGGCCAGGCAGAACCCGCTGTTCGGCCTCGACCAGGTCGTCTGCACCCCGCATCTGGGCGCCGCTACCAGCGAGGCGCAGGAGAACGTGGCGGTGCAGGTGGCCGAGCAGATGTCGGACTTCCTGATCACCGGGGCGGTCGCGAACGCGCTCAACATGCCCTCGGTCACGGCCGAGGAGGCGCCGCGCCTCAGGCCCTACATGAAGCTCGCCGAGCAGCTTGGCAGCTTTGCCGGCCAGATCACCGAGACGGGCCTCAAGGAGGTACGCATCGAGTACGAAGGCCAGGTGGCCGCGCTCAACACCAAGCCGCTGACGGCGGTCGCGCTGGCCGGGCTGCTGACCCCGCTGATGGACTCGGTCAATATGGTCAACGCGCCGGTGATCGCGCGCGAGCGCGGCATCGACGTGGCAGAGACGCGCCACGACCGGCCCGTCGACTACCAGACGCTGATCCGCCTCAGCGTCACGACCGACCGGCGCACGCGCACGCTCGCCGGCACGCTGTTCGGCGGCGACAAGCCGCGGCTGGTCGAGATCGAGGGCATCGGCATCGAGGCGGAACTCACGCCCTACATGCTCTATTGCCGCAATGCCGACAAGCCGGGCCTGATCGGCGCGCTGGGCAAGCTCCTGGGCGACAACCAGGTCAACATCGCCACGATGCATCTCGGCCGCGACGCGCCGGGCGGCGAGGCGGTGGCGCTGCTCGCGGTCGACCAGCGCCTGTCGGGCGACCTGCTCGACTGCGTGCGCGAATTGCCGCACATCAAGCAGGCCAAGGCGCTCAGGTTCTAGCCGCGGCCTCCTCACGACATTTCGGCCGCGGCCGAAACGCCGCGCCCGCGGCCTATGGCAAGATCGCGCATCGACCCACGAGGAGGCCACGATGCGTATCGTCTGCTGCATCCGCTATACGCTCGATCCCTTCAAGCGCGACGATTTTGAGAAGTACGCCCGGTGCTGGGGCTCGATCATCCCGCGCTGCGGCGGCGATCTGATCGGCTACTACGCGCCGCACGAGGGCACGAACAACGTCGCGCTGGCCATGATCGGCGTCGACAGCCTGGCGTGCTACGAGGCTTACCGCGCGCGGCTTCGGGTCGACCCGGAGGGCGCGGCCAATTTCCGCTTCGCTGAGGAAGGACGTTTCGTTCTTGCCGAGGAGCGGACGTTCCCCCGCGCGGTGTGAAGGGGTTGACCGGGATCAGGTGATCCCGATCATCACGTGTTCCTTGAATGCGGGGCGCTCGGTCAGGCGGTCATACCACGCCCTGAGGTTCTTCAACTCCGGCCGCTCGATCGGAAAATTGAACCAGCGGTAGCCCGCAAAGATGCCCAGCGCCAGGTCCGCGTAGGTGAATGCGTCGCCGGTGATGAAGGCCTTGCCGGCCAGTTGGCGGTCGAGGATGCCGCAAGCCTCGGCGGTTTTCAGGCGGCTCGCCTCGACCGCCGCATGGTCGCGTTTCTCCGGTGCGGTACGGTAGAGCTGCAGGAACATCGGCGTGATTGCGGGACCCATGGTCGACAGCTGCCAG
>CAYMTM010000157.1:0-4248 GCA_964393375.1 uncultured Rhodospirillaceae bacterium
GCGGGCCCTGATCCCCCCGATGCTGATGATCCTGGCGGTGCTGGGCTCGATCATGACGGGGCTGGCCGCGCCGACCGAGGCCGCCGCGCTCGGCGCGGCCGGCTCGGTGCTGCTGACCTGCATCTATGGCCGCTTCTCGTGGCGCGCGCTGCACGATGCGGTGATGAAGACCCTGCGGATCACCAGCATGATCATGACCATCATCGTGGCCGGCTCGATCCTGACCGGCGTATTCGTGGCCGCAGGCGGGGTGGCGCTGACCCAGCAGCTCGTCACCAGCTTGAGCCTTGGCCCGTGGGGTGTGCTGTCGGTGGTCCTGTTCCTGGCCTTCCTCGCCGGGTTCGTGCTTGACTGGGTTTCGATCTGCCTAATCCTGGTGCCCATCTTCGTGCCGATCCTGAAGCCGATGGGCATCGACATGGCGTGGTTTTGCATCCTGTTCCTGATCATGATCCAGACCAGCTACCTGACCCCGCCCATGGCGCCCGCGATCTTCTACCTGCGCGGGATCGCACCCAAGGAGATCACGATCCACGACATGTACAAGGGCGTGATCCCATTTATCGTCTGCCAGGCCATCTGCCTGGCCATCACGATGAGCTACCCGCAGACTGTCTTGTGGCTGCCCAGCAAGCTGCTGGGATTCAAGTAATCGGTGCGCGATGAGCACGGGCGCAAGACGCAAAGGGACACCCGCAAAGCGCGAGGCGGCGAATTCGAGCCTGACCGAGCGCGCCTATCGCGCACTGGAGGAGCTGATCGTCACCTTGCAGCTGCCGCCCGGCGCGGTGGTGTCGGAGGCGGCCTTGAGCCAGCGCACCGGGATCGGACGCACGCCGATCCGCGAGGCGCTGCAGCGATTGGCGCGCGAGCACCTGATGGTGGTGCTGCCCCGGCGCGGCATCCTGGTGGCAGAGGTCGACGTGCGCCGGCAGCTGCTGCTGCTGGAGGTCCGGCGCGAGCTGGAGCGGCTGATCGCGCGATCGGCGGCCAAGCGCGCGACCGATGCCGAACGCAGGCGCTTCGCCGAGATCGCCGACGAGATGGAGGCCGCCGCCGCCAAGGGCGACGACATCACCTTCATGCGGCTGGACCGCGAGTTCAACAAGCTGACCGCGGAAGCCTGCCACAACGAGTTCGCCGAGACGGCGATGGCGCCGCTGCACGCCGTGTCCAGACGGTTCTACTACATCCACTATCAGCAGGTGGCGGATTTGGATGTGACCGCGCGGCTGCATGCCGACGTGGCGCGCGCGATCGCCGCGGGCGATCGCGACAAGGCGGGCCAAGCCTCGGACCGACTGCTTGATTACATCGAGTCCTTCACCCGCGCGACGCTGGAGCCGGGCTGAAATCCGCAGGAGGGAACGTGACGCGATGAGCGCGATGGCGAAGATCAAGGTGAGCTTCGAAATCTACCCCGATTCCTTCGAAATGCTACGCAAGGCCGGCGAAAAGTACCAGATCGAGGAGATCTCGAAGGTGCTGCGCTGCCTGCTTGACTATGCGGCCACCGACGGCGACTGGGAGAGGATTTTCGGCACGGTGCGCTGCCGGCGGTGCGGGTAGGCGCCAAGCTTTCCACGTAACGGCTCTGCCGTCGCTTTCGGCTATGCTATCATTAATATATGCATATCATGTTCATTGATGAGTCCGGCGCTCCGCCTGCGCCGGGAAGGGACTCGCCAAGGTACTTTGTCCTTGGTGCCGCTGTAATTCCAGAAGGGTCTTGGCATCGTACGCGCGATGCAATCCTCGGAATGAAAATACGCCGTCGCATTCGTGGTGAATTCAAGTGGAGGTACTTCGCGCCCGGCAATGAAGATGAGCGGAACCCAATGCGAAAGCTTCGACAGGAGGAGCGCGATCAAATCCGGAATGAGATCTACCGAGTGATATGTGCCGATGGCGCGATCAAGACGCTGGCTTGCGTCTGTTCCGTTGCCGCCGCGTACCGTATTCAATCAATAACGACGCCGGAGGACATCTACCACGCTACATACAAGCCGCTCCCGGAGCGTTTCCAATATCATCTGCAGGACCTGTCGAAAGCGGTCGGTCGAAAAGAGTTCGGTATTGTTGTCGCTGATCACCGTGCCAGCCAAGATGACAAGCGGCTTAGAATGCACCACCAGATGCTGCTGCATTCCAGCGCGAAGGTCACATCGAACTATCGAAATCTGATCGAGGGCTTGTTTCTGGAGCCATCGAACCAGAGCATCGGGATTCAATTGGCGGACATGGTCGCAGGGGCCGTCTGGAGAAAGTTCGAGCGCAATGACGACCGTTGGTACCAGATGGTCGAGCCGTCACTGCGGCGCAGTCGAGATGGTACGATTGACGGATTTGGCGTTGTGAGGATGCCAAAGACAAATTGGGTATAGCTCAGGAAAAGGACGCCGGGTGGGACCTTAGTCCCAACGTGCTAGATGACGCACTCCCGGCCGAAATGAAATATGCCCTATGCGACGCTGCGTCAACGTGTCGAACCGCACTCGGCATGAAAACGAAACGAAAGAATCGTAAAGGTGGCGGTTTCGACTCTTTCTTTCGTTGCGATAGGGGCCTGCGCGGACCGCCTTCTCCTACTCCGCCGCCTGTCCCGTGTAGGGGTCGATGCGGACCGCTGCCTTGCCGCGGAGCTGCGCGTTCTGGGCCGCGACCTTCGCGAGCTGCTCGGCGTCCCAGGCCTCGCCCTGCTGGAGGGCGAACAGCGAGGTGTAGCCTCCCGACCAGTCTGGCGGAATCTGGCAGGGGCGCGGGTCGTGGTGGGCCCAGCGCGCCGGCTTGCCGCGCACGATCTGGCCCTCGAACCTGCTGGCCAGTGGATTGGCCGTGTAGGTGAAGGCGTCGGCCGAGGAGAACACGTTCAAGAGCAGCGGCCGGCCGAGATCGGACAGGTTCGGCTTCGAGCCGTGAACGGTGCGGCAATTGTGGATGGTGATCGAGCCGGCCGGGCCCATCAGGTATTCGGCCTTATCGAGCGCCACGCGCGGCAGATCCTTGTCGGCAATGCAGCCCACCCACTGGTCCTTGTCGTTGTACTGGTTGTACAGCTCGCCATTGTGGCTGCCGGGGACGACGCCGAGCGGCCCCTGGTCGGGCCCGCAGTCGTAGAGGTAGGTACCGATCGTCAGCGGGCTGTAGTTGGTATGCGGCCAGTACTGGATGTCCTGGTGCCACTTCACCTCCTCGCCGCCCTCCTGCCATTTGAAGTTCAGCTTGGCGTGGTGGAATTTCACGTCCGGGCCGACAAGATCGCTGGCGATGTCGGCCAGCGGCGACTTGACCACATACTCCCAATAGGCCGGGTGATGCTCGGGCGGGCTGGACAGCCGGCGCAGCCGCGGCTTGTCGGCGGTGTGCCCCGGCTCGAGATCGAAGATCGCGTCGGACTTGGTGAGCTTCCGACTGCGCTCGACCATCTCGCTGGTCACGCGGCGCATGCGCTCGATCCAATCCATCGGGATCGCGCGCTCGACCAGCAGATAGCCCTTCTCGAAGTATGACTCGCGCTGCCGCTGCGTCAGTATCTTGGGCTTGTGCGAGAGCACCTGTTCCGGCGTCATGCATTCCTCCGCGCGGGGTGCCGACATTGACTCCCCGTCTTGCATACGGCTGATATATTACAGATGAGCGGCGGCCGAAGTCAACGGGAGGACCGCATGCCGATACCGGGTCCGGGTGCCGCGGCCGACGCCGTCGACCGGCGCAAGCCCGCCGAAAAGTTGGACGCCGATGTGCTGGTGGTGGGCGGCGGCGCGGCCGGGCTGGCCGCTGCGGTGACCGCGGCGCGGCAGGGGCTGAAGGCCGTGTTGCTGGAGCGCTATGGCTTTTGCGGCGGCGCCGCGGTGGCGGGCCTGTCGGGCACGATCTGCGGGCTCTATGCCGCGACCGACGACGCGAAGGCGCCGCCGCGCCAGCTTGTCCACGGGTTCGTCGACGACTTCATCCGCGCGATCGGGCGGTATGACGGGCTGACGCCCCCGATCCGCTACGGGAAGACCTTCACCCGCACCCACGACCCGCTGGCCTGGCGCCGCGCCGCCGACGACCTGATCGAGGCGGCAGGCGTCCGCGTTCTCTACCACTCCACCGTGACCGAGGCGCTGGTCGAGGGCGGCGAGCGGATCGCCGGCGCGCGCGCCTTCACCAAGGAGGGCGCGGTGCGGGTGCAAGCCGCGCTGACCGTCGATGCCAGCGGCGACGCCGATCTGGTCGCCATGGCCGGATTCGAGACGGTCGTAG
>CAYMTM010000157.1:4258-10854 GCA_964393375.1 uncultured Rhodospirillaceae bacterium
ACGACGGCCGGGTGCAGAACCCGACGATGATCTTCCGCCTCCAGGATGTCGATCTGCCCCGGTTCCTGGCGGCGCAAGGCGAGGACAGCATCCTCGGCCAGGCGGTCACCGACGAGATCGTCCGGCTGCACAACAGCCGCGAATACGACCTGCCCCGCAGCAAGATTTTCGTGTTCCCGACGCCCAGGCCGGGCGAGCTGTTGTGCAACTGCACGCGCATCGTCGGCCGCGACGGGCGCGAGCTGAATCCGCTCATGGTGGCGGACGTCACCGAGGCCGAGATCATGGGTCGCCGCCAGGCCGCCGAATACGCGCGTTTCTTCAAGGACCGGCTGCCGGGCTGCGAAAGGTCTTGGATTTCCCAGACCGGCGTGCAGGTGGGCGTGCGCCAGACGCGCCAGATCGTTGGCGAGCGTCTGCTTTCGACCGACGACGTCTTGGCGCATCGAAAGGACAGGGACGCGATCGCGCTGTCGGCCTGGCCGGTGGAGCTGCACAGCGGCGCCAAGCCGCGCATCGAGTGGGTGCTGGACGACCACTACGAAATACCTTTTGGCTGCTTCGTGCCGAAGCGCGGCGAGTCGCTGCTGGTCGCCGGACGCTGCCTGTCGGCCGACCACGTCGCGATGGCTTCGGCGCGGGTGACCGCGCAGTGCTTCGCCTATGGCCAGGCCATCGGCCACGCCGCCGCCCTGGCCGTGCGCGAAAGGATCTCGCCGCGCAACATCAAGGGCAGCGACATAAGGACGCTGATGAACCGCGACGGGGCGCGGCTGGACGGCTAAATGACCGCTGGCGCCGTAGCATAGGCGCCGCGGCACCACAGATCGGCGAGCAGGTCCGCCACCACTTCCTCGTTTGCGGCCAAGGGCGCGAGGGCGGGATCGCGGCGAAGATACAGCTGAGCCAGGAACTCGTCGATCATCCCGCCCAGCGCATAGGCCAGCGGCAGCAACGTGGCAGGCGAGACCGGACGGTCGCCCGCCAGGTCCGCGCGGCGCTGGGCGATCGCCGCCGCCACGCGCCCGTTCCAGTCGCGGTTGAGCGCATGGAAGCCCGCGCGAAACCCCTCGGACTCCGCGCCCAATCCCATCAGGCAGCGCATCAAACCGGGATTGCTGCGGAACAGCCGCAGGTAGACCAGCGTTGTCGCGCGCACCCGCTCCAGCGATCCGGGCCTGCCGTCGCGGACCTTGGTCATGGCGTCACGCAGGTAGCGCGCGAAGTCGGCGACGACGGTCTCGACGATCGCCTGTCGGTGAGCGAAGTAGCGATAGAACGTCCCATGCGCGAGGCCGGCCTGCGCCGCCACGTCGGCCACGCGCAGCGCTGCGGCCTCGCCCCCATCGGCCAGCAGGTCCGCCGCGGCCGCCAGTAGCCGCAGGCGCGTGCGCTCAGCCTTGCGCAGCCCTTCGACCCCGGCAGCCGCGGCAAGGACGGCGGCAAACCGGACCGCCCCTGACCCCGGATTTTCCGGCCCAGGCTGCCGCCCGACGGTGGCCCGCGATCGTGTCATGGACGGAGATTGACACGATGCGCCCCCCTGCTCAAAATGAAAATGACGTCAGTATCATTAATTGCGAGCACAACCGCATGGTCCGGGGCGCGTACTGGAACGAGGAGATCGAAACCATGGCGCCCGCCGCCCTGCGCCGGCTGGAGAACGAGCGCCTGCGGGCGCAGATCGCCTACAACTGCGCCACCAGCCCCTACTACGCGGCCAAGCTCGATGCCGCCGGCCTGCGCCCCGAAGATGTCCGCGCGGTCGAAGACTTGGCGCTGGTTCCGTTCATGGAGAAAAGCGAGCTGGCGGCATCGCAAGCAGACGGAACGCTGCTCGGCATCAATTAATGCGTCCCAATCGACCGGGTCGTGCGGATCCAAGCGACCGGCGGCACCACCGGGCAGCCGCTGCGCGTCGGATGGTCGCGGCGCGACACCGAGGATTACTGCGAGATGGGCGCACGCGCGCTCTGGGCGATGGGCTGTCGCCCGGGCGACATCGTTTTCACCACGATGAATTTCAGCCTCTACGCCGGGGGCCTCAGCGACCACCTGACTTTCGAGACCGTCGGAGCGGCTGGCATTCCCTACGGCGTGGGACAGAGCGAACGGCTGCTGCGCATGATGCAGTCGATCCGCGACCCGGTGGCGATCTGGGCGACACCGTCCTATGCGGTGCGGCTCGCCGAGGTGGCGCGCGAGATCGGCATCGACCCGCGCGCCGTCGGCATCGCCAAGGGCTTCTTCTCGGGCGAGGCGGGGCTGCAGGTGCCGGGCTATCGAGAGGCGATCGAAGCCACCTGGGGCATGCGCGCCCAGGACATGTACGGCACCGGCGAGCTGGCCCTGCATTCCGGCGAGTGCGCGCACCGTGCGGGACTGCATTACGGCGGTGCCGGCTTCGCCGTGATCGAGCTGATCGATCCCGACACCGGCAGCGTCCTGCCGTTCCGGGACGGCACCGTAGGCGAGGCGGTCTACACCTCGATCCGCCGTGAGTGTTGCCCGCTGCAGCGCATGCGGTCGCACGACCTGTTCGAGGTGTGGACAGAGCCCTGCGGCTGCGGGCGGACCAGCTTCCGCATCAAGGTGCTTGGCCGCACCGACGACATGATGATCGTAAAGGGCGTCAATGTTTTCCCGCTCGGGATCCAGGCGACGCTGATGACGCTCGCCCCGCGCATCACCGGCGAGTTCCAGGTGATGCTGGATCGCCCGCCGCCGATCGACTACCCCGTTCCGATCAAGGTCGAGGTCGCGCGCGACGTTCCTGCGGCGCGATACGACGATCTGGTGCGCGATATCGTCGACGCGCTGAAGAAGGGGCAGAACTTCACGGCGGACGTGAAGCTGGTGCCGCAGGGCAGTATCGGCAGCGACAAGAAGGTCAAACGCCTTGTCCGCGCGTACCGGACGGCTGCGCCGTGAGCGAAGTCGTCGAGTTGGAGGCCCGCGAGGGCGTCGCCACGATTGCCCTCAATCGGCCGGAGAAGCTCAACGCCATCGACGACGCCATGCTCACCGCCCTGCGCGACGCGATCGCGCGCATCGCGCGCGACCCGGCGATCGGCGCCGCCGTGCTGCACGGCCACGGCCGCGCCTTCTCGGCCGGCGGGGACATAGCCGCCATGTCGGACATGGACGAGACCGCTTTCGCGCAGACCATCGGACTCTACATGGAAGTGGCGAAGAATTTCCTCGCCTGCGCCAAACCGATCGTCGCTGCAATCCACGGCCATGCGCTGGCCGGCGGGTTCGAGCTCGCCTGCCTGTGCGACATCCGGATCGCCGCGGAAGGCGCGCGCTTCGGCCTGCCGGACGCGCCGCTCGGCCTCAGCCCGACCAGCGGCATGACCTACTTGCTGCCGCGCATGGTTGGCCTAGGCCGTGCGTTGGACCTCACGCTCTCAGCCGAACCGATCGACGCGCGCGAAGCGTTGCGGATCGGCCTGGTGACGCGGGTTGTGGATCACGCCGCTTTGCTTGATGTCGCATACGCGCTCGCGGTGCGCATCGCATCGTTTCCCAGGATCGGCGTGGCCCACTCCAAGCGGGGAATTTATGGCGCGCTGGAGGCGAGCTTCGCCAAGGCGACCGCCGCCGAGCGGGACGGCGTGGCTGCCTGCTTCCGCGACCCGATGACCAGGGAACGCTTGCGTGCCTTCCTCGACCGCCGGAGGCGCTGACGAGACATGGTCGGCACGGTTCTGACCCAAGAGGCGGGCGACGGCGTGCGCATCGTCATGCTGAACCGCCCGCATCGCCTGAACGCGATCAATCCGGAGTTGCTGGAGGACCTGATCGCGGCGCTGCAGGCGGCCGACCGCGACGACGCCATCCGCGCCGTCGTGCTGACCGGCGCAGGGCGCGCCTTCTGTGCGGGCGACGACCTGAAGGAGTTCGGCCAGCAGGCCAAGGACGAAGCCGGCACGCGCGCCTATATCGGGCGCATCCAGGACGTGACCCGCGCGATAGTGCTGGGCGACACACCCGTCGTGGGCGCGATCCGCGGCTGGGCGGTGGGCGGCGGGCTCGAGTGGACCATCAACTGCGACTTCGCCGTGGCGGCGGAGGGCACGCGGTTCTTTTTCCCCGAGACCCGGCTCGGCGTGTTCGTGACGGGCGGCGTTACCGAGCTGCTGCCGCGCATGGTCGGCCTTGCGAAAGCGCGTGAGCTTCTGCTGCTGGGCGAACGCTTCGACGCGAACCAGGCGCTGGACTGGGGCCTCGTCTGGAAGGTCGTGCCGGACGGCGAGCTGGTGCCGGCCGCGCTCGCCGCGGCCCGGAAAATCGCGGCACTGCCGCAAGGGCCGGTCCGCGATCTGCGCCGCATCCTGGCGCGGCGCGGCGGCGGCGGGCTCGACGCCGCTTTGAAGGCGGAAACCGATGCGACCGTGCGCGGCTTCCTCGATCCGGAAACCGCGCGGCGCGTCGCGAAGTTCGGTTAGGACGCCGGCGCGTCCACGAGCTTTTCGGGCTTGGGCTCTGCGTTGGGCTCCGCCGCGGGTTCGGCCGCCAGATCTGCCTTGATGCCGTGCGGGAATTCGATCGTCACGATCAGGCCCGGGTTGTTGTCGCCGAGCTCCAGCCTTGCGCCGTGCAGCTTGGCGACGGCCGCGACCAGGCTTAGGCCCAGGCCGCTGCCCGGCGTGGATCGCGCGGTGTCGAGTCGCACGTAGCGCTGAAGCACCTTCTCGCGCATCTCGGCCGGCACGCCCGGCCCGCTGTCGGCGACCGCGATCGCCGACCCGGCGCCTGCCGGCCGCGTCGCGATCACGACCTTGCCGCCGGCGGGCGCGTATTTCATCGCGTTCTCGAGCAGGTTCGAGAGGGCCTGAAACAGGAGCTGACGCACGCCCGTGACGGCGGGACAGGGCTTGAGGTCCGTCTCCAGCCGCAGCCCTTTCTCCTCCAGCACGGGCTCGTAGAGCTCGGCCACGTCTTCGGCCAGATGGACAAGGTCGATCGACTGCATGGACTGGCTGACCGCGCCGCTCTCCGCCTCGGCGATAGCGAGCAGTGCGGCGAAGGTGGAGAGCAGCCGGTCGGTCTCGGCAATCGCCTGCTCGATCGCCGCGCGCTGCTGCTGGGGATCGGGCGCGCCGATCAGCGCGAGCTCAAGCCGCGCCTTCATGCGCGTCAATGGCCCGCGCAGGTCGTGCGCGATATTGTCGGACACCTCGCGCATGGCGGTCATCAGCCGCTCGATCTGGTCGAGCATCGAGTTCAGGTTCTCGGCCAGGCGGTCGAACTCGTCCCCGGCGCCGGTCAGGGCGACGCGCTGTTTGAGTTCGCCGCGCACGATGCGCTGGCCGGTGCGGTTGATGGCGTCCACGCGCGACAGCAGGTTGCGCCCCACCAGCAGCGCGCCGACAAGGCCGATGCCGATGGTCGCCGCCAAGCCCCAGGCCAGGCTCTCGGCGATGAGATTGCGCAGCTTGGCGCGTTGGCGCAGATCGCGGCCCACCAGGAGGCGGATGTTGCCCTCGAGCGTGAACGTCCGCGCCCGTGCGCGCAGCGCGCCGCCCTCCTCGTCGGTGATGTCGAATACGATTCCGGCAGGCGTCTGGCGCGCCTCCGCCGGCCAACGCTCGAGGTTGCCGGCGAGCGGCGTGAAATCCGGGCGGGTCAATAGGTAGATGTTGCCGCCTTCGGCATGGGCGGCGGCGCGGTCCTGGACGATGCGGATCAGGCCGGCAAGACCGCGCTGCCGGTATTGCTCGTTGAGCGCCGTGATCTCGGACGCGATCGCGGCGTCGGTTTCGCTGTCGATCAGGCTCAAGGTGCGCCAATAGAGGAAGGCGAACAGCGCCACGACGGCGACGCCGAACAGCACGACGTAGACCGCCCCCTGGCGGAACGCCGTGGTGCGCAACAGCCTGGCGGCACTCATCCCGGCTCGGGACTCAGGCGGTAGCCGGCGCCGCGTACGGTGTGCAGCATGGCCGGCTGGAAGCCCTTGTCGATCTTCTGGCGCAGCCGGCTGACATGGACGTCGATGACGTTGGTCTGCGGGTCGAAATGATAGTCCCACACACGCTCCAGCAGCATGGTGCGCGTGACGACCTGGCCGGCATGGCGCATCAGGAATTCGAGCAGCCGGAACTCGCGCGGCAACAGATCGATCGGCTTGCCGGCGCGCTTGGCGGTCCTCGAAAGCAGGTCGAGCTCGAGATCGCCTACCTTGAGTTGGGTCTCCGCCGCGCCGGGCTTCTGCCGGCGCAGCAGGGCCTGCACGCGCGCCAGCAGCTCGGAGAAGGCGTAGGGCTTGGTCAAGTAGTCGTCGCCGCCGGCCTGGAGCCCGCGCACGCGGTCGTCCACCTGGCCGAGGGCGGACAGGATCAACACCGGCGTGGTGTTGCCCTTGCCGCGCAGCGTCTGGACGATCGTCAACCCGTCCATGCCCGGCAGCATGCGGTCGACGATCATCGCATCATAGGTCTCGGTGGTGGCGAGGTGGAAACCGTCCGGCCCGGTGGCGGCGCGGTCGACGGCGAAGCCCGATTCCTTCAGCCCCTTCACCAGGTAGGAAGCGGTCTCGTCGTCGTCTTCGATGATGAGGATGCGCATGGGAAAGCCCAGGGCAGACCTAG
>CAYMTM010000158.1:0-10740 GCA_964393375.1 uncultured Rhodospirillaceae bacterium
AACCGCCGTTATCGGCGACCTGGACGAACTTGATGTTGGCTACGGCCGACCAGGCATCGAAGGCGGCCTTGATTAGGGACGTGTGGTCGAGGCCGAACACCGACATCGACACCGTGGTGTCGCCAAACCCGTCCGCGATGCCCGCGCCGACGATGCTCCAGGTGACGATGTTGCCGCTGTTGCCGAGGCCCGGGACGCCCCACTTGTAGTTGCCGGGCACACGGACGAACGCCTCGGAATCGCCGAGGGTGGCAGCGCCTGCCTCGATCGGCGCCGCCGTGAAGGCCTCCGGCGCGATCAATGCCGCAGTTGCTGTCGGGAAATAGGCCTGTGAATACCAGACCGGCCAGTCGATCTCGCGCGACGGCGAATGCCTGCCGTCCTTGTCGTCCTCTTCCACCCGCTGCTCCCCTCTTTGAATCGAAAATGTAACGTTTGCGGGAAATTGTTCAATATAGTTTAGGTTGTTCGCGTCGGTCAATCTGAGCACGCTGCCGCATCCCATGCGCCGCACGCCGCAAGACGCGGGTTAACCATGCCTCACGGTGCGACGTTGGCGGGACGGCGGCGTCAGTTCGCGGGGCTGTTTGCGGGCGCCGGGATCGGGGCAGGAGCCTGCGGTGTCGGGCCGGGCGCCGCCGGGGCGGCGGGAATGGTCAGGATGCGGGCGTCACTCGCCGCCGGTTCGACGGGGGCTACGGGCGCCAGCACCGCGATCCGCGTCGGCGCACGATGGGCAAGGCTGTCGAAGGCGCCGCAATTGCCGCAAAGCGCGGACCAGCGCTGGGTCTGCGCGCCGCACTTCTCGCACACCCAGGTGGGATCGGGTCCAGCCGCCTCGGCATGCGCGCGCCAGCGTTCGGCGGCGGCCACATCGGCGTTCTCGGCCTTCTCGATCTCGGCCATCAGGCGGCAGGCGCGTGCCGATGCATAGGGCTCGGCCGCCACCAGCCTGCCCAGATGCCGGCGCGCCTCGCCCCACAGCCGCGCCTCAAGCGCCGCCTCGGCCAGCGCCAGGCGACTTTCGTCGTGGTCGGGCTTGGCTTCCGCCAGACGCTCGACCTGACGCAGGCGCGCCAGCGCGTCGGCTTCGGGAAAGGCCTTGAGATACGCCGCGGCGATGTCCGGGTGCGGCGCGGCTGCCCACGCCTCGATCGCCAGGCGGACCGCCTTGCGGGCCTTGCCGGCGGCGGCCAGCCGGCTGACCGCCTCGGCCGCGGCCGGCGCAAAGCCGGGTGCCAGGCGGTGGGCCTGCCGCGCCAGCGCAAGCGCCTCCTCGGGATTGCCCGCGCTCTCGGCCAGCCGCGCGCGCTCGACCAGGATCGCCGCGCGGCGATGTCTGGCCTTCGCGTCGTCGATCAGTTTCATCTTGGCGACGCGCTGCAAGGTTGCCTCGGCCTGGTCCCATTGCCCGGCCGTCGCCTGGAGGTCCAGCAGAGTCGACTGCACCCATGGCGTATCGGGCCTGAGTTGGCGCGCGCGCTGCGCCAGGCGCAGCGCCTCGGCGCGGTCGTTGCGGTCGAGCGCCTGGCGCAACAATCCGCGCACGCCCAGGAACGCGGTCTCGGGGCGATCGAGCATCTGGGTGAAGAAGCGGCTGGCGGCCGCGTCGTCGCCGTTGAGCTGCGCCGCCTGCGCCGACAGCAGGAGCGTTATCGGCGGCTCGTTGAGCAGCGCATCGGCACGGCGCGCGCTGCGCTGGGCTTCCTCGGGATCGCCCGCGGCGACCGCAACCATCCCCTGGGTCAAGGCCTGGTAGCCGCGCGCGCGCCGCCGCTGCTGGCGGGCGACGACGAATTCGCCGGGTGCGCGCCGCAAGAACCGCCAGAAACGATAGGCCAGCGCCGCGCCCGCTGCGACCAGCACCACCAGGATCGCCAGCACCGAGGCCGAGGTATCGACGCGGTAGCCGAGCCACACGATGGTGACGCGCCCGGGCGTGTCGCTGAGCCACACCGCGCCCCAGGCCACGAGCGCGGCGAAGACCAGGAACAGCAGCGCGCGGATCATTGCGCCGCGCCCGGCTTGGCCGCGAGATGCGCGGTCGCCTGGGTCTCGAGGGATGCAAGCGCCGCCTCAGCCGCCAGCCGCGCCCTGGCGCGGTCGAGCCACGGCTTGGCCGCCTCGGCCGGGCGACCCTCAAGTCCGCCGAGAAGGCCGATCGCACCGGCCAGGTCGTTGCGTGCCAGCAGCGCCTCGGCGCGCGCCGCCCGTGCGCGCGGCGTTTCGCCGGCCACGCTGGCGCCCACCGGGCGGATCGTCACCAGCGAGTCCAGCCGATCGATCACCGTGCGCAGCCAGCCGGTTTCGCCGCGTTGGAGCGCGGCGCGCGCGATCGCCGCCGCCGTGTCCGGGAATTCGTCGGCCAGGGCCGCGCGCGTGGCGATGCCGGAACCGGCCGCCGGCGTCAGAGCGTCGAGCCAGGACTTGACCTTGGCATCGGCGCCGGCCAGCGAGCGGCAGGTCGCAAGCTCGGCCGAATAGGCCTGGCCGCTATCGACCGCACGCCGAAGCTGCGCCACCGCCAGCGCCAGCGCCGCGTCGGCCAGGCCTTGCGCACGCGCGGCCGCGGCTGCCTTCTCAGCCTGGTCCAGGCGCTTGCCCAGCGCATCGATCCTGCCGCCCAGGTCGTTGAGCCCGTTGCGCAGCGCCACGAAGCCTTGCGGATCGAAGCCCTTCTCCAGCGCCTCGACCCGCACCACCAGCGCCTTGGCTTGGTCGGCCGCGGCGGCGACTGCCTGCGCCGAGTCGCGCTTCGAGGCTGCCAACTGGGCGTCGGCATCGCGCTTCGCGGCAGCAAGAGCGGATTCCAGATCGCTCGACCGCTTCTGCAGCGCCGCTTCCAGGTCGGCCGTCTTCTTCGCCAGCGCCGACAAATCCTGCGCGACTTTCGGATCGGGCGCGGGCGGCGCCGGGCGCACCGCCATGTCCTTCTCGAGCTTCGCCAGGCGCTGGCTCAGCTCGCCCGTGTCCGCCAGCGTTGCCTGGACGGCGGGTGCGGTCTGCCAGTACGGCCGGGCGACATAGGCGGCCGCGAGGCCAAGCGCCACCACGACGATGCTGACCATGGCGGCGCCGGCGACGCCCAGGCCCGGACTTGGCTGGGGGACGGTTTGCGGCGGCAGGGGCGGCGGCAGTGGCGGGGGTTTTTCCTGTTCCATGGCGGTCGCCTTTGGTGGCGGCGGTGACGGCGTTGCGGCGTGGGACGGTTCCGACCCTGCCGGCGCGGTCGTGGCGGCCGCGGCTGTGTCGCCGGGCGCGAGCGAGATGCCAAGCTTGTCGGCAAGTGCCTGGATTTCGGCGTGGCGGTTGGCCGGGATCTGGTTGCGCTCTTTCCAGCCCTGCACGGTGCTGAACGAGATCCCCATCTTCGACGCCATCGGGCGGATGCCGCCGAAGCGGGCGATCACCTCCGACGCGCCGAGCGCGATCGCGGGCGCAGCCGGCAGGGGTTCGCCTGGCGCCGGCGATTCCGACGCCTTGCTGCTTTCGTCCTCAGCCATTGTCGACCGCTCCGTTTGCCCCGCCGGCCCTCCGTTTGCCGGCACGGCTTCCCTCAGCGCCTCGACCGCCGCTTCCTGGCTCGATGTCGCCGCCAGCGCGACCCGGCGCCATGCCAGCGTGCCGATCGCGTCGGCCACCGCTTGGCTAAGGCAGACCGCGACGATGGCGCGGCACTCTGCTCCCAACCCAGCCGTACGTGCCAGCGTAACAAACGTTTGCGCCGTACGGGGAGAAAAAAACAGGGCCGCGGCCAGGCGGCCGTGGGCGAGCGTATCCCTGGCGCGGGCCGAAAGGGAAGCCGCCGGCACGGCCCGGTACAGCGCGACGCGGCGAAAGTCGTAGCCTGCGTCCCGCAGCCTGCCCGCCAAGTCGCCGGCCACCGCCTCTCCGGCTGCATGCAGCAGCGCCCCTCGGTCGGGCCGGCATTCGGCGGCGACCAGGCTTGCCAGCGCGCTTACGTCCCCGGCGGCTGTTTTCACACTGGCGAACCCAGCGTTGCGGGCAGCTTCGGCAGTGGTCGGGCCGACGGCAAAGGCCGGCAGGTCCCGGCGCGTATTGGCCAGGGCAAAGGTGCGCACGCCGTTGACGCTGGTGAAAAGCAGCGCTGCAACGCCGGCCAGATCGCCCAGCAGGGCGGCGGCACCGGGAACGGGTTCGATCGCGATCAGCGGCTCGATCAGCGTGTCGTAGCCATGCCGAGCCAGCACGGCGGCGGTCCGCTCGGCCTCCTGCGCCGGTCGCGTCACCAGCACCAAGGGTCGGGTCGCCGTCACGGCGCAGTCGTTCCTTCCAGCCGGCCTTACCAGCCGGCAAGCCGGCGCAGCTCGCGGCCGGCATCGGCGCCGATGCGCTCGGCGTCGGCCTCGTCGCCGCGCCGCTCGATGCGCCAGAGCTTCGCCCCGTCGTCGCTCGCCACCAGGGCGTCGAGCGCGAGGCCGCCGGCGCCGTCGAGCGTCGCAAGCCCGGCGATCGGCGTGCGGCACGAACCGTCGAGCGCCCTCAGGAGCGCGCGCTCGGCCGCCACCGCGCGCGACGTGTCCTCGTGGTCGATCGCCGCCAGCAACGCAGTTACGCGGTCGTCACCTACCCGCGCCTCGATGCAGATCGCACCCTGGGCCGGCGCCGGCAGCATGTCCTGGAACGACAGTACAACCCCGCCGGCATCGCTGCGCCCCAGGCGCTTCAGCCCCGCCAACGCCAGCACGGTGGCGTCGACCCGGCCCTCCGCCAGCTTGCGCAGCCGCGTCTCGACGTTGCCGCGCAGGCTCATGGGCACTAGGTCGGGCCGGCGGTGCAGCAGTTGTGCCTGGCGCCTGAGACTGGCCGTGCCCAGCCGCGCACCACGCGGCAGCGCGTCGAGCCCGCCGCCGCCCCGCACGAACAGTACGTCGCGCGGATCCTCGCGCGGCAGCATGGCGGCGAGCCACAGACCGTCGGGAAGGACCGTCGGCATATCCTTGGCGGAATGCACGGCGAGGTCGATGCGCCGGTCAAGCAGCGCCTCCTCGATCTCCTTGGTGAACAGGCCCTTGCCGCCGATCTCGGCCAGCGGCCGGTCCTGCACCCTGTCGCCGGTCGTGCGGATCACCTCGATCGCGACCGCCGCGGGCGCGGCCAGGGCAGGATGCGCCATCGCCAGCGCGTCGCGCACCAGCCCGGCCTGGATCAGCGCCAGCGGGCTGCCGCGCGTGCCGATGCGCAGACGGGGGGCGGGGTCGGCCATGCGGCTGTCTTACCCCGGAAATACCGGCGCGGCCATGGCCGCGTTTGCTATCATGGCGCCATGATCGTCCTGGGCATCGAAACGAGCTGCGACGAAACCGCCGCCGCCGTGGTGGACGCGGAGCGGAACATCCGCGCGAACATCGTATTGTCACAGCTCGGCGAGCACGCGCCGCATGGCGGCGTGGTGCCGGAGATCGCCGCGCGCGCGCATCTGGAGCACCTGGACGGGCTGGTCGCGCAGGCGATGCGCGAGGCCCGTGTCGCGTTCGGCGCGTTGGCGGGCGTCGCGGCGACGGGCGGGCCGGGGCTGATCGGCGGCGTGATCGTCGGCGTGATGACGGCCAAGGCGATCGCCGCGGCGCTGGAAAAGCCGTTCCTGGCGGTCAACCACCTCGAGGCGCACGCGCTGACGGCGCGGCTGACCCATGACCTGCCCTTCCCCTACCTGCTGCTGCTTGTCTCGGGCGGGCATTGCCAGCTCGTCGCCGTGGACGGCGTCGGGCGCTATCGCCGCTATGGCACCACCGTGGACGACGCCGTGGGCGAGGCCTTCGACAAGGTAGCGAAGCTGATCGGGCTTGCCTATCCCGGCGGACCGGCCGTCGAGCGCGCGGCGCTCGCGGGCAATCCGGAGCGCTTCGCCTTCCCGCGCCCGATGAAGGGCCGTCCGGACTGCGACTTCTCATTTTCGGGCCTGAAGACGGCCGTGCGCCATGCCGTGGCGGCCCTGCCCGAGGCGCTGCCCGAGCGCGACCGCAACGACGTGGCGGCGTCGTTCCAGCAAGCCGTCGCCGAGGTGCTGGAGGACCGCGCACGGCGCGCGATGGAACGCTTCATGTCCGAGCATGGCAAAGCCGGTCCCTTCGTGATTTCCGGCGGGGTCGCGTCGAATGCGTTCCTGCGCGTGCGGCTGGCGGCGGCCTGCGACGAGGAAGGATTCCGCTTCGTCGCCCCGCCGCCCGCGCTGTGCACCGACAACGCCGCGATGATCGCCTGGGCCGGGATCGAGCGCCTGCGTCTGGGCCTGACGGACAACCTGGCCTTCGCCCCCCGCCCGCGCTGGCCCTTGGAGGAGATGCGGGTCTAGTTCAGCACCCCGTACGTCGCCAGCACCGAGCGCATGCGGGCGATGGCGAGGTCGGGATCGGCGAGCAGGCTCGCCTGGTCGGCCAGCCGGAACAGCTCGGCCAGGTGCAGGATCGAGCGCGCGCTCTGCTGGCCGCCGACCATCACGAAATGGTCCTGGTGGCCGTTCAAATAGGCCATGAACACCACGCCCGTCTTGTAGAAGCGCGTAGGCGCCTTGAAGATGTGGCGCGACAGCGGGACGGTGGGCCTCAGGATGTCGTGGAACCCGGCCCGGTCGCCGGCGGCGAGCCGCCCCAGCGCGGCCGATGCGGCCGGCGCGATGGCGTCGAAAATGCCCAGCAGCGCGTCGGAATAGCCCTGCTCGTCGCCGTCGATCAGCTCGGCGTAGTTGAAGTCGTCGCCGGTGTACATCCGCACGCCCTTGGGCAGGCGGCGGCGCATGACGATCTCCTTGTCCTTGTCGAGCAGCGAGACCTTCACCCCGTCGACCTTGGCCGCATTGTCCTGGATCACGTCCAGGCACACATCCATCGCCTTGAAGTGGTCCTTATGGCCCCAGTAACCCTCGAGCGCGGGGTCGAACATCTCGCCCAGCCAGTGCAGGATCGCCGGCTGCTTGAGCTGGCCGAGGATGCGGTCGTAGACGCGGTGGTAGTCGTCGGGCGACCTGGCCGCGGCGGCCGGCGCGCGGCTGGCCATCAGGATGATGCGGCCGCCCAGCTTCTCGATCGCGCCGCACTGCTCCTCGTAGGCCGCGATCACCTGGTCGACGGTGACGCCCGGCCCCGGCGCCAGGTGGTCGGTCCCCGCGCCGCAGGCGATGCCCGCGCCCGGCACGTCCTTGGCGGCGTCGAGCGCGCGGCGGATCAGCTCGAGCGACATGGCCCAGTCGAGCCCCATGCCGCGCTGGGCCGTATCCATCGCCTCGGCCACGCCGAGCCCCAGCCTCCAGAGGTGCTTGCGGTAGGCGATGGTCCGCTCCCAGTCGATCGCCCCAGGAACCAAAGGCCCGACCCACGGGTCGATGTCGGCCAGGGGATCGGCCACGACATGCGCGGCGCCGATGGCGACGCGGTTGAAGGCGCGGTCCGCCTTGGGGAAGGCGCGCGGCGGGCGCGTGGTGTAGCGCTGGAGCTTTCCGCCGGCGACCGGCAGATCCAAGATCGGCATGTGCTGGCCTTTCCTAGTCGAAGGCGCCGCGCGCCGCGTAGCGGGTTGGCCCGTTCGGCGGCGTGCCGGCGATCTCCATGATAAGCTTGGTGAGGATCGCGTCGCCGAACTTCTCGAACCCGTCGGCGACGATCATGAAGGCGCCCGGCCCCCCGATGACGTTCTCCTCGTAGTACTTGTCGAGGAACAGCTCGGGCGCTCCGCCCCACATGGTCGGGCGGTCGTTGATGATCGGCAGGCCGTTGATGATGACGCCGGCATTCAGCGCATCGTCGCGGGCCTGGCGCACCGGGCGGCCGTTGTTGTTGGAACCGTCGCCCGAGACGTCGATCACGCGCCGCGTGCCCTCGAACGGGCTCTGCGCGAACAAGGTCATGGCGTAGTCGATCGCGCCGCTGATCGAGGTCCAGCGCTGGGTCGTGGGCGGAACGTCGGCAAGCCGCGTGATGAACTGCCGGGCCGATTCGGCATTGTCGATCAGCGTCCACTCGATCACCGTGCGCTGGTAGTGCGCGCCGGCCCATTCCATGTAAACCACGCCGATCCGGCCCAGCACGCCCGATTCGATGGCGCGGATCACCTTGGGATTGGTCAGGGCGGCGTAGTAGCCGTCGCGCTGCATGCGCGCTTCCACCGGGTCGATGCTGCCCGACACGTCGATCGCCAGCACCAGCTCGATGTCCACGGGCGTCTTCTTCTGCGCCTGGACGGGTGACCAAGCCAGCACAGCCAGAAGCAGGGCGGCAAGAAGCGGGCGAATCGGCATGGGAGAGCACCTCGCGCAATGACCGACGCCCCAATGCTATCGCATTAACGGCCCCGCGTCTTGTGCCCCGCGCGCTTGGCCGGCGAGCACCTTGCCCAGAAAGCGCATGCCCAGCATCAGGCCTTGCTCGTCGATGCTGTGCTGAAGGCCGGGCCTTATGTGCAATTCGACCGGGAACCCGGCGGCGGCCAGCGCCACCTTGGCGGCCTGCGAGGCCTGGACCGGCACGACCGGGTCGGCGTCGCCATGCACCAGCAGGACCGGCGGGCGCGACTTGGCCTCGGCCGCCAGCCGCTCGGCCCCCACCAGCGCCCCCGAATAGCCGAGCACGCCCGCGACGGCGTTCGTCCGGCGCGGCGCGGTGTAGAGCGACATCATCGTGCCCTGCGAAAAGCCCAGCAGCGCCAGGTCCGGTTCGCCAAGCCCGAAGCGTGCGAGCTGCTGGTCGATGAAGGCGTCGAGGATCGGCCAGGCGGCCTGCACGCCCGAGAGGATCGCATGCGGATCGCGGTCCTGCAGGCTGAACCACTGGTAGCCGTAAGGCGCCATGTCGCAGGGAAACGGTGCGTGCGGCGACACGAAGGCGGCGTCGGGAAGCACGCGCGCGATATGCGGCGCCAGTCCGATCAGGTCGTTGCCGTCCGCCCCCAGCCCATGCAGCAGCAGCACCAGCTTGTTCGGTTTGCCGCCGGCCGCCGGGCCGTATTCCGGCCCTTCCAGATCGAACGGTCCTCGCATCGCACCTCGTTCCCATCCCGCGGACGGTTCCCTCCCCCTCGTGTAGCCGATCGGCCATGCTAGTGTCACGCGGATGCCCGAAACCACGCGCTTCGCGCCGAGTCCGACCGGCTACCTGCATCTGGGCCACGCCCACGCCGCGCTTTTCGCCCGGCGTGCGGCGGGCGCGGACGGCCGTTTCCTGTTGCGCATCGAGGACATCGACGCCACGCGCTGCCGGCCGGAATTCACGGCGGCGATCCTCGAGGACCTTGCCTGGCTGGGCCTGCGTTGGGAGGAGCAGGTGCGCGTGCAGTCCGAGCATTTCGCCGACTACCGGGCGGCGCTCGACCGCCTGGAGCGGATGGAACTTGTCTATCCCTGCTTCTGCACGCGCGCGGAAATCCAGGCGGAGATCGCACGTTCGGGCCAGGCGCCGCATCCATCGGCCCAGGGACCGGATGGGCCGCTCTATCCAGGCACGTGCCGGGCGCTCGGCACCGTAGAACGCGCCGCGAAGCGCGCAGCCGGCATACCCTTCGCGCTGCGCCTGGACATGGCGCGCGCGACTGCGGGCACAGACGCCTTGACGTGGCATGACGCGATGCGTGGTCCGATCGCAGCGACCCCCTGGGTCTTCGGCGACGTGGTGCTGGCGCGCAAGGAGACGCCGGCAAGCTACCACCTTGCCGTCACCGTGGACGATGCGCTGCAGGGCGTGACCCTGGTGACGCGCGGCGAGGATCTATTCGCGGCGACGCATGTGCACCGGCTGCTGCAGGCCCTGCTCGGCCTGCCGACGCCGCGCTACCTCCACCATGCCCTGATCCTCGGCGGCGACGGCAGGCGCCTGGCCAAGCGCGACCGCGCGGCGACCCTGCGCGACCTTCGCGCGGCAGGGCGAAGCGCGGCGGAGGTACGCGCGCTGGCGGGATTCGCCGAGAGTTAGGCGAACCGCACGTATTCGAAATCGATCGGCAGTCCCTCGATGCCCTTTGCCGGCGGCGCGATCCAGTTGGCGAACTTGCCCGGCTCGACCACGCGGCCCATCAGGGATTGCACGTAGGCGCGGTCTTCGTCCGTGGGCAGGAAACCGCGCACGCGGCGCTTCCATTGCTCCGCCGACATCACCGTCCCGTCGGGGGCGACATGCAGGCCCGCGAAGGTGCCGATGCGGCGGTTGAAGGCTTTGTGCGGCGTGTGAAAGGTGAAGTCGATGCCGTGGTTGCGGACCACCTTGTTCCAGCGCGCCATGCCGGCGTCGGTATCCTTGATGAAATCGTCGCGCAGGCGCTCGTTGAGCGCGTTGACGGCGGGCGCCTGGCGTTCGACCAGTTTTCCGTTCTCGACTTCGAGCACCGGGTAGTTGGAGTCGAGCAGGACGTGGTCGTCTGCGATCCTCTCTTCCTGGAAACGACCTTTGAGCCCGGCCGTGAAGAAGGTGGCGGCGTTCGAAGACACCTCGCCGCCGAACAGGTCGAGCGTGACCGAGAAGTGGAAGTTCAGATAGCGCTGCACCGTGGGCAGGTCGATGACGCCGAGCCGGCGCAGCGCCGCCGGGTCGTCGGTCCTGTGCTCGCGCATGACCTCGCAGGTCCGTTGGATCACGCGGCGGATGCCGGTCTCGCCCACGAACATGTGGTGGGCCTCCTCGGTCAGCATGAAGCGGCAGGTGCGCGCCAGGGGATCGAAGCCGGATTCCGCCAGGGCGCAAAGCTGGTACTTGCCGTCGCGGTCGGTGAAGAAGGTGAACATGAAGAACGACAGCC
>CAYMTM010000159.1:0-10737 GCA_964393375.1 uncultured Rhodospirillaceae bacterium
CCACGCGATCCGTTGGTGAAGATTGGCGTCTTCGCGCGAGCGGTTCCCTGAACTGGAGCCAGCCGAGGCTATGCGGCGATATGGCGTCCTGGACGGTCGCATCTTCTACATCGATCGCGACGGCTCGGCGAAATGGGAGGAGCCCATCTACTCTACTGCGCCCGGCGCGCCGGTGAAATATGGCGCCTCATTTGTCGGTCCTGCCATGGCGCCTATCGGCGCTGGTGTCGACGGCAGCCGATTGGGCAGGTCAGGCGCAGCGTTCGGTGCAGGTATGGCCGACATGGCACAGCAGATTCTAGCAGCACAATTGGCGGGAGAGCGGATGAGCATCGGGCAAAGGGCCTTTCACGCTGGCATGGAAGGCGCGGCCGCGGTGCTGGACGGTACCTTGGGGACCTGTTTGCGGCGGTGATGGGCCCTTTGAGCGGCCATGCAATGACGCCTATTGCGCAATACATAGCCCGCGGCGCGATCAACAAGGCGGCTTTCGAAGCGAGTCGGATGCTGCAGAACCGGGGTCGTGAACCGGGTCTTGAGCATCGTGACGACGGTGGCTCATGGCTCGGCGTTCCCTGATCCAGGCAACAATCTCAATCAGCAGAAGCACCGGCAAGACGATAGTGACATACACTGCGGCAAATTCGAAGTCTTGCCGATCCCCATAGTAAGCAGGTCCGAAGACCGCTATCGTCGCCTGTTGGACGACATACCATAAGAGCAAGCCGCCGCCGAACGATCCGACCAAGATCGCAATTCGTTTCGGCCGCGATGTGATCATGATGGTTGGCCCAGAATTCGGCTGGGATCAATTCTTGGGTCGTGAAGAGACGTTGGCGAGCGTTCGTCGAACGCGCACCGACCGATAGGACAGCCGCCACGTTTCTCTCCGAGCCACGATCCGGCAAGAAAAGAGACCCAGCGGAAGATGTCCGGCGATGCTCCCAGTGGGACCGTGCTCGACTTCGCGCCATGACTGGGCTTCAAACGGACTGAATGGGATTCCAAGAAAGGCCATAATCCAAGCCAAGGCATCCAGCCAGTCCATTGTCAGAAAGAGTCGTCAACGCAAGTCCATGATCGCCTCTCGCCGTACGGCGCTACACGAATGGGGCGCGACGAGGGGCTTAGCAAGCCGCGCATGCGAACGCGTCTGATGAAAAATATTTTAGGGGATCCCCCCTTCCGCACAGGATGATCCTATGATAGGCTTCAACACTAGATAGGGAACTGCGCCCGCAGCCGGGGAACCGGGGCGGGCGTTGTCGTTTCCGGCGTCACACCGATCGAGGCGCCGCGCTGCGCCGCTCGGGCGCCACCGCCCATCTTCGCGAGGGGTCGATGCTGTACGCGGTCTCGGTCGAGACCACGCGGCCGATGCGGCTCGGCCGCATACGGCGGCGGGTCAACGTATTCGTCGAAGCGCGGGACGGCGCGGAGGCGGAATACCTGGCGCGGCTGCGGTTTCGCCATCGCCCGGAGGCGGGAAGCCTGGCCGTGCGCGGCGTGCGCGCCGTCCTGCTGCCGGTGACATCGGAAAAGCTGCAGCGGAAGGCCACCGCGCCGAAACGCCGCAAGCGCGGCGCCAAGCGGCGCAAGTCCAGGTCCATCAAACCGCGGGGCAACGCATGACCGCCAAGACCGAAGCCGAGATCCGCGCGATCATCGCGGGCAAGATCGACCGCGCGTTGCGCTGGCAGGGATCGACCCTGTCGCGCGACCGGGCCAAGGCGCTGCGCTATTACCGGGGCGAAAAGTTCGGCAACGAGATCGACGGGCGCTCGCAGATCGTCAGCCGCGACGTGGCCGAGGTGGTCGACGGCATGTTGCCGGCGATCTTGCGCCCCTTCGTGAGCGGCGACGACGTGGTGCGCTTCGAACCCAAGGGGCCGGAGGACGAGCGCATTGCCGACCAGGCGACCGACTACGCGAACTACGTCTGGTCGGTCGACAATCCTGGCTTCCGCGTCTTCCACGACTGGATCAAGGACGGGCTGCTCGCGCGCGTGGGCGTCGTGAAGCTGTGGTGGGAGACGGCGACCGAGTCGGTGCGCGAGGACTACTCGGGCCTGACCGCCGATGAGGTGGGTTTTCTGCGCCTGGACCCGGCGGTCGAGATCGTGGAGGAGGACCGCGAGACGACGGACATCGGCGCGCCGCCCAGCTATCGCGTCGCGCTGCGCCGAACCATCCAAGGCGGACGCATCCAGGTGCGTAACGTGCCGCCCGAGGAATTCCTGACCGATGGCGAGCGGGTGTCCCTGGACGACAGGCCGTTCTGCGCGCATCGCTGCCGGCGCACCGTGTCGGACCTGGTGGCGATGGGCTACGACCGCGCCAAGGTGGCGGCCGTCGCGGCCGGCGGGTCGGGCGCATTCGACTCCACCTGGGACCGCCAGGAGCGGGCACGGCCCGAACAGTCGCCGGTCGAGCGCGACGACGCGGCGGACGACTCCCAGCGCGAGGTATGGGTCAGCGAATGCTACCTGCGGCTTGACGAGGACGGCGACGGCATCTCGGAGTACCGCAAGATCACTGTCGCCGGCGACCAAGCGGAGCTGCTGCTGGAGGATCACGAGGTCGACGACCATCCCTTCGCGGCCTGGTCGCCCTACCCGATCCCGCACAAGTTCCATGGCGAAAGCGCCGCCGACAAGGTGATGGACGTACAGCTCACCAAGTCGGCGATCCTGCGGCAAATGCTGGATAACCTGTACCTGGTCAACAATGCGCGCACCGAGATCGTCGAGGGCAAGGTGAACCTTGACGATTTCCTGTCGTCCAAGCCGGGCGGCTATGTCCGGGTGAAGGAGCCGCATGCGATGCGCGAGATCGCCGTGCCGCCGGTATTCCAGAACGCCTTTCCGGCGCTGGAGTACCTCGACACAGTGCGCGAGAACCGCACCGGCCAGACCAAGTACAACCAGGGCCTGGACGCGGACTCGCTTAACAAGACCGCGAGCGGCATCAACGCCATCATGGGCGCGGCGATGATGCGGCTCGAGCTGATCGCACGGATCTTCGCCGAGGTCGGCGTGCGCCGCGCGTTCCGGCTGATCCTGCGCCTGTTGGTGCGCCACCAGGACAAGGCGCGGGTGGTGCGGATGCGCAACCAGTGGATCGCGGTCGACCCACGGGCGTGGAACGCTGAGATGGACGTCAGCGTCTCGGTCGGGCTCGGCACCGGCAATCGCGACCAGCAGCTCGGCCACCTGATGGCGATTTGGGACAAGCAGGTGCAGGCGATGCAGCTTCAGGGCGGCCCGACCGGACCCTTGGTGTCGCCGCGCAATCTCTACGAGACCGCCTCGAAAATCGTGCACAACGCCGGAATCAAGACGGCGCAGGGATTCTTCAACGACCCGAACCTGGCGCCGCCGCCGCCGCCCGCGCCGCCGCCGGTCGATCCGGCGGCGATGGAGCTGCAGGCGCGCGTGGCGTTGGAGAACCGCAAGCTCGACGCCGACATCGCCCTCAAGCTGCGCAAGCACGAGGACGAGATGGCGCTGAAGCGATTGGAGTTGGCGCTCAAGTTCGGCGCGCCGCCCATGGGCATGCCGGAGGGCATGACCCGCGGCCTGTCGCCTGGGGGGCTCGCGCGGGGCGCCCCGGACATGCCACCGGGCGCGAGCGCGGCCGAGGGGCCGGCGCCGGCATGCGCCCCTTGCGCGAAAGGGGAGCCGCGGTGAATTGGCAACCGACGCATTCTGCGGTCCCATCGGGTCATACGGAAGGTTTCCGTTGGTCGCCTAGTGCAGCCTTTCCCGCCGCGCGTCGTCCACAAGGGGCCGTTCAGCTTATCGAGACAAGAGACGGATTCGTTGCCGGGGCACGCGGGGAAGAGGTCATCGTCAAGGAGCTCGGCGGCTTCATCGAGTCGTTCCTTAGTCGTCTTGGGCGACCTCCTTTGCCGCAAGAAATCACGGCCGCGGTGGGGGACAAGAGCGCACTCGTCAGCGACCTGGTCGAAGCTGCAGCTTTGCCGAGTGAAATGGCCGGCCCACCACCTACCCTTAACCGATGTCTTAGCGCCTGTGCCATACGAGGCAGAGCCTGGGAGAACTTCTGCCGCTCGATTCCCGACGCACGGTTGAGGACGGGATGTTGGGCCCTTCAGCACGTCGGTGAAAATGCGTGCAGAGGATGGTGTTTCTGGCACTATGGCAAGGAGAAGGCGGATTGACGAGGCGGGTCGTGGGCAAGACAAACAAACCGCGAAACAGACGTCCAAAGATTGACACCGTCGTTGCCAGCCGGGTGCTTTCCTGTGACCAGGCATCGCAGAGAAAATGCGTCGTGCGCGTAGGCCTCCCGGAGCCTGACGGTGACGGAGATTGGCGATGCGCCTACCACGTGAGCGGAATTGGAATGAGGTCCGCCCGCAATGCGTTCGGCGTCGACTCGGTCCAGGCGCTGACCCTGGCTTTGGATGCGGTTCGCGGTGCCTTGGAAGGCGCTGGAGTTAGGTGTCACTGGGTCGGCGGCGAACGTGGCGATACGGGGTTTCCGCGTTACGTGCCGACTTTCTTTGGCCTCGTTCTGGCGCGACGCATCAACCGCCTAATCGACCGCGAGTTGGCGCGTCACGGCAAGAAGCTGGAAATCGAGGCGCGGCGACGAAAGCGACGACGGAAAAGCTAGCGGTGTCGTGCTTGGCCGGGCGCCGGAAACTCCTGGTGCATCGTCGGAATAGCCGAAATCCACATCGTCGCGGGAAGTACCGTCTCTAAGACGACCGGCGCTGCGCTTTGGCGCGCCGCCCATGGGTATGCCGGAGGGCATGACCCGCGGCCTGTCACTTGGGGGACCCGCAAGGGTGCCGCCGGACATGCCACCGGGCGCGAGCGCGGCCGAGGGGCCGGCGCCGGCGCGATAACACGCGTCGGCGCCGGTTCCAGACGGCAGGCCTCGGGGGAGCGCATCGTCAAGTCTGCAAAGAGATCGGCCCGGTCCTGTCGCGCCGCATCAATCGCCTAGTCGACCGCGAGCTCACCAAGTATGGCAAGAAGCGCGAAGTGAGTGCACGGCGCAATACAAGGCGTCAGGCGGCCTTGACCTCTCGCGTGGCCAAGCGGACCGGTCTCGCCGGTCCAAGGCCAGCCACCGCCAGAGTCCGGCCAATTTAGGAGTTCTATCAGAAATCCGGAGTGCTGCGCCTTGGCGTGCCAATCGATGGCATGCCAGTGCGGCTTGCCGTCATCCATGGAGGCTGCTCATGAGCATTGACGCACCGGCCGTGCTGGAGTCTCCGGCCGAAACTTGCGGCCGGCGCGCCGCGGCGGCGCTGGAGGACCCGGCGCTTGCCGGCGCGTTTGCGCGACTGGAGCAGGACATCGTCGCGGCCTGGCGCGGCTCGCCGGCGCAAGACCGCGAGGCGCGCGAGTGGCTTTACCTCCGCCTCACCGCGCTCGGCGCCGTCAGGGAAGAGCTTCGCCTGCTGGCCGAGGAAGGGCGGCTGGCGGAACGCGAGCGGCTGCGCCGCGAGCACGAGGCGGCCGAGCGCCGCGCGGGCGGATTCGCCGCCGGCGATCCGCCGTGATTGCAATGCAGTATTTCTAGACTTACGAAAGGATCGAAATATGTATCTTGACGCGGATACGGGCGCGCGCCCACCCGCCGAGCCCCGCGACCTGCACGGCGTCGCGGAATCGATCATCGCCAAGCTGGAGGCGTCGCCGGAGCCTGAGACCGGCGACACGCCGTCCGATCCAGCTACGGGCGTCGCCGGCGCCGACGCGGCGCCGGAGGAACGGACGGAAGTCGACGATGCGCCGGTCGACTCTGTCGCCGAAGCCGTTGCGGAGCTGACCGGCAAGCCTTTGCACGCGGTCGTCGTCGACGGCCGGACCGAGCGGGTGACGCTGGAGGAGTTGCGCAAGGGCTATTCGCGGCAGCGTGACTATTCGCGCAAGACGGCGGCCCTGGCCGAGCAGCGCCGGGGTCTCGAAACCGAGCGCGCAAGGCTGAAGGAGGTGCTGGACGCCTTCATCGCCGACGCCGAGGCGGTGGACCCCGTCCTGGCGGAGGGGCGGGCCATCGACTGGGAGCGCCTGGCGGCCGAGCAGCCGACGGTCTACGCCCAGAAGCGGGCGGAGTTCGACCGCCGCGCGGCCAGGCTGGAGCAGGCGCGCGGCCTGCGCCGCGAGATGGCGGTGCGGGAGGATGCCGTGCGGGCGCAGGCATTCGACGCCTATACCGGCCAGCAGCGACGCGCGCTGCTGCGGGCTATCCCCGACCTGGCCGATCCCGGCAAGCGAACGGCGATCGCCGAGGAACTGTCCGCCTATGCATCGCAGCTGGGCTTCTCGGCCGACGAGCAGTCGCGGATCGTAGACCATCGGCTGCTTCGCGTTTTCCATGACGCGATGCAGTTCCGGCGGCTGCGCCAAACCAAGGAGCGGCTGGCGGGCAAGCGGACAGGCGGGGCATCGCGCACGCAGGCGCCGATGGCATCGCGCGAGGGGGCGGCACGGCGCTCCGACAGGCTGCACGCGCTCAAACGCAACGCGCTGAGGACCGGACGCATCGACGACATGGTCGAGTCGGTCCTCGCGCATCTCGAGGAGGATCAATAGAGCAATGGCCATCATCACCAATACGGCGCTGACATTCTCGTCGGTGGGCAACCGCGAGGACCTGAGCGACCAGATCTACAATATCGCGCCGAAGGACACTCCGTTCATCGCCGCAATCGGGTCGAACAAGGCAACGGCGACGCTGCACGAATGGCAGGTCGACTCGCTGGCGGCCGCCGGCGCAAACGCGCAGCTTGAAGGCGACGACATCACGTCGTTCCAGGCTGTGACGGCGACGACCAAGCTCGGCAACCGCTGCCAGATCAGCTACAAGACGGCAATCGTGTCGGGCACGCAGGACACGGTCGACAAGGCGGGCCGGCACCGTGAGATCGTCTACCAGCTGCTCAAGCGGTCGAACGAGCTGAAGCGCGACATCGAGTTCATTCTAAGCAACAACCAGGCGCCGGCCGACGGCAATTCGACGACGGCGCGGCAGCTGCGCCCGCTCTGCGGATGGTACTCGACCAACAAAAGCCGCGGCGCCGGCGGCGGCGACGGCACGACCTCGGCCGCGGCGACGGACGGCACGCAGCGGCCGCTGACCGAGTCGATGGTCAAGACGGTGCTGCAGTCCTGCTGGACGAACGGCGGCAATCCCGACCTGATCATGGTCGGACCGTTCAACAAGACCGTGTTCAGCGGATTCACCGGCAACGCCACGCGGCTGGACCAGTCCGAGGACCGCAAGCTGATCTCGACGATCGACGTGTACGAGAGCGATTTCGGCGCGCACAAGATCGTCGCCAGCCGATTCTCGCGCGAGCGCGACTGCCACATCCTCGACACGTCACTTTGGGCGGTCAGCTACCTGCGCAAGATGCAGACGATCGACCTAGCCAAGACCGGCGACGCCGAGAAGGGCATGGTGCTGGCCGAGTACACGCTTGAGGCCCGCAACCAGGCGGGCAGCGGCATCGTCGCCGATCTGACCACGGGCTGATCTCGACTATCGGCAATCAGCCGTCAGCTGTCGGCCGGGGTGGGGGCCCCGGTCGATCGCTGCCGGCTGCCATTTCATCGAAAGGACGAATGCATGGGCGTGAATCTGGTGCAGCGCGACGACGGCTCGGCCGAGTTGCGCAGCGACTATGGCGCCGTGACGCAGGGGCGTTTCGGCGGCCCCGGCTCGGGCGGTCTTTCCTATCGCGGCGAGGTGATCGTCCGCGTTCCGCTGGCGGCCGTCGACACCGGCGGCGGCGTGTTCTCGTGGCAGGCTCCGACCAACACGGACATCATCGTGACCAGACTGGAGCTGGACGTCACCACGCAGTCCGCTGGCGCCTGCACGGTCGACATTGGCACGACGGCGACCAGCGCCGGCACGTCAAGCGACAACCTCGTGGACGGCGTGTCCGTGGCGACGGCGGGGCTTTATTCCAATTTCAAGAATGCCGGCACCAACGGCAAGGCCGACCAGCGGCTTGCCGCCGGCAAATGGGTGACCGCTTCGGTGGCCTCGGGCGCCTCTTCGGGCTTGGCGGGATTCGCCTACATCCACTACGTGCCGGTGGGAGTCTAGGCCATGGCGAGTTTCCCGGCAGTGACGGTGGCGGCGGTCGGCACGACCGTGACGACGGGCGCCAGCTCCGCGGCGGTCGCCATCCCAAACGCGGCCGACGGCAGCCGCGCGCGCTTCGTGATGGTCACGGCCAAGGCAACGGCCTACATCAAGTTCGGCACAACCGGCGTGACGGCGACGGTGAACGACATCCTCGTCGGGCCCGGCGCGCCGGTCGTCTTCGCGGTCAAGCCCTTCACGCATTTCGCCCACCTGCAGGAGTCCGCGTCGACACTCGTCAATGTGGTGCCGGTGGAGTTCTGATGGGCGGCCGGCTGGTCGAGGTCACGCCGGACGGTGTGGCCGAGTACCTGCATGTCGACGAGGCGGCAGGGACTTTCACCGTCCAGCGCCTGGCCGATGTGGAGCCTGCAATCGAGGCGAACAAGCGGGCGATGACGTCGGGCGACGGTTACTCGCCCGCGCGCGAGCTGCGCCGCATCGCCTCGATTCCGGTGACCGTGCAATTGCATTGGATCGAACGCTTCGGCGCCGATCCGCTGGCGAAGGGCAACGAGGCTTGGTTGCGGCGCCTGCTGAATGATCCGGAATGGCGTCACCTGCGCACCGCGCCGGGAAGGGTATGAAGCATGGCGATCCAGAACTACAACGACCTGCTGGTTGCCACGGCCAACTGGCTGGCGCGCGATGACCTGACCAGCCGCATTCCGGAATTCGTCGCGCTGGCCGAGTCGGCCTGCAACCGCGAGTTCCGGGTACGGGCCATGGAGCAGCGGGCCCAGACGGCGACGGTCGCGGGGCAGGCATACTACACTTGGCCGGCCGATCTTCTGGAGATCCGCTTTATCAAGATTCTTGGCGATCCGCCGGCCGTGCTCGAGTACCTCACGCCGGATCGCATAGAGGCGCTGGGCGGAGACGCGGGAACGCCACGCTATTGGACAGACCTGCAGGCGGCGCTGCGGCTCTGGCCGATACCCGTCGCCGGGCTGACGGTGGAGATCGACTACTACCAGCGGCTCGATCTGGCCAACGCGGGCGACGGCGGGAACTGGCTGATCCGGCGTCACCCCGACATCTACCTCTACGGCACGCTGCTGCAAGCCGAGCCGTACCTGATGAACGACCCGCGGGCCCAGACCTGGGCGCAGCTGCTCAACGCGGCGGTCGATCAGATGCAGCGCGAGGAGTGGCGCATCAAGGCCGGTGTGATGCCGGCCATGGTGCGGGCCGACTACGCGGGCGCGTGATGCTTTTCGCGCCGATCACTTCGTTTACCGCCCGCATCGGCGGGCGGCGGGGGGCTTGACCATGACCATCCAGCTCAGCACATCCGTACGGAATGCGCGACTCGACGCGATCGAAACCGTGGTTGGCGCATCCGCCATCGTGAAGATTCGCACCGGCTCGCCGCCGGCGAGCTGCGCGGCGGGCGACACCGGCACGGTGCTGGCGACGTTCAACCTCGCCGCCGACTGGGCCTCGGCCGCATCGGGTGCCAGCAAGAGCTTCAGCGGCACGCCGATTCAGGACAGCGCCGCCGACAACACCGGCACGGCCACGCACTTCCGCCTCTACGCCTCGGACGGCACGACCTGTCACATGCAGGGAACCGTCACGGCAACGGGAGGCGGCGGCGACATGGAGATCGACAACACCACGATCAACGCCGGCCAGCTCGTGCAGATCACGAGCTGGACCCTGACCGATGGGAACGCGTGAAGCGTGACCGCGAGTCTTGTGCCGCAGCGTCGCCTGGTGTCCGACCAGCGTATAGAGCCTTCCGCGGTGCGGACCGGCTTCCGCCGCATCGCGATCGACATGGCCGATGCAGACTTGCGCGACGCCACGGCGACGCTGACCGTCACCGTCGAGTGGGCCGAGGACCAAGCCGGCAAAGGCGACGAAGCGCTCGCGTGGCACCATCTGTCGAGCATGGAATGGCGCGGCGGGGCGGTGCGCGAAGGAACTACGGGGTTTCCAGGCATCGGCACTGTGCCGCCGCCCGGCGCGCGCACGCGGGTGCGTGTCGCTGTTGCAAAGCCTACTGCGCTGGCAGTGACGGAGGACTGACATGGCGCTCGGCACCGGCCAGACCATCGGCAAGCAGACCAACGACGCGGCCGGCGCTTCGGTCAATGCGAGCTTCGCCACCGCGCCCGCCGCCGGTTCGCTGGTCATCGTCGGGCTGGTCGGCTGGCATTCCAACGGCTACGACGTTTCGTCGGTTACGGACAACCGGGGCAACAGCTACAGCATCGTCAAGTCGGCGGTGGTCGGTCGGCAGCGGTCTGTCATCGCTTACGCCGCCAACGTCAACTCGTCCGGCACCTTCACGATCACGGTCAACAATGCCAACGGCAGCGACAACTATCTGACCTGGGCGGCCATCGAGGTCACGGGCGCGGCCACGGCATCGGTGCTCGACCAGTCCAACACGGCGACCGACGCGGGACCGCAGGCCAACGACGCCACCGTATCGACCGGCACGCTGGCGCAGGCCGACGAGTTCGTCTTCGCCGCCATGTCGCTCTCGATCTCGGGCGACAAGATGCTGAACATCGGCACCGCGACGTCGGGCTACAGCAACCTCGCCAACGAGCAGGATTTCTTCAATCACAATGGCGCGTCCTTCGACTA
>CAYMTM010000160.1:0-3506 GCA_964393375.1 uncultured Rhodospirillaceae bacterium
CCTCGCCAACATGAGCCACGAGCTGCGCACGCCGCTCAACGCCATCATCGGCTTCGCCGAGATCATCGCCGACGACGTCCTTGGGCCGGGCGCGGGCCAGCGCTACAAGGCCTATGCGCGCGACATCTGCGCCAGCGGCATGCACCTGCTCGACGTCATCAACCAGGTGCTCGACATGTCGAAGATCGAGGCGGGGCGCTTCGAATTGCGCGAGGAGCCGATCGACATCGCCGAACTGTCGGCCAAGGCCCTGCGCCTGGTCGAACCGATGGCCCGCGAGGCGGGGGTTGCGGTGACGCTGAACGTTCCGCCGGAATTGCCGCCCGTGACCGCCGACGGGCGCGGCATCCGTCAGATTCTGCTGAACCTCCTCTCGAACGCGATCAAGTTCACCCCCGCCGGCGGCACCGTCGGGCTGGGTGCGCTGATCGACGACCGCGGCGACATGGTGATCGCCGTCAGCGATACAGGCATCGGCATGGCGCAAGAGGACATCCCGACGGCACTGGCGCCGTTCGGACAGATCGGCGGTCCGATGACGCGCGAGCGCACCGGCACCGGCCTCGGCCTGCCGATCGTCAAGGCCACGGCCGAACTCCACGGCGGCTCGATCGCGATCGAAAGCAGCCCGGGCGCCGGCACGACCGTCCGCGTGCGCCTGCCCGCGGCGCGCCTTCGCCACCTGCACGAGGCGGTGCAGACAGGTTGATGCCTATGGCACGCGCACCGGACCCTGCTGCGGCATGGCCGGCGGCAATGGCGCCGGCGGCACGACGGCGCCGGGCGGCGCGGAGCCTGCGGGCGGCGGTCCGCTTGCCACCGGCGCGGGCTGCGGGCTGAACTTCCGATAGCCCGCCGGCAGTTCGAACAGCGCCGGGTTCTGCGGCCCGTAGCGGAGATTGTCGAGCTCGAAGCGGATCTCCGGGAAGCCGGGCTGGGGCTGTCCGTCGATCCTGAGCGCGATGCCCTCGCGGCTCAGCCACACATAGCCGCCGGGTCCGGTTCCGGTCGGCGGAAAGGCGTACTTGGTGGCCGGCACGTCGTTGATGTCGTCGTCCTCGATCCGCGCCAGGCCGGGCGGAACGCTGCCCGGCGGCAGAACGGGCGTGCCGGGCGGCCGCAGGAGGAATTCCGTGTAGTACGGGCCCGAGGACGGGATGACCCAGCCGACGCCCAGATCGTAGCGGAAGATCATCGTGGAACCGCCCCAGGGATCGGCGGTCTCGCGCCGCTCCTTGCCCGGCGCGCCGTAGACGCGCCCGCGCAGCTTCGGCCCGTATCCCTGCACCTTGAATTCGGCGGTGTAGTCGGCACCCGGGCCGCCGCCGCCCACCGCGCCCGGCGGCGGGCTCTGGGCCAGGGCCGCGGCGGCGCAGACCATGGTCAAAACGGCGCCGAGCGTGGCCGCGCGCAGGGCTGCCCTCGCAACATGCATCATCGTCACTCCCGCCTCGGACCGTCCCCGCCGGCAATTCTAGCGGGGCAGGCGGGTCTTAGCCACGGCAAGCCGTTCACGTCGCAGTGCATCGCCCCGTAACGCCGCAGCGCCAAACTGGAATAACCGTTCCTCAACCCCGTTTTGCTAAGACGATGAGAAATCTCATGGAGCTTGCCGGGTCCGCGTGTGTCCGTTATATTGCGGCGCGATTTTGCGCTGCACCATGATCGGTTTGCGTTGGCCCTGAAGGCAAGGAGCCCCGAATGACCGCCAGCTTGCGCGTCCAGCCGACCGAGGCCCGCGCGACCCATGCCGAGCTGCATGGTCTTTACCTTGAGGATCTCAAGGTCGGCATGACGGCGGTCTACGCCAAGACGATCACCGACGCGGATATCGTGCTGTTCGCCGGGATTTCGGGCGATATCAACCCCGTCCACCTGAACCACGAATTCGCCTCCGAGACCATGTTCGAGGGCCGCATCGCCCACGGCATGCTGTCGGCGAGCTTCATCTCCACCGTGATCGGCACCAAGCTGCCCGGCCCGGGCGCGATCTACCTGGCGCAGAACCTGAAGTTCAAGGCGCCGGTGCGCTCGGGCGACACGGTGCAGGCGCGCGCCACCATCACCGAGGTCATGCCGGACAAGCGGCGCATCGCGCTGCGCACGGTTTGCACGGTCGGCGACAAGGTGGTGATCGAGGGCGATGCCCTCATCATGGTTCCCGTCCGGCGATAAGGGCGCGCGCAAGCCATGGGAATTACTCGGAAAATTCCGTAGCCCCGGCGGCGGGGGCGCGATATTGTCGCCCGTCCGCCGGGCGCCAGCCCGGGCGGGTCGTTGATTTGTCGGTTTTTTCTGCGGATTCCGGGCGGATGCGCATCTTCAGGGACGTCCGACGCCTGCCGGAGGAGGCCACCGGCGCGGTCGCGGCGGTTGGCAATTTCGACGGCGTGCATCTGGGCCATCGCGTGGTCATCGACGCGGCGCTGCGCCTGGCCGCCGCGCGCGGCTCGCCTTCGGCGGTGCTGACCTTCGAGCCGCATCCCCGCCGCCTGTTCCGGCCCCAGGATCCGCCCTTCCGCCTGACGCCGTTCCGCGTCAAGACGCAGATCCTTTCCGAGCTCGGCGTCGAGGTAATGCTGGCCCAGCGCTTCAACCGCCGTTTCGCCGCGATCACCGCCGAGGATTTCGTCGCCCAGGTGCTGGCGAAGCAGTTCGCCCTGGCGCAGGTGGTCTGCGGCGCCGACTTCGTGTTCGGCAAGGGCCGCACGGGCGACGTGGCGCTGCTTCGGCGTCTGGGCCCGCTTCACGGCATCGAGGTCACCGTCATCGACCCGGTGGGCGACGAGGACACCGTCTATTCCTCGACCAACATCAGAAGCCTGCTCGAGGCCGGCGATCCGCGCGGCGCCGCGCGGCTGATGGGCCGGCCGTTCGAAGTGGTCGGGCGCGTGCGGCGCGGGGCGCAGATCGGGCGCAAGCTGGGCTTCCCCACCGCCAATGTCGACCACCGCGACTACATGGTGCCGGCCACCGGCGTCTATGCGGTGCGCGCGGCGGTGGACGTGCCCGGCCAGGCCCAGGCGCGCGGCTGGATCAGCGGCGTCGCCAATTTCGGCCGCCGGCCGACCGTCGACGGACTGAAGCTGCTGCTGGAAGTGCACCTGTTCGATTTCGCCGGCGATCTCTACGGCCATCGCCTGCGCGTGCGTTTCATCGAGCGCCTCAGGCCCGAGCGGCGCTTCGACGGGCTCGATGCGCTGAAGGCGCAGATCGCCGAGGACGCCCGCCAGGCCCGCCGCATCCTGCAATCCAACGCCGTCGGCCACAGCGCCGATCGCGATCCCTTGAAACGGAAGACATCGTCATGAGCAAGGACAACGGCGCAGCACCCGCGCGCGACTGGAAGGCGACGGTCTTCCTGCCCAAGACCGACTTCGCGATGAAGGCCGGCCTGCCCAAGCGCGAGCCGGAACTGCTGGAGCATTGGCGCAGGATCGGCCTGTGGCGCAAGCTGCGCCAGCTCTCCAAGGGCCGCGAGAAGTTCATCCTGCACGACGGCCCGC
>CAYMTM010000160.1:3516-10715 GCA_964393375.1 uncultured Rhodospirillaceae bacterium
TCCATATCGGCACCGCGCTCAACAAGGTGCTCAAGGACGTGGTGACGCGCAGCCAGCAGATGCTCGGCTTCGATTCCAACTACGTGCCGGGCTGGGACTGCCACGGCCTGCCGATCGAATGGAAGATCGAGGAGGACTACCGCGCCAAGGGCAAGGACAAGGACGCGGTGCCGATCGTCGAGTTCCGCCGCCAGTGCCGCGAGTTCGCCGAGCACTGGATGAAGGTGCAGAGCGAGGAGTTCCAGCGCCTGGGCTGCATCGGCGAATGGGACAACCCCTACGCCACGATGCATTTCGAATCCGAGGCGCTGATCGCGGCCGAGATCCACAAGTTCCTGATGAACGGCGGCCTGTTCCTTGGCAACAAGCCGGTCCTGTGGTCGGTCGTGGAGAAAACCGCGCTCGCCGAGGCCGAGGTCGAGTACGAGGATTTCGTCTCGGACATGGTGTGGGTGAAGTTTCCGCTACTCGACTATGGCGCTTCCGGCGCCGACCTCCAGGAGATTAATTCTGCGAACAAGGACCTCGAAGGAGCTTCGATCGTCATTTGGACCACAACTCCATGGACCCTGCCGGGAAATCGCGCCATCAGCTTTTCGCCGAAGATCAAGTACGGCCTATACGAGGTCACAAGCGCCGCACCTGAAAATTGGACTAAGCCAGGCGACAAGTTGGTCATCGCAGATGCTCTTGCGCCTGACGTATTTGAGCAGGCGCGTGTAGCAGAGTACCGGCGTCTGCGCACGGTCGTCAGCGAAGGCGCAGAGCGCGGTTTGCAAGATTTCACCTGCTCGCATCCGCTGAAGGCGCTGGGCTACGATTTCGACGTTCCCCTGCTCGCCGGCCACCATGTGACGGACGACGCCGGCACGGGATTCGTGCACACCGCGCCGGGCCACGGGCGCGAGGACTACGACGCCTGGATGGAGGCGCAGGCCGATCTCTCCAAGCGCGGCATCGACACCGCGATCCCCTACACCGTGGACGCCGACGGGCGCTTCACCGACCAGGCGCCGGGCTTCACCGGCCGGCAGGTCATCACCGAGAAGGGCGAGAAGGGCGACGCCAACGAGGCCGTCATCCAGGCGCTGGCGGACGCCGGCATGCTGATCGCGCGCGGGCGCATGAAGCACCAGTATCCGCATTCCTGGCGCTCGAAGAAGCCGCTGATCTTCCGCAACACGCCGCAATGGTTCATCGGCATGGAGCGCAACGAGCTGCGCAAGAAGGCGCTGAAGGCGATCGACGAGACCAGGTTCGTGCCCGCCTCGGGCCGCAACCGCCTCTACGCCATGATCGAGCAGCGCCCGGACTGGTGCGTCTCGCGCCAGCGCGCCTGGGGCGTGCCGATCGCGGTCTTCGTCGGGAAGAAGACCGGCGAGCCCCTGAAGGATCCCGAGGTCAACAAGCGCATCGTCGAAGCCTTCAAGAAGGAAGGGGCGGACGCCTGGTTCGCGCCCGGCGCGCCGCAGAAGTTCCTCGGCAACAAGTACGACGCCCGCGACTACGACCAGGTGCAGGACATCATCGAGGTGTGGTTCGAGAGCGGCTCGACCCACGCCTTCGTGCTGGAGCAGCGGCCCGAGCTGAAATGGCCGGCCGACCTGTATCTGGAAGGCTCGGACCAGCATCGCGGCTGGTTCCACTCCTCGCTGCTCGAGAGCTGCGGCACGCGGGGGCGCGCGCCCTACGACGCGGTGCTCACGCACGGCTTCGTGCTCGACGAGCAGGGCCGCAAGATGTCGAAGTCGCTCGGCAACGTGGTGGCGCCGCAGGACGTGACGGCCCAGCACGGCGCCGACATTCTGCGCCTGTGGGTGGTGGCCTCGAACTACGCCGAGGACCTGAACATCGGGCCGGAGATCATCAAGTCGACGGTCGATTCCTATCGCCGCCTGCGCAACACGCTGCGCTACCTCCTGGGCGCACTCTCCGGCTTCAGCGAGGCCGAGCGCGTGGCCGAACAGGAGATGCCCGAGCTCGAGCGCTTCGTGCTGCACCGCCTGGCCGAGCTAGACCAGGTCGTGCGCAAGGGCGTCGTGGACTTCGACTTCCACGAGATCTACGTGCAGCTCCACCAGTTCTGCGCGGTCGACCTGTCGGCGTTCTATTTCGACGTCCGCAAGGACTCGCTCTACTGCGATGCGCCCGCGGACCCGCGCCGGCGCGCCTGCCGCACGGTGATGGACCAGGTGTTCCGGTGCCTGACGGCGTGGCTGGCGCCGATCCTCTGCTTCACCGCCGAGGAGGCGTGGCTGGCGCGCCGCGCCGAGTCCGGCGGCCAGGGCGAGGAGAGCGTGCATCTGCGGCTCTATCCTGCCGTGCCGGCGGCGTGGCGCGACGATGCGCTGGCCCGGCGCTGGGAGAAGCTGCGCGCGGCCAGGCGCGTCGTCACCGGCGCGCTGGAGCTGGAGCGTGCGGCCAAGCGCATCGGCTCCTCGCTCCAGGCGGCGCCCGTGCTCTATGCCGACGACGGCTGGCTGAAGGCGCTGGAAGGCGCCGACATGGACGAGATCTGCATCACCTCGGGCCTCGCAGTGGCGAAGCTGGCCGGCGCCCCCAAGGAAGGATTGTTCACCCTGCCGGACGTCGCCGGCATCGCGGCAGGATTCAAGCCGGCCTGCGGCCACAAGTGCGACCGCTGCTGGAAGGTCCTGCCGGAAGTGGGCCAGGCGCCGGCGCGGCCGGGCCTGTGCCTGCGCTGCACCGCGGCGGTAGGCCCGGTCGACCAGGCGGCCGAGTAGGCAGCGGTTGACCGCGCGCCCGCCCATGACCCGCCATGCGCGCCTGGGCCTGGGCCTGGCCTCGGTGATCCTGGCGGCGGACCAGCTCACCAAGGCCTGGATGATGCGGCTGCTGGAGGGCGGGGGGCGGATGCTCGAGGTGGCGCCCTTCTTCAAGCTGGTCACGGTGTGGAACCGCGGCATGAGCTTCGGCCTGTTCAACGACGCCCAGGTCTCCTGGGCGCTGGTGCTGCTGGCTCTGGCGATATCCGGCGCGCTGCTGTGGTGGCTGAAGGGCGTCAACCGTATCCTTCCCGCCCTCGCCCTGGGCCTGGTCCTGGGCGGCGCCATCGGCAACGTGGTGGACCGGCTGCGTTTCGGTGCCGTTTACGATTTCCTCTATTTCCACCTCGGCGAATGGTACTGGCCTGCCTTCAATTTGGCCGATTCGGCCATTACCGTGGGGGTGGCGGCGCTGCTGTGGGACGGCTTGTCCGCGAGTCGCGAATCGCCTAAGAAGAGCGCCAAGGCACGGTAGGACCGATGCATCGATTGATCGCACTGGCGGCCCTGGCCGCCCTGGGTGCCGCGGGCCTCAGCGGATGCGGCGGCACGCGCCAGGCGCTGGGCCTGGAAAAGCGGCCTGCCCCGGACGAGTTCCAGGTCACCACCCGCCAGCCGCTGGCGCTGCCGCCCAACTACCAGCTCCGCCCGCCCCAGCCGGGCGCGGCGCCGCTGGAGGCCGCGGCCGTCGAGCAGGCCAAGCAGACCGTGTTCGGCCGGGATCCGGCCGCGTCCGCCGCCAAGCCGGCCCCCGTGCCGGTCGGCACGCGCAACGCGGTCGCCGCGCCGGTCGCCGCCAACGCGCCCGCGGTGCCCGGCTTCCAGCGCCGCAGCAGCGGCGAGCAGGCGCTGCTGGCCCGCGCCGGTGCGGCCAATGCCGATCCGAACATCCGCATCCTGGTCGACCGCGATTCGATGCAGATCGCCGACGCGAACAAGACGCTGGTCGACGACCTTCTGTTCTGGCGCAAGCCGCCCGAGCCGGGCGTGATCATCGACGCCAACAAGGAATCCGAGCGGCTGAAGCAGAACGCCGCCGTCGGCAAGGCGCCCAGCGAAGGCGAGGTGCCGACGATCAAGCGCAAGAGCCGCGGCATCCTCGACGGCCTGATCAACTGACCATCACATATCCGTCAGCCGGCCCGGCGTTAAACGGTGTTAACTTGAGCCTGCTATGCTTGCGGCTATGCTGCTCGCACTGACGGGCCTGGCGATCGAAAGGCGGAAGCCGATGACGTTGCTCGTGCGCGGCCTTGCGGCCGCGACGCTCGCGCTGGTCGCGTGCCTGCCCTGGGCGGCCGCGCGCGCCGGCGTGTTCTACCCCGAGAGCTTCACCCTGCCGAACGGCATGCAGGTGGTGCTGGTCAAGAACCATCGCGTGCCCGTCGTCAGCCACATGGTCTGGTACAAATGCGGCTCGGCCGACGAGGAGCCGGGCAAGTCGGGCCTCGCGCATTTCCTCGAGCACCTGATGTTCAAGGGCACGCCCAGCGTGCCGCCCGGCGAATTCTCGAAGATCGTCGCGCGCAACGGCGGCCAGGACAACGCCTTCACCAGCTACGACTACACCGGCTATTTCCAGAACGTCGCCAAGGACCGGATCGAGCTGGTGATGAAGCTCGAGGCCGACCGCATGGCCAACCTCACGCTCACCGACGCCGAGGTCGATCCCGAGCGCAAGGTGATCCTGGAGGAGCGCCGCCAGACGCTCGACAACAGCCCGGCCCAGCGCCTGGGCGAGCAGATGCGCGCGGCGCAGTTCATGAACAGCCCCTACGGCCGGTCGATCATCGGCTGGGAGCACGAGATGCGCGGTCTTACGACGCAGGACGCGATCGCCTGGCACCGCCGCTACTACGCGCCGAACAACGCGATCCTGGTGGTGGGCGGCGACATCACGATGGCCGAGCTTAGGCCGCTGGCCGAGAAGTACTACGGCGTCATCCCCCCGCGCGCGGTGCCCAAGCAGGCGCGGCCGCAGGAACCGACCCAGCAGGCGGCGCGGCGCGTGACGCTGGAGAGCGCGCAGGTGCGCCAGCCCTCGTGGCGGCGCACCTACCTGGCGCCCAGCCTGGGCCGCGGCGCCGTCGAGCACGCCTATCCGCTGCAGGTGTTGGCCGAGATCCTGGGCGGCGGCGCCACCAGCCGGCTCTATCGCGCGCTGGTGATGGGCGGCGATCTGGCCGTGAATGCCTCGGCCTACTACGACCCGGCCGCGATCGACCTGACCACGTTCGGCATCTCCAGCAGCCCCCGCATCGGGGTCGACGTCGCCAAGGTCGAGGCGGCGGTCGACCGGGTGCTGGCCGAACTGCTGGAGAAAGGCGTAACCGAGGACGAGGTCGCGACCGCCAAGCGGCGGCTGCAGGACTCCTCGATCCTGGCGCGCGACAGTTTCAACAGCGGCACGCGGGTGCTGGGCGCGGCGCTGGCGATGGGCCGGACGATCGAGGACGTGGAGTCCTGGCCGGAGCGGATCGGCGCCGTCACGCCCGACCAGGTGCTGGCCGCGGCCAGGCACGTCTTCAAGGAGCACCAGTCGGTCACGGGCATCCTGTTGCCCAAGCCGACGAGCTGAGGGGAAAGCCATGCTTCGGCGATTGGTCGTGCCGATCCTGGCGATGTGCGTCCTTGCGACGTTGCCGGCGCCCGTGCGGGCATTGACCATCGAACGCGTCAGGTCGCCGGGCGGCGTCGAGGCCTGGCTGATCCAGGACCGCAGCGCGCCGATCGTCGCGCTGCACGCCGGCTTCGCCGGCGGATCGGCCCAGGACCCCAGCGGCAAGGAAGGCGTGGCCAACATGCTCGCCTCGATGCTCGACGAGGGAGCGGGGCCGTACGACAGCCAGGCGTTCCAGGGCAGGCTCGAAAGCCTGTCGATCGAGTTCAGCGCCGAGGCGGACCGCGACCGGTTCTACGTCGGCATCCGCACGCTGGCCGACCGGCGCGAGGAGGCGGTCGACATGCTGGCGCTGGCGCTGGCCGAGCCGCGCTTCGACGGCGACGCGCTGGAGCGCGTGCGCGGCAGCATCCTGGCGTCGATCCAGCGCGACCAGGAGAACCCGCAGTCGATCGCCTGGCGCACCCTGTGGCAGGCGCTGTTTCCCGACCATGTCTATGGCCGGCTGGTGCGCGGCACGGCGGAGTCGGTCAAGGCGCTGACCCGCGCCGACCTGGTCGCGTTCCACCGCGCCCGCCTGGTGCGCGAGGGTCTGGTGATCGGCGTCGTGGGCCACATCACGCCCGAGGACCTCAAGCCCCTGCTCGACCGTGCGTTCGGCCGGCTGCCGGCCAAGGGATCGAGCGACGGCGTGCCGGAAGCCAAGCCCGACGCGCCGGGCACGACCACCGTCATCCGCCGGCCGATCCCGCAGAGCGTCGTCGCCTTCGGGCATTTCGGCATCAAGCGCGACGACCCGGATTTCTACGCCGCCTACGTGGTCAACTACATTCTGGGCGGCGGCGGGTTCAACTCGCGCCTGATGGAGCAGGTGCGCGAGAAGCGGGGCCTAGCCTATTCCGTGACCAGCTATCTTTCGACCCTGCGCCACGCCGGCCTGGTGATGGGCAGCGTCGGCACCGAGAACGCCCAGGCGGCGAAGAGCCTGGAGCTGATCCGCGCGGAATGGCGGCGGATGCGCGAGGAGGGGCCGAGCGAGCGCGAGCTGGCCAATGCCAAGACCTACCTCACCGGCTCCTTTGCGCTGCAGCTCTCCTCCACCGGGCGCATCGCGCGCATGCTGGTGTCGATCCAGGCCGAGAACCTGGGCATCGACTATCTCGACAAGCGCAATTCCTACATCGAGAAGGTGACGATCGAGGATGCGCGCCGCGCCGCCAGGCGGCTATACGACCCCGATCGGCTGACCGTGGTGGTGGTCGGCGACCCCGCCGACCTGGCCTCGACGAACTAGGCGCGGCGGCGCGGCGCGCGGCGGCTTTCGCGCCGGCGTTGACGCGCGCCGGGTGAGCGGAGATTCTGCCGCGCATGGGCCCGCCCCCGCTCGAACGCGGCGACCGCGTCGCCAATTTCGTGCTCGCCGATCTCGAGGGCGTCTACCGCCTGTTCTACGACTTCACCAAGGGCGCGCCCGGCTTCGTGGTCCTGGGCGACGCCGGCGACGGCGCGCTCGCCGACGCGCTGCGGGCGCTTGGCGCCTGCGACGCCGACTTCGCCGCTCGCGGCGTCGAGCGCTTCGCGGTGCTGCGCGGCCCGCCGGAGCGGGTGAAGGCGCTGGCGCGCGAGGTCTGGGGCGACGGTGCGCCGCCCATTCCCGTGTTCGTCGACGCCGAGGGCAAGGCCAACGCCGCCTTCCCCGTGGCCGGCGAGACGGCCGGGCGCAAGGCGGTGGTGATCGACCAGAACCAGCGCGTCTTCGCCACCATGACGGACGGCGCCCCCGCGGGCGCGCC
>CAYMTM010000161.1:0-8747 GCA_964393375.1 uncultured Rhodospirillaceae bacterium
GCCGCAATCCGCGATCCGAACCCGGTCATCTTCCTGGAGAACGAGATCCTCTACGAACAGAGCTTCCCGGTGCCGCAGGCCGAGGATTTCGTGGTGCCGATCGGCCGCGCCAAGATCGAGCGGCCGGGCAAGGACGTGACCATCACCGCCTTCTCGCTGATGGTGGGGATGGCGATGAAGGCGGCCGAGGCGCTGGCCGCCGAGGGCATCGATGCGGAGGTGATCAACCTGCGCTCGCTGCGCCCGCTCGATACAGAGACCATCGTCAATTCGGTCAAGAAGACCAACCGCATCGTCAGCGTCGAGGAGGGCTGGCCCTATGCCGGCATCGGGGCGGAGATCGCGGCCGTGATGATGGAGCAGGCCTTCGATTGGCTCGACGCGCCGGTCGCGCGCGTTACCGGCCTCGACATCCCGATGCCCTATGCCGCCAACCTGGAACGCATGGTCGTGCCGCAGCCCGACCGCATCGCCGCCGCCGCCAAGGCGGTGCTGTACCGGTCGTAGGGGGAGGGCCGAACCATGCCGACCAATATCCTGATGCCCGCGCTCTCACCGACCATGACCGAGGGCAAGCTCGCCTCGTGGCGCAAGCAGGAGGGCGACACGATAAAGGCGGGCGACGTGATCGCGGAGATCGAGACCGACAAGGCGACCATGGAAGTCGAGGCGGTGGACGAAGGCATTCTCGGCAAGATCCTGGTGCCCGCCGGCACCGAGGGCGTCAAGGTCAACCAGATCATCGCGGTGATCGCCAACGAGGGCGAGGACCCCAGGAGCATCGGCGCATCCGGCGCCGCCGCGGCTCCTGCCGCGCCCAAGGCCGCTCCGGCGCCGGCTGCTGCATCGTCCCCGCCGCCGAGCGCCCGCCCGACGGCGAGCGCCACCCCGCCCGCCTCGGCCGTCGCCCATGCGGGCGACCGCATCTTGGCTAGTCCCTTGGCAAAGCGCATGGCGCAGCAGGCGGGGATCGACCTGCGCGGGATTTCCGGCAGCGGGCCGCACGGGCGCATCGTCAAGGCAGACATCGACCGGGCGCTGAAGGGCGACGTGCCGGCGCGTGCGCCGGCGGCTGCCCCCGCCGGCGTTCCGGCCCTGGCGCCCGCGCCTTCGGTGCCCTCGGCGCCGGTGCCCACCGCGGGCCTGCCCACCTTCGACGAGATTCCGCACAGCCAGATGCGCCGCGTCATCGCCAAGCGCCTGGCGGAGTCCAAGCGCGACGCGCCGCATTTCTACCTGTCGGTGGACTGCCAGATCGACGCCTTGTTGAAGCTGCGCGCCGATCTCAACGCTCGCGCGCCCAAGGACGGGCCGGGCGCCTACAAGCTGTCGGTCAACGACTTCGTCATCAAGGCGGCGGCCCTCGCATTGATGCGGGTGCCGGCGGCCAACGCGATGTGGACCGAGCAGGGGCTAAGACGCTTCAGGTCGGCCGACATCTCGGTCGCGGTCGCGATCCCCGACGGGCTCATCACGCCGATCGTGCGCGGGGCCGAGCACAAGGGCCTGGCCGCCATCTCGAACGAGATGAAGGACCTGGCGGAGCGGGCCAGGGCCGGCAAGCTGAAGCTCGAGGAGTTCCAGGGCGGCACCTTCTCGATCTCCAACCTCGGCATGTACGGCATCCGCGAGTTCGCTGCCGTCATCAACCCGCCGCAGGCCTGCATCCTGGCGGTGGGTGCAGGCGAGCAGCGCCCGGTCGTCAAGGATGGCGCGCTCGCCATCGCCACGATCATGACCTGCACGCTGTCCACCGACCACCGCGTGGTGGACGGCGCGATCGGCGCCGAGTTCTTCGTCGCCTTCAAGAAGCTGATCGAAGACCCGCTGCAGATGATGCTGTAGGCGCGGGGTAAGGGAAATGGCCGATACGGATTTCGACCTGATCGTGGTGGGCGGCGGGCCGGGGGGCTACGTCGCGGCGATCCGCGCCGCGCAGCTCAAGATGAAGGTCGCGGTGGTGGAGCGCGAGCATCTGGGCGGCATCTGCCTGAACTGGGGCTGCATCCCGACCAAGGCGCTGCTGCGCTCGGCCGAGGTCTACCACAACATGAAGCACGCCGACGCCTTTGGACTGACGGCCACGGGCGTAGGCTTCGACCTGGCCAAAATCGTCAAGCGCAGCCGCAACGTCGCGGGCCAGCTCTCCAAGGGTGTCGCGTTCCTCCTGAAGAAAAACAAGGTCACGGTGTTCGACGGCCACGCCAGGCTCGCCGGCAAGGGAAGGCTCGCCATCACCAAGGACGGCAAGCCCGTGGCGGGCCTCACGGCCAAGCACATCGTGCTGGCCACGGGCGCGCGCGCCCGCTCGCTGCCCGGCCTGGAGCCGGACGGCAAGCTGGTGTGGACCTACAAGGAGGCGATGGTGCCGCCGGCAATGCCCAGGTCGCTGCTGGTGATCGGTTCGGGCGCGATCGGCATCGAGTTCGCCTCGTTCTTCCGCAACTTCGGCGCCGAGGTGACGGTGGTGGAGGTGCTCGACCGCGTGCTGCCGGTGGAGGACGAGGAGATCAGCGCCTTCGCCAGGAAGGCGTTCGAGAAGCAGGGCATGAAGATCGTCACCAGCGCCACCGTGACCGCGCTGAAGAAGGGCGCGGACAGCGTGACGGCCACGATCAAGGCCGCGGACGGCAAGACCTCGGAGCTGACCGTGGAACGCGTGATCCTGGCGGTGGGCATCGTCGGCAACGTCGAGGACATCGGGCTCGAAGGCACCGGCGTGAAGGTCGACCGCGCGCACGTCGTGGTGGACGAATGGCTGCGCACGGGCGAGGCGGGCGTCTACGCGATCGGCGACCTGGTCGGCCCGCCCTGGCTGGCGCACAAGGCCAGCCACGAGGGGGTGATCTGCGTGGAGAAGATCGCGGGCGTGAACGACGTGCACCCCCTCGACGTGCGCAGGATCCCGGGCTGCACCTACTGCATGCCGCAGGTCGCCTCGGTCGGCTTGACCGAGGCGGCGGCGAAGAAGGCGGGCAAGCAGGTGCGCGTGGGCCGCTTTCCCTTCATCGGCAACGGCAAGGCGATCGCGCTGGGCGAGCCCGAGGGCATGGTCAAGACGGTGTTCGACGCCAAGACCGGCGAGCTTCTGGGCGCGCACATGATCGGCGCCGAGGTGACCGAGCTGATCCAGGGCTACGGTACGGCCATGACTCTCGAGACCACCGAGGCCGAGTTGATGCACGCCGTCTTCCCGCACCCCACGCTCAGCGAGATGATGCACGAGGCGGTGCTTGACGCCTACGGACGGGCGATCCATTTCTAGCTCGACGGTCCTCATGGTTCGACAGGCTCACCGTGAGGAATTTCTTTACGAGGCTCGGTGTACGGGCCTCATGCTGCGCATGCCGAAGGACGAGGCCCGGCCCAATGGCTGATCCCGCGCTCCGCCATCCCGAGAAGGCGCACCGGCCCGACAACCCGGTCAAGCGCAAGCCGGAATGGATTCGCGTCAAGGCGCCGGTCTCGCCGGAGTACCACGAGACGCGCCGGCTGATGCGCGCGCTTAAGCTCAACACGGTGTGCGAGGAGGCGGCCTGCCCGAACATCGGGGAGTGCTGGAAGCTGAAGCACGCTACGGTGATGATCCTGGGCAATGTCTGCACGCGGGCCTGCGCCTTCTGCAACGTGGCCACCGGACGGCCGGACCAGCTCGACCCGCACGAGCCCGAGCACGTGGCCGAGGCCGTCGCCCGGCTCGGCCTGTCGCATATCGTCGTGACGTCCGTGGACCGCGACGACCTGGCGGACGGCGGCGCAGCGCATTTCGTCGAGGTCATCAAGGCGCTCCGCGCCCGCGCTCCCGGCACGACCATCGAGGTGCTGACGCCGGACTTCCTCAAGAAGGACGGCGCGATCGAGCAGGTCGCCCATGCGCTGCCCGACGTCTACAACCACAACCTCGAGACGGTGCCGCGGCTTTATCCCTCGATCCGCCCGGGCGCGCGCTATTTCCACTCCCTGCGCCTCCTGGACCAGGTGAAACGAATGGAGCCCGCGCTGTTCACCAAGTCCGGCATCATGGTGGGGCTTGGCGAGACCAAGGAGGAAGTGCGCGCCGCCGACGTGGACTTCCTGACCATCGGCCAGTACCTGCAGCCCACGCCCAAGCACGCCGCGGTCGACCGCTTCGTGACGCCCGAGGAATTCCAGACCTACGCGAAGCTGGCCTACGCCAAGGGCTTCCTGATGGTGTCGTCCTCGCCGCTCACCCGCTCGTCCTACCACGCGGGCGACGATTTCGCGCGGTTGCGCGCGGCAAGACAGGCGAAGCTGGTGGCGTCGGCGTAGCCTGTTTCCCGCACCCGGCCTTCGGCCAGCGTCTCCCGACAGGAGAAGGTGCGAGCGCCGGCGGGCGGGCGAGGGAAGCGTCCCGACTCGAACCCTCGCGGGCTTGCGGCTATGGTCGCCCCCATGCACCGCCATGCCGAGCGCCGCATCCTGCCCTACCGGCCCGACCAGCTCTACGACCTGGTGGCGGGGATCGAGCGCTACCCCGAGTTCCTGCCCTGGTGCGTGGCGGCGCGCATCCGTTCGCGCACGGACACGCTGGTGATGGCGGACCTGGTGATCGGCTTCAAGATGTTCCGCGAGCGATTCACCTCGCGGGTGACGCTGCAGCGCCCGGACCGGATCGACGTGGAATACGCCGAGGGGCCATTCCGGCACCTCGAGAATCACTGGCTGTTCATGCCCCATCCCGACGGGTGCGAGATTGACTTCCATGTCGAGTTCGAGTTCCGCTCCCATCTGCTGGAGCGCCTGATCGGCGTTCTGTTCGACGAGGCGGTGCGCCGCATGGTCCACGCGTTCGAAACCCGCGCGCAGGCGCTCTACGGCGGATCGTCGGCAGGCCCGAGGAAGAGCGCCGCCGGATGAGGGCGCGCGCGCTCGCCCTGGCCCTGGCCGCGCTTGCCTTGTGTGCCGGTGCGAGCCAGGCGCAGACTTACTCCGGCACCGGGCCGGATGCCGATGACTACGGCGCCAAGGACGGCTACCCCGTGCCGGCGGGCATCCCCGGCGTCGCCCGCGAACAGCGCTACCTGGTAGGCCGGCACAGCCACTACGACCGGCTCGTGCGCGGCCGCACCGGCGCGCGCGGCGAGACCGTGTGGAACTTCAAGCGCGCGGAGACCACGCTGGAACTGGAATACAGGTCCGGCGGCGGCGCCGAGCGGAACATCGCCAAATACCTGTCAATCCACCCGACCACGGGACTGCTGATCGTCAAGGACGACACGATCCTGTTCGAGCACTACCAGTACGGCCGCACCGACCGGGACCGCTTCCTGTCGAACTCGATGGCCAAGACCGTGACGTCGATGCTGGTGGGGATCGCGGTCGAGGAAGGGCGCATCCGGTCGATCGACGACACGGTGGAAGCCTATGTGCCAGGCCTCCGCGGCAAGGAGTACGGCCGCACCACGCTGCGCGCCTTGCTGCACATGTCGTCGGGCGTGGAGTTCCGCGAGGAGTATGACGGGACCGACGACATCAGCCGGATGGGGCAAGGCCTCGCGCGCGTCGCCAAGGGGGAGCAGGCCGCGGTGATCGGCCAGTTCGACAAACGCATCGCCCCGCCCCTGACCCGCTTCAAGTACGCCAGCATCGAGACGGAAATCCTGGGGCTGGTGCTGGCGGCGGTGCTGGACCGGCCGATAGCCGAGTACCTCAGCGACAGGATTTGGCAGCGGATCGGGGCGGAATCCGATGCGAGCTGGGGCCTCGACAACGGCGGGCAGGAACTGACCTTCTGCTGCTTCAATGCGGTGCTGCGCGACTACGGGCGGCTCGGGCGGTTGCTGGCCCATGACGGGGCCTGGAACGGAGTCCAGATCGTACCGCGGCATTGGGTGCGCGACGCCACGACGGCCCCGCCGGACAAGCCATTCCTGGCACCCAAACCTACCCGCTACGGCTATGGCTACCAGGTCTGGCTGGTGCCGCCCCCGAACGACCAGCCGGAACGGCGCATGTTCGTGCTGCTGGGCATCCACGGACAGACGATCTTCGTCGATCCGCAGTCGAAGCTGGTCATGGCCCAGACATCGGTCCGCAAGAAGCCAGCCAACGACCCGATTGCCGCCGAGACAAGCGCACTGTGGCGTGCGCTCGTCGCCCAGCTCGGCAACTCCTAGCGATTTCCCCTCACATTTGCGTGCGTCGGGCATCCGTTGGGCGTGCCCCGGTGTACCACCCCTCGACAACGACAAGTCGTTCTTGGGTGGGAGATACCGACATGAACAGGGCTATCGCGGCCGGATTGGCCGTTTGCTTTGTGTTGGCGGCAGGCCAGGCCGCGGCGGATCCGAAGCGCGTGCGGCTGCCGGCCGACTACGACCCGGCCAAATGGCTGCTCTACGGCATCCACAACCGCCCCGACAACGGCCAGGTGCGCTACCTCTATGCCAATCCGATCGCTGCCGAGGGGGCCAAGAGCGACGCCGGCCTGCCGAACGGCTCGGTCCTGGTGATGGAGGTCTTCAAGGCCAAGGTCGACGCTGCCGGTGCGCCGGTCGTGGGCGCCAACGGCATTTTCGAGAAGGGCGACCTGATCCAGTACAGCGTGATGGAGAAGCAGGCGGGCTGGGGCGCGGATATCCCGCCCAACCTGCGCAACGGCGACTGGAACTACACGGTCTACACGCCGGACAAGGTCAACAAGACCGACACCAAGGAGGAGACCTGCCTGGCCTGCCACCTGCCGCTGGGCAAAGGCGCGGACTACGTGCTGAGCTGGGACGAACTGGTGGTGAAGGTGCGCGGGGCAGTCCCGACAGTCACGGCCGGGGCCCCTCCGACGAGCGCCGGCGACGTGGATCGCGGCAAGGCGCTGTTCACGCGCTGCACGAACTGCCACACGGCCGACAAGACCGGCAAGCACAAGGTCGGGCCCAACCTGGGCGGCGTCGTCGGCCGCCCGGCGGGCAAGGCGCCCGGCTTCGCCTATTCGCCGGCACTGCAAGGCATCAATGCGACCTGGGACGAGGCCAAGCTCGATGCCTGGCTGGCAGGCCCGCAGAAGGTCGCCAGCGGCACCAGGATGGTGTTTCCGGGCTTCGCGCAGGGCCAGGATCGCGCGGACCTGATCGCCTACCTGAAGACGCTGAATTAGCGTCAACGGGACGACCGGCCGGGGCCGCAAGGGACCCCGGCCGTTTCGATTTCCTAACGAATTGGCCTTTTCGTTCCGCAGGCAGAACGGCCGCCTGCAATTGAATCCGCGGTTTCCGGCCCTATGGTTGCAACCCGGCCGCCTGCAGCGCCAGGTCCAGGGCCGCCAGCACGGATGCCCGCCGCACGGCTGCGCGGTCGCCAGGATAGACCGCCCGTCGATGCATCGTGGCGCCGCCCCGTCTTGCGGCGGCAAGATGGACCAGGCCGACCGGCTTGCCGGGAGTGGCGCCGCCCGGCCCGGCGATGCCGGTGATCGCCACCGCGACGTCGGCCCTGGAGCGGGCGAGGGCGCCCTCGGCCATGGCGCGCGCGACCTCCTCCGAAACGGCTCCCTTGGCCTGGATCAGCGCCATCGGCACGCCCAGCAGCTCGGCCTTGGCCTCGTTGGAGTAGGTGACGAAGCCGCGCTCGACTACGTCCGACGACCCCGCAATCTCCGTCAGGACGCTGGACACGAGCCCGCCCGTACAAGACTCCGCCGTTGCGAGCCTGAGCCTGGCCACTCGGAATCTGTGCAGAATTGTATGAGCTTTTTCATATAGTTCTTTATTAATATTAAATGAAGTTATCAAAATATGTTCCTATTACAATGATTAGAATGGAGTAACCTCCGGCCACCATGTCGTCAGCCATGACGCCCAGGCCGCCGCCCAGCCGTCGCTCGCACCAGCTCGCCGGGAACGGCTTCAGGATATCAAAGGCGCGGAACAGCATGAAACCAATCGCGTAGCCGGCAAGGCTTGGCGGCGCGGCGGCCAGTGCAAGCCATTGGCCCGCCACCTCGTCGATCACGACCTCCTGCGGGTCGTCCCGCCCGCTGCGTGCGACATAGGCGGCCGATGCCAGCCAGCCAAGGCCGAATATGGTTAACGCGACGATAACCATATAATGCGCTGCCAAATAGCCATTAATTCCGTACGCAGCCACCGTCGCGGCAAGCGATCCCCAAGTGCCAGGCGCGCGGGGGAGGCAGCCGATGCCGAATACGGTGGAGATCCACCAGGCCGGGTGGAGGCGGGAGAGCCGAGGCCGGTCCTCGGCCACTCCTATGGCAACCGGATCGTGGCCGCGGCTTGGGCGGCGATGCCCTCGCGCCGGCCGGTGAAACCCAGTTCCTCCGTCGTCGTCGCCTTCACGCTGACGCGGGTAGGGTCGAGCGCCAGGATCTCGCCGATCCGTTGCGCCATCGCTTGCCGATACGGCCCGACCTTCGGCCGCTCGCAGATAAGCGTGACATCCAGGTGCACGATCTGGCCGCCGCGCTTGCGCACCTGGTCCGCGGCATGGCGGATGAACAGGGCGGAATCGGCGCCTTTCCAGCGGTCGTCGCTGGGCGGAAAGAAGCTGCCGATATCGCCGATGCCGAGCGCCCCGAGGATGGCATCGGTCAGCGCGTGCAGACCCACATCGGCGTCCGAATGGCCGATCAGGCCCGAGTCGTGCGGCACGCGTACGCCGCACAACACCACGAAATCCTGTTGTTTGCCAAGGCGATGCACGTCGAACCCCGTACCGACGCGGGTTTCGCCGCCGCGTGCGGCCAGCATACGCTCGGCCCGGGCGAGATCGTC
>CAYMTM010000161.1:8757-10633 GCA_964393375.1 uncultured Rhodospirillaceae bacterium
GGAGAAAACCGCGGGCCTGCAGCTGGGGCGACCGGGCGAGATCGTCCATGGTGGTCACCTTGAAATTGTCCTCGCTGCCGGGCACCAAGGCCACGTCCAATCCGGCGCTTTCCGCCACCGCTGCGTCGTCGGTCAGTTCGGGGCCCTGGGCCGCCGCGCGGTGTGCCTCCAGGATGGCCCGATAACGAAATCCCTGCGGCGTCTGCGCGCGCCACAACCCGGTGCGATCGACCGTGCCGGCAATGGCGTTGCCGCCGCCGGCCCGCTTGACCGTGTCCGCCAGCGGCACGGCGGCGATCGCTCCCGGCATCCCCTGCAGGGCGTCGATCGTACGCTCGATGATCGGGCCATCGACAAAAGGGCGCGCGGCGTCGTGGATGAGCACGTAGCTTGGGGCCATCGGCTCCAGACTCTCCAGGCCCAGCCGCACCGAGTCCTGGCGCCTGGCGCCGCCATGGACCGGCTCGGGCAGGCTCAAGCCGGCAACCGCGGCATCGTAAAGGTCGCGATCGTCCGGGTGGATCACCACCCGCGCCGCCCCGACCCTTGGATGGTTAACGAATGTCTCGAGGCAATGCCGGAGGACCGGCACCCCGCCCAGCTTCAAGTATTGCTTGGGTACCGCGCCGCCGAAGCGGTGACCGCGACCGGCGGCGACGACAAGTGCGATGCAGCCGCTCATGCAGGGCAACTGCAACAGGTTCTTAAGAAGTTGGCCATAACCTTGGAAAGGCTACGAAAGCGACTGTCCATGCCCATTCTGCTCCGGGCAGCGCGGTGGATCAATTCGACAAGCTTCCGCGCGCGCCCCGACTTTGGCCAGTACGACCCATGAACAGGGTCAATACCACGCACGCGGCGGCGGTGCCCAGCACTACGCGGACGGCGGTTGCATCCTTGCTCGCCGTTGCGCGCTGGCTGGCCGCAGTGTCCAGCGACTGGCAGCAGCCCGAGCGGCTTCAGCAGCTCGCGCAGCGTCTTGGCGGGGCGATCGACGCCGACCACGCGTTCCTCGCCCGCATTCACCCTTCCGTGCTTCCTCCACCCGTCATCGCGGTTCTCGGGTCGTCGATCAACCGCAATCCGGGCTACGAGCCGCTCGACGCCGGCGCGGCGCTGGCCGGGCACACGCCGGAGCTGGTCGACCGGCTTGCCGCCGGGGGATGCTGCGACCTGCCGATGCCGCGGGGCGCCGCGGTCAAACCGGCCAGCAGGTTCCACGCGCTCGCGGTGCCGATCCGTGTCGCCGGCCAGCTCTGGGGCCTCATCGGTCTGACCGACCGCGCACGCGCGCCGCTCGCGGATCCGGACGCGATCGATACGCTGCAATTGATCGCCGCGCAGCTTGGCGAGCGGCTGTCGCCGGCGGCCGCCCCCGCGGCGACCCAGCCGGCCGGCCACGGCCGCCTGCTGCGTGCGGCGATCGAGGGCCTGGAGGACGGCATCGTCGTCTACGACGCCGATTACCGCGTTGCCGCCTACAATGGCGCTTGGCGACGCTACGTCGAGCGGGTGCGCCCCGGCGCGGACCTGCGGGGAATGCAGCTTGCCGAGCTTTACCGCGAATACGTGCGTCTCGGCACCTGGACGGCAGAGCAGGCCGATGCCGTATTGCGCGAGATACTGTCGGGACGGTCGGCCGGCATCCGCGAGCGCATCGTCGAGCAGGACGACCGCCACGTGCGCATCAGGAACTTCCGCATTCCGGGGGGCGGCATCGTCGGATTGCGGACGGACGTGACCGACATGATCCTGCGCGAACGCGATCTCTTGCGGGCGAAGGAGGTGGCGGAAGTGGCCAGCCGGGCCAAGTCGACCTTCCTGGAATCGATGTGCCACGAGATGCGCACCCCGCTCAATGCGATCATCTGGTTCT
>CAYMTM010000162.1:0-4318 GCA_964393375.1 uncultured Rhodospirillaceae bacterium
TCGTAGGCGGGAGCGAAGTGGCCGAGCGGAAGCAGGTAGAAGTCGCGTCCGGACTTCAGGCCCGAGGCTTCGAGGACCGGCCGCAGGTCTTCGATGGTGGTGCCGGGATAGGTCGTTGATTCCAGCACCACGAGTTGGCCCTTGCGCAGGTGGCGCGCGACAGTGCGACCTGTCTCTACCACATATGAGATATCGGGTTCACGGTGGCGCGTCAGCGGCGTCGGCACGCAGATGATGATCGCGTCACATGTCTTCAGCCGCGCGAAATCGCTGGTGGCGGAAAAGCGCCCGCTGGCGACCATGGCTTTCACCCGCGCGTCGGCAATGATCTTGATCGGCGAGCGGCCGTTGTTGAGGCCCTTCACCTTGACCGGGTCGATGTCGCAGCCCAGCGTGTCGAAGCCCTTGTCGTTGAACGCCTCGATCAGCGGCAGGCCGACATAGCCCAGGCCGATGACGCCGATCCGCGCGGCCTTGGACTGGAACTTCCGCTTCAGGCTGCGTGCGCCCATCGCTGTCCTCACACGGCGGCCCCGGCCGATAGGGCGCGGCGCGCACCCGATGCGTCGCGGCCGGGGCGGGGCGCCGCCAGGCCGCAACCCGCTACCCACGGCATGCGGGCTTCGGGCCGGGCGGTTGATCGGCGCAACTGCGCCTCAATGTTGGCGATGAACGGGGACATCGGAGCCGGGCGAAAGGGTAAGACGAAGGCCGGACGGCGCGGGTTGGATAGGGCCAAGGCGGCGGACCGTCAACCGCCATTTCCGCAGGCTTTCCAGGCCGGAAGGGCGTATTCCGGCTTGAAGCCGGCGGCCGAAAGCCCTATCGAGACGCCAATGTGGCGGAAAACAGCGATGGCGGCCCCGGCCAGGACGGACGGCCGCACAGCATGAACGGACCCCTGCTGGTCACCGGCGGGGCCGGGTTCATCGGCGTCAACCTGGTCCGCCGGCGCCTCGGCGCGGGCGACCTGGTGGTCAATCTCGATCTCTTGACCTATGCCGGCAACCGGGACTCGCTGGCCGCCTACGCCAAGGACCCGCGGCACGTCTTCGTACAGGGCGATATCGGCGACCGCGCCCTGGTCGGCCGGCTGCTGGGGGAGCACCGGCCGCGCGCGATCCTGCACCTGGCGGCGGAAAGCCATGTCGACCGGTCGATCGACGACGCCTCGACCTTCATGGCGACGAACGTGCTGGGCACCCAGAAGCTGCTGGACGCAGCGCTCGACTACTGGCGCGCGTTGGACGACGCCGACCGGCGGTCGTTCCGTTTCGTTCACGTGTCGACCGACGAGGTGTTCGGCTCGCTGGGGCCGATGGGCAAGTTCGACGAGAACACGCGCTACGACCCGCGTTCACCCTATGCGGCATCCAAGGCCGGGTCCGACCACATCGCGCGCGCTTATTTCCACACTTACGGTCTGCCGGTCGTGGTGACCAACTGCACCAACAACTACGGACCTTATCAGTTCCCGGAGAAGCTGGTCCCGACCCTGATCCTGTCGGCGCTCGAAGGGCGTAGCCTGCCGATCTACGGCAAGGGCGCGAACGTTCGCGACTGGCTCTATGTCGAGGATCACGCCGCCGCGCTGGAACGCGTGGTCGAGGCGGGCGAGCCGGGCAGGACCTATTGCATCGGGGGCAATGTCGAGCGCACCAACCTGGAGGTCGCGCGCGCGGTGTGCGCCGCCCTCGACCGGGCGGCCCCGCGCGCGGACGGCAGGAAGCACGACAGCGCGATCACCTTCGTCCCGGACCGGCCGGGCCACGACCTGCGCTATGCGATGGAGACCGCGCTGATCGCGCGCGAGCTGGGGTGGCGGCCGACCGTGGACTTCGAGGAAGGCATCGCGCGCACGGTCGTCTGGTACCTCGAGCACCGCGGCTGGTGGCAGGCGATCCGCGCACGCGGCTTCGCCGGCGGACGGCTGGGCCTCGCCCAAGGGGCGGCGCGGCCGTGACCGGACGTACCAGCGCGCGCAAGGGAATCGTGCTGGCGGGCGGGGCGGGCACGCGGCTGCATCCGATGACCCAGGTCGTCAGCAAGCAGTTGCTGCCGGTCTACGACAAGCCGATGGTGTTTTATCCCCTGTCGGTGCTGATGCTGACGGGGATACGCGAGGTGCTGGTCATCTCGACCCCGCGCGACCTGCCGCTGTTCCGGCAGCTGCTGGGCGACGGGTCGAGGCTCGGCATGGACTTCGCCTTCGCCGAGCAGGCCGCGCCCAGGGGCATCGCCGAGGCGCTGTTGATCGGCGAGAAGTTCCTGGCGGGCGCGCCCTGCGCCCTGGTGCTGGGCGACAACCTGTTTTTCGGTCACGGCCTGGTCGAGATGCTGGCGCAGGCGGACGCACGGCGGCAGGGTGCGACCGTATTCGCGACGCGTGTCAAGGACCCGGAACGCTTCGGCGTCGTAAGCTTCGACCGCGAGGGGCGCGCCCTTTCGATCGAGGAGAAGCCGAAGCGGCCGAAATCGAATTTCGCCGTCACGGGGCTCTATTTCTACGACGCCGAAGCACCGGGCCTTGCACGCGGTCTGAAGCCGTCCGCGCGCGACGAACTCGAGATCACGGATCTCAATCGCGCGTACCTGGAACGCGGCGCGTTATCGGTTCAGCCGTTCGGTCGCGGCATCGCCTGGTTGGACGCCGGGACTCCTTCGGCCCTGCTCCAGGCCGCCCAGTTCATCCAGACCATCGAGGAGAACCAGCAGCTCAAGATCGCCTGCGTGGAGGAAATCGCCTGGCGTCAGGGCTGGATCGATAAGACGGCGTTAACCAGATTGGCGGAATCCTTCGGCGCCAGCGCCTATGGTCGATACCTGGCGCGTCTGGCCCGCGAGGAGTCTCCATGGCAGGACTGATCCATCCGGTAATCCTCTCGGGCGGGGCGGGCACGCGGCTTTGGCCTGTCTCCCGCGAACTCCGGCCGAAACAGTTCCTGAGCCTCACCTCCGAGCGTACGATCCTGCAGGAGACGGCCTTGCGCGTCGGCGCACCGGCGCGCTTCGCGCCGCCGACCGTGGTGGCGAGCGAAGAGCACCGCTTCCTCGTGGCCGAGCAGTTGCGCCAGATCGGCATTTCGCCGTCGGCTATCGTCCTGGAGCCGGTCGGCCGCAGCACGGCGCCCGCAATCGCGGCGGCGGCCCTGCTGGTGGCGGAAGCCGATCCCGCGGCGGTGCTGCTGGTTCTGCCGTCGGATCACCAGATCACCGACCTGGTCGCCTTTCACGCCGCCATCGACAAGGCCGCGGCCGCCGCTGCATTGGGCAAGCTCGTGACCTTCGGCATCGCGCCCGACGGTCCGCGCACGGGTTTCGGCTATATCCGCATGGCCCAGCCGCTGGAAGGCACGCCGGGCGTCTACGCGATCGAGCGCTTCGTGGAGAAACCGTCGTCGGAGGCGGCCAAGGCGATGCTGGCGGAGGGGGGCTGGTCGTGGAACAGCGGCATGTTCGCCTTCACCGCCAGGCGCTACCTCGAGGAGCTGGCGCGGTTCCAGCCGGCGATGCTGGCCGCCGTGCGTGAGTCGGTCGCCAAGCGCACGCAGGACCTCGCGTTCACGCGGCTGGACAAGGCGACCTTCGCCAAGGCGCGGGATCTGTCGATCGACTATGCCGTGATGGAGAAGACCGCCGACGCCGCGGTCGTGCCCGCCGACCTCGGCTGGAGCGACCTTGGCTCGTGGAACGCGATGTACGAGGCCGCCAAGCACGATGCGGCGGGCAACGCTCTTCATGGCGACACGATCGTGCAGGACGTCGCCGGGTCCTATGTCAGCGCCGACGGTCCGCTGGTCGGCGTGCTTGGCCTGAAAGACGTGGTCGTCGTGGCGACCAAGGACGCCGTGCTGGTGGCCGACCGCGCCCGGGCCGAGGGGGTCAAGGAACTCGTCGGCCGGATCAAGGCCGCGGGGCGCAACGAACATCGCGACCACCGGGAATTTCACCGCCCCTGGGGCAGCTACGAGACGATCGACACGGGCGAGCGCTTCCAGGTCAAGCGCATCGTGGTGAAGCCCGGTGCCAGCCTTTCCTTGCAGATGCACCACCACCGCGCCGAGCACTGGATCGTGGTCAAGGGGACCGCCCGCGTCACGCGCGGCGAGGAGGTGTTCCTGCTGCACGAGAACCAGTCGACCTACATCCCGCTCGGCACCAAGCACCGGCTGGAGAATCCGGGCATGCTGCCGCTGCACCTGATCGAAGTGCAGTCCGGCCCCTACCTGGGCGAGGACGACATCGTGCGCTTCGACGACAAATACGGCCGGGCGGAGAAGACCTAGCCCTGCTTCTCGATCGCCCCGCCGCCATGTCC
>CAYMTM010000162.1:4328-10624 GCA_964393375.1 uncultured Rhodospirillaceae bacterium
AGCCTCGTGCTCGGCGCCCCTCGCCGGCGGCGCATCGGCTTTCTCGGCGGGCAGGCGGCTCCGGCCAAGATTGGCGAACCTGTCGCGCGTGTGGCCGCGGCGCTTGGCGACGCCCGCGACCTTGCGCGCCAAGTTCGCCGTCGGCATGCCGATTGCGCGGTATGCTCCTGCCGGCCCGCCAAAACCCGGCCGGCGTTGCGCCCCTTCCATGTAGTGATGTAGTGATTGCCAATGTAGTGATGTGGTGATATACGATACGGCTATGAAGACTGTATCCAGCCGCGACGCCAACCAGCGGTTCTCCAAGATCCTCGCCGAGGCGGAGGCGGGGCGGGAAGTCGTAATCACCAAGCGTGGCAAGCCGGTGGCCAGACTGGTGCCGTTCCGCGCCCGGAAAAAAATCTCGAAGGAACGGCAGGCGGCCCTAGACGATCTGATGGCCATGCTGCGCAAGGGTTGGGACCTCGACTACGCCAACAACAAGATGACGCGCGACGAAATGCACGAGCGATGAGGTTCACGCTCGACAGTAACGTCTTGATTTATGCGCATGACCGATCCGACGCGCGCCGACATCGCCGCGCCCTCGATCTTGTCGATCGGGCCGCTGGCGCGGATTGCATCCTGCTGCTGCAGTGTCTCGCCGAATATTTCAAGGTAGCAATCACCAATCTGGGCAAAGCGCCAAGCGAGGCCAGAGCGGCCCAGGCACGATGGCGTCGCGTATTCCCGGTATTCCATGCGAACCCGCAGACATTCGACGACGCGATCGATGCGGTGGAAGCCCATCGCCTGGGCTTTTGGGACGCCATGATCTGGGCCGCGGCCCGCGAAGCCGGCTGCAGGGCGATCCTTTCCGAGGACATGCAGGACGGGCGGGTGATCGGCGGCGTGCATATCGTCAATCCATTCGATCCCGCCAATGCCGCGTCGATCGACGGATTGTTCGCCTGATGGCATTTGACCGCCGGGCGCAAGGCCGCTAAACCCGCCCGCCATGGACCATCTCGACGAGCTCGAATCGCGCAGCGTGTTCATCCTGCGCGAGGCGTTCCACCGCATAAAGCCGCTGGCGATGCTGTGGTCGATCGGCAAGGATTCCAGCGTGCTGGCCTGGATCGCCATGAAGGCGTTCTTCGGCCGCGTGCCGTTCCCGGCGATCCATCTCGACACCGACATGGAGTTCGACGAGGTCTACCGCTTCCGCGACCGCATCGCGAAGGAGTGGAACCTTGACCTGCGCGCGCCGAAGTGCCCGCCGATCGAGGCGACCGATCCGTCGCTGCCGCCCGCGGCGCGCGCCGCCGCGCGCAAGACGCTGGGGCTTGCCAGCGTAATCCGCGACATGCAGCTCAAGGGCATCATCCTGGGCATCCGCCGCGACGAGGAGCGGCTGCGCGCCAAGGAGCGCATCTTCTCGCCGCGCGACGAGACGGGGCAGTGGAACTTCCGCGTGCAGCCGCCGGAATTCTGGGACCAGTTCAACACGGTACCGCCGGAAGGGGCGCATCTGCGCATCCATCCGCTGCTTCACTGGACCGAGATCGACATCTGGCTGTACGTCAAGCGCGAGAAGATCCCGGTCGTGCCGCTGTATTTCGCCAAGGACGGCAAGCGCTACCGCACGCTGGGCGAAAAGGACATCACCTTTCCGATCGACAGCAACGCGGCGACGATCGACGAGATCATCGCCGAGCTCCGCGCGACCAAGGTGCCGGAGCGCGTGGGCCGCGCCATGGACCACGAAAGCGAGGACAGTTTCGAGCGGCTGCGCGCGGCCGGGTACATGTGACGGACGCGACCATGGCGAGCATCAATCCGGCCCGGCTACTGGGCGACCTGCGACGGCTGGCGGCGTTCGGCCGGTACAAGACCGGGGTGCATCGACCGACCTATTCGCCGGAGGACATGGCAGCCCGCCACTGGTTGGCGGAACGCATGGGCGAGGCGGGCCTGTCGGCGACGATCGACGGCATCGGCACGGTGATCGGAAAAAGCGCCGCGCCCGCTCCTGGTCTGCTGATCGGCTCGCATCTGGAAACGCAGCCCTATGCCGGATGGCTGGATGGCGCAATGGGAGTCATCTATGGCCTCGAGGTGGCGCGCGCCTTCCGCGAGAGCCCCGAGTGCCGGGATCTTGCCGTCGATGTCGGCGCCTGGGCCGACGAGGAGGGCCATTACGGCTCCATGCTCGGCAGCCGGTCATTCTGCGGCATCCTGCCCGAGCAGGACATCGACCAGGCCAGGAACAAGATGACCGGCAAGACGCTGCGCGACGCCCTGGCCGAGGCAGGACTCTCCGGGCGCAAGCGCGAAACGCTGCCGGAGGGCCGGTATCTTGGCTATCTGGAGGCGCATGTCGAGCAGGGCGACGTTCTCGACACGAACGGGCAGCGCCTCGGCATCGTCACCGGCATCGTCGGGATCTACGGCTACCGGCTCACGGCCCACGGTCAGCAGAACCACGCCGGCACGACGCGGATGGCGGCGCGCAAGGATGCCGGGGTGGCGCTGATGCGCCTGTGGCACGATATCGACCGGCGCTTGCCCGAGGTTGCCGGGCCGCACGCCGTCTGGACCGCTGGCCGCATGACGCTCGATCCCGGTGCCGCCAGCGTCATCCCGGGCAAGGCCGAACTGCTGTTCCAGTTCCGCGACATCGCGCAGGAGCGGTTGGCGGCCATGGACCGGGCGCTCGCGGAGCTGGTGGCGGCCGCAAACGCATCCGGGCCATGCCGGATCGAAGCCGAGCCGATCGCCCGGATGCAGCCGCGCACGATGGATACGGGGCTACAGGACGCCCTGGAGCGCGCCGCGCAGGCCCGCGCGCCGGGGCTGCACCGGCGCATGCAGAGCGGCGCCGGCCACGATGCGCAGATCTTCGCGGCGCGCCTGCCGGCCGGCATGCTGTTCGTCCCCAGCATCGCCGGCATCAGCCACCACTACGCGGAAGACACGAAGGAAGAGGACATCGTGCTCGGCTGCCAGGTTCTGGCGGATGCGGCTGCGGAGGTGCTGCGCGGCCGCACGCCGTAGCGGCGGTCGCGTGCGCCGTTCCCGGCCTGCGGTTCAGCCGCGCCCGAAAATCAGCAGCAGGATTGCGGCCAGCACGATGACTCCGACGATCCACGCCCAGCCGGGAAGGCCCGACCGCGCCGGTTCCGCCGCCGCGGCCGGCGCCACCGCCTCGCCCGTGGGCTGGGGCTGCCCGGCTGCCACGACGGCGACGAAGCGCGTGAAGAATTCCTCCGCCATCTTCTTGGAGACGCCGTCGATCAGCCGCGCGCCGACCTGAGCCAGCTTGCCGCCGACGGTCGCCGTGACTTCGTAGGACAGGTTGGTGCCGTCGCCGTCGGGCGCAAGCCGGACCTTGGCCCCGCCCTTGGCAAAGCCGGCCGCGCCGCCCTGGCCCTCGCCCGAAATCGTGTAGCCGTTGGGGGGGTCGATGTCGCTTAGCCTCACCTTGCCGCCGAACTTGGCTTTCACCGGGCCGACGGCCGCGGTCACTCGCGCCTGGAACTCGGTTTCCGACAGCTTCTCGACCGTCTCGCAGCCGGGGATGCATTGCTTGAGGACCTCCGGATCATTCAGCGCGCGCCAGACGGCCTCGCGCGGCGCCGGGATCCGATATTGGCCGGTCATGTCCATCGCCGGACCTCCGTATTTTCTCGGGGGAGCGGAGCCTAGCCGCCAAATCCCCGACCGTCATCCGCAAAACCCGATCGACACCGTGACATCGCGGCGCGGACTGTGCTACGCAAACCGCAACGAGGACCGCAAACCAATAGGTGATAGGGAAACGCGACCATGAAATCCAAGCTCCTCCTGGCCGGATTGGCCACGGCGGCGGTGTTCTTCGCCGCTGCGATACAGGCGCAGGACAAAAAGCAACTCTCGATCGCCACCGGGGGCACCGGCGGCGTCTACTACCCGCTGGGCGGCGGGTTCGGCAACATCCTCGGCAAGGAATTGCCCGGCGTCACGGCGACGGCCCAGGTGACGGGCGGCTCGGTCGCCAACCTGCAGCTCATCGCCGCCGACAAGGCGGATATCGCCTTCAGCCAGGTCGACGCGGCATGGGATGCCATCAACGGCCAGGACAAGTTCCCGCAGAAGCTGCCGATCCGGGCGCTGGTCGTCATGTATCCCAACCACATGCATGTCGTGACCGTCGAAGGCACCGGGATCAACAAGGTCGAGGACATGAAGGGCAGGCGCGTTTCGACCGGCTCGCCCGGCAGCGCAACCGAGGTCTACGCCATCCGCGTGCTCGAGGCAGCCGGCCTCGATCACGAGAAGGACATCAAGAAAGAACGGCTGGGCGCCGCCGAAAGCGTCAATGCGCTCAAGGACAAGAAGCTCGACGCGTTCTTCTGGGTCGGCGGCCTGCCGACCGCCGCGGTCAGCGACCTTGCGGCGACGCCGAACACTAAGATCAAGATCCTCGACATCGCGCATCTCACGGCGAAGATGAACGCGAAGTACGGGAAGCTGTATGCCGAGGCGACAATCCCTGCGGCCACCTACAAGGGCATGGACAAGGACGCCAAGAACAACACGGTGTGGAACATCATGGCCGTCAAGGCGACCATGTCCGACGACCTGGCCTACCAGCTCACCAAGATCATGCTGGAGAAGCGCGCCGACCTGGCGCTGGTCCACCAGGAAGCAAACAACATCAAGCCGGAATGGCAGACTTCGAGCCGCGCGGGCATACCCTGGCATCCCGGCGCGCTGAAATACTTCAAGGAAAAGGGCATCAAGGTCGAGTGACCGGCTGACGCCGGTCCATTCTCGGATTGCCGGACCCCCGCGGGTCCGGCAATCTCTTTACCGGGCCTGCTGCGGGAGGCGAATCCGAGCACAAGAAGCGGGCGGGCCGGCACGTAAGGGGAGGAATCCGCGTGGAAACCAGCCCGACCAAGGCTGCCGACGCATCGGCGCCTGCCATGGCGAGCCTTTCGGAGGACGCGCGCGAGAAACTCGAAAAATACATCGAGGAGGAGGAGGGCGCCTTCAACCGGCTGGGCGGCTGGGCCGGGACCGCGATCGCCGCGCTTGCCGCCTGGGTCTCCCTGTTTCATCTCTACGCGGCCTACGACATCGTGCCGGCCCACGTGCTGCGCCCCGCGCATGTGGGCCTGGTCCTGACGCTCTGTTTCCTGTTGTTTCCCATGGCGCACCGGTTCCGCGACCGCATCCGGTGGTGGGACTGCCTGCTGGCGGCCGCGAGCGCGGCGACGATCCTCTATGTCCTGTCCCAGGGCGCCTATTTCGGCGACCGCGCGACCATGCCGACGGCGACCGATTACTGGGTGGGGGTGGCGTTCATCGTGCTGCTGCTGGAGGGCACGCGGCGGGCGACCGGCTGGATCATGCCGGGCGTGGCGATCGCCTTCGTGCTTTATGCCATTTTCGGCAATCGCCTGCCGGCCCCGTGGACCCATCGCGGCTACGCCCTGGAGGACCTCGTCGCGCATCTCTACATGACGCTGGAGGGGATTTTCGGGACGACGGTCGACGTCGCCTCGAGCCTGATCATCCTTTTCACCGTGTTCGGCGCGGTGCTGCAATGGTCGGGCGCCGGGAAGTTCTTCATCGACTTCTCCTTCGCGGCCATGGGCGGCAAGCGCAATTCCGCCGGCCGTGCCGTCGTGCTGTCGTCCTTCCTCCTGGGCGGCCCGTCGGGCTCGGGCGTCGCCACCACGGTGACGATCGGCACCGTCGCCCATCCGCTGCTTGAGAAGGCGGGCTATGACAAGAACGCAGCCGGCGGGCTGCTGGCGGCGGGCGGGCTCGGCGCCATCATCTCGCCGCCGGTGCTCGGCGCCGCCGCGTTCCTGATCGCCGAGTACCTCAAGATCTCGTATCTCGACGTCATCCGAATGGCGGTGATCCCGACCATCCTCTACTACTTCGCGATCTTCGTGATGGTGGAGATCGACGCCCGCAAGCAGGGCGGGGCCGGCGAGCTGATGCTCGAGAAGGGCCAGCTGTGGTCGGTCACGCGGAACTACTGGTTCCACTTCCTTTCGCTGGTCTCGATCGTCGTGTTCATGCTGCTCGGCTTCTCGCCGGTGCTGGCAGTCTTCTGGGCCACCATGCTGGCGATCGCGGCCAGCGCGCTGCGCAGCGATACGGCGATCGTGCCGTGGTGGATCGCGCTGCCGCTGCTGGCCGGCCTGGCGATCACGCTGCTCGACCTCGGCGGGCTCGGCGTCGGCGCGATGCTGCCGGGCAACGAGTGGGTGCTGCTCTATGCGCCGCTGGTGCTCGCTGTCATGATCGGCCTTGTC
>CAYMTM010000163.1:0-9808 GCA_964393375.1 uncultured Rhodospirillaceae bacterium
ATAGACGCTGGTGGGGCTTTTTGCAAGCCCCCGGCGGGGTTAGCGGCCCAGGACGGCGAAAATGCCGATGGCCTGGACAATGCAGTCCTGGCCTTCGGCGGCCCGGCACTCGCTCAAGGCATCGGCCACCGCCTCGGCCTCGCTTGCGCGCCCGACCGCCACGCCGAACCGGGCGTTGCGTGCGAGTGCCGCCGCCTTCCAACCGCCCCGGCCTGCGTAAGCCTGGACCAGCCGGTCCCGGTCCGGCGCCGGCAGCGGCAATGCGGCAGGGTCGAACAGGCCGGCGATCGACGTGGTGGTCGGAAAGGGCGTCACGAACGAGTCGTCCACGGCGACGATGGCGCAGGCGCTGCCCGCCTGGTCGCCACAGAATTCGAGCGCCGCGCGCATTGCCTCCTCCTCGGAGGCGCGGCGCGTCGCCAGGCCGACGGTACCGGTGCGCGCCACCGCCACCGCCTTGAACGCCGCGGCGGAGAGGTACTCGGCACGCAGCCGGTCCTGCATTCCCGGCCCTGCCAGCGGCAGGCGCGCCGGATCGAACGGCGTCACGATCCGTTCGGCGGCCGGCGGGGCGTAGGGCCTCGGGGGCATCGGCGGCGGCGAGCGTTCCCACACCAGCCGGTCGCCGACCGCATAGAGGTCGCAGGGCTCGGGCGCGTTGCGCTGGCAGGACTCGACGGCCCGTCGCGCGGCATCCTCCTCGGAGGGCTGGCCCTGGACATACCAGGCGCTGCCGCCTGCGCGCGAGATCGCCAGCGCCTTCGCACCGGCCGCCGCGGCGTATTCCGTGCGCAGACGCGCGCGGATCGCGTCGCTCACAAACGGCACCTGCTCGGCCGCGAAGCGTTTGGCCGGCGGATCGGCGAACAAGCCGGGCAGGGCCAAGGCCGGCGTGGGCGCGGTTTGTGCCTGCGACGCCGGCGCGGCGGTGGACGCGGGCGCAGGCGCCGGCGGCGGCGCCGGCGCCTGTGGCGAGGGTGGCGGGTTGCGCGGCGGCGATGTCTTGGTCAGCACGAAATAGGCCGCGAGCGCCACCATCAGGGCGGCCAGGGCGAGAGAGAGGCCCAGGACCGAGAAGCGCCGCCGCCGCGGCTCGATTTGCAGCGCCCCGTCGCCCTCCGCTACCAGGTCGCCCGCCGGCGGTCCGCGGCGTTCCAGGATCGGCTCCGGCGGCTCGGCCGCTTCCACGGCAGGCGGAAGCCCGGGCGCGGCCGGCTCGCCCAGCCCGGCGACGCGATAGACGCGCACCGGCCGCGGGATGTGGCGGAGCTCCTGCTCGCCGAGGTCCTCCAACGCGCTGTCTACCTTGCCCAGGACGTGCTCATGGACCGAGGACGACAGGCAGATGCCGCCGGGATCGGCGATCGCCTCGATCCGCGCGGCGACGTTGACGCCGTCGCCCAGGAGATCGCCGCCCTGCACCACCACGTCGCCGAGATTGAGGCCGATGCGAAAGCGCAGGCGTTGCGCGCGCTGGAGCGCGTTGTTCCGTTCGACCATCGCGCGCTGCATGGCGATCGCGCAGCGCAGCGCCTCGACCGGGCTCTCGAACGACGCCAGCAGCCCGTCGCCGGCGGTCTTCACGAGCCGCCCGTCGTGCTTCGCGATGAGCTGAGCGAACTCGACCAGGCAGGTGTTGAGTCGGCGCAGCGTGCCTTCCTCGTCCGCCGCAACGAGGCGGCTGAACCCCGCCACGTCGGCCGCCAGGATAGTGAGCAGCCGGCGCTTGATCGGTTCCTGGGGCAAGGGAGCCTTGGCCGGTCGCACGCTCACACTTCGCGCACGTCGACGATGCCGGGCAACGCCTTCAGCGCGGCGCGGACCTGGGGCGTGATCTGGAAGCCGCCGGGCAGCTTCATCTCGACCTCGCGGTCCGGCAGTTCCAATAGCAGGCTGATCGTGCCGCGGCCCTTGGCGTCGCGCTTGAGGATGCCGTCAAGGCCCTTAAGCGGCGCCTCGTCGCGCACGAAGATCATCGGCCCGCCGCCGCCCGCGGCCGCCGCCGCCTGGTCGAGTGCGCGTACCGACTGGACGGTCAGCCGCAGATCGTCGCCCTGCAATTGCGCGTCGGCCGTCAGCAGCAGCGCATTGCCCTGGACGAGCAGTTCGCGCGACGCCGACAGCACCTCGGCGAACATGGTCGCTTCGTAAAGCCCGCTTTGGTCGGACAACTGCACGAAGGCGAAACGGTTGCCGCGGGCCGAGGTGCGTTCCTGCTTGCCGGCGACGATGCCCGCCAGCGTGAAGCGGGTGCTGCGCTGGATCCGCATCTGCTCGCGCAGATCGGCGTAGGCTGTAACGCCCAATCGCGCCAGGGTCTTGCCGTAGGCGTCGAGCGGGTGCGCCGACAGGTAGAACCCGATGGCCTCGAACTCCTTTGCCAAACGGTCGAGCGGACCCCATTCCGTCACCACCGGCAGTGGCGGCGCCTGGGCGAAGGCGTCGCCGCCCGAGCCGAACAGGCTCGCCTGGCCACTGCCGCGCTCGCTGGCCGCAGCACTGGCGTGGCGCAGCACCAGATCGGCCGCCGCCATCACCTGGGCGCGGTTGGCGACGAGCTGGTCGAACGCGCCGGCGGCGGCCAGGCTTTCCAGCATGCGCTTGTTCAGCACCTTGCCGTCGAGCCGCTGCGCCAGGTCGAACAGGCTGCGGAACGGTCCGTTCGCCGCACGCTCCGCCACCAAGTCGCGCATCGCCTTCTCGCCGACGTTGCGGATCGCCGCCAGGGCATAGCGGATCGCCGTCTTGCCGTCGGGGCCGGTTTCAACCGCAAAGTCCCAATTCGACCGGTTGACATCCGGCGGCAGCAACCGGATGCCCATACGGTCCAGCTCCTGGCGGAACACGCCGAGCTTGTCGGTGTTGCCCATGTCCAGCGTCATCGACGCGGCCATGAATTCGACGGGGTAGTTCGCCTTCAGGTAGGCGGTCTGGTAGGCGACGAGTGCGTAGACCGCCGCATGCGACTTGTTGAACCCGTAGCCCGCGAATTTGTCGACAAGGTCGAAGATGTGCGTGGCCTGGGCGGCGTCGACGCCACGCTTGATCGCGCCGTTGACGAAATCCTGCCGCTGGGCCGCCATCTCCTCCTTGATCTTCTTGCCCATCGCCCGGCGCAGCAGGTCCGCGCTGCCCAGCGAGTAACCGGAAAGCGCCTGGGCGATCTGCATCACCTGTTCCTGGTAGATGATGATTCCGTAGGTTTCCCTCAGAATCCCCTCGATCAGGGGGTGCAGGTAGTCCGGCTTCTCCGTCCCGTGCTTGCAGGCAATGAAGCGCGGGATGTTCTCCATCGGACCTGGCCGGTAGAGCGCGACCAGCGCGATGATGTCCTCGAACCGGCTGGGCCTCAGCTTGCGCAGCACGTCGCGCATGCCCGAGCTTTCCAACTGGAACACCCCGGTCACCTCGGCGCGCCCCAGCATCTCGTATGTCTTGGGGTCGTCGAGCGGTATGGTCGCCAATTCCACCTTGCCGCCGCGGGCGCCGATCAGCCGGACCGCATGGTCCAGGACCGTCAGCGTCTTCAGGCCCAGGAAGTCGAACTTCACCAGCCCGGCCTGCTCGACGAACTTCATGTTGAACTGCGTGACCGGCATGTCCGAGCGCGGGTCGCGGTAGAGCGCGACCAGTTCGTGCAGCGGCCGGTCGCCGATCACCACGCCGCCCGCGTGGGTCGAGGCGTGACGGTAAAGCCCTTCGAGCTTGAGCGCCGTGTCGACCAGCCGGCGCACCGTCTCGTCGGTCTCGCGCGCCTGTTCCAGCGCCGGTTCCTTCTCGATCGCCTGGGCCAAGGTGACCGGATTGGCCGGGTTGTTCGGCACCATCTTGCACAGCCGGTCGACCTGGCCGTAGGGCATGCCCATCACGCGCCCGACGTCGCGCAGCACGGCGCGGGCCTGCAGCTTGCCGAAGGTGATGATCTGGGCCACGCGGTCGCGGCCGTAGCGTTGCTGCACGTAGCGGATCACCTCGTCGCGGCGGTCCTGGCAGAAGTCGATGTCGAAGTCGGGCATCGACACGCGCTCGGGATTGAGGAAACGCTCGAACAGCAGCCCCCAGCGCAGCGGATCAAGATCGGTGATCGTCAGCGCCCAGGCGACCACCGAGCCCGCGCCCGAACCGCGGCCGGGCCCCACCGGGATGCCCTCGCGCTTGGCCCATTGAATGAAATCCGCGACGATCAGGAAGTAGCCGGCGAACCCGATCTTGACGATGATGTCGATCTCGAACGCCAGGCGCTGACGATAGGGCCTGGCGACCGACTCGCGGTCGGTCGCGGCGGCGCCGCCGGCCATCGCGAGCGGATAGACCTGCGTCAGCAGACGCCGTTCCAGCCCCTCCTCCGCCATCCGGCGCAACGCTGCCGGTTCGCCCGCCGCGCCGGCGTCGGGCCAGGGCGGCAGAATCGGTTTCACCGGCTGCGGCATGAAGGCGCAGCGCCGTGCGATCGCCAGCGTATTGTCGGCCGCCTCCGGCAGGTCGGCGAACAGCGCGCGCATCTCCGCGGCCGACTTGAATCGATGCTCGGGCGTGACGCGGCGGCGATCCGTCTCGGCCAGCACCTTGCCTTGGGCGATGCACAGCAGCGCGTCGTGCGCCTCGTACATCGCGGCGTCGGCAAAATAGCAGTCGTTGGTCGCGACCAGCGGCAGGTCCTTGCGGTAGGCCAGGTCGATCAGCGCATCCTCGATGCGCGCTTCGCTGTCGAGACCATGGCGCATCAGTTCGACGTAGAGCCGACCCGGGAACAGCGCGGCCAGCCGGTCGAGCATTGCCTCGGCCGCGGCGCCCTGGCCGTCCGACAGCAGCCGGCCCACGGCCCCGCCGGGACCGCCGCTGAGCGCGATCAACCCTTCGGTCCTGCCTTCCATGACCGGCAGCGGCACTTGGGGAGCCTCGCCGTCGGGGCTATGCAGGTAGGCGTGGCTGACCAGCGCCATGAGATTGCGATAGCCGGCCTCGCTCTGCGCGAGCAGCACCAGCTGGTCCGGCGGCGGCGCCAGGCCGCCACCGTTGGCGGGGCCGCGCGCGCCGCCGGCATCTTCGCGCCGGACGGCGAGCTGGCAGCCGATGATCGGCTGAACGCCGCCCGCCGCGGCCGCCAGCGCAAACTCCATCGCGCCGAACAGGTTGCCCGTGTCGGTGACGGCGACCGCGGCCATGCCTTGCGTCTTGCACAGGTTGACCAGGTCCTTGACGCGGATGGCGCCCTCCGACAGCGAGTAGGCGGAGTGGATGCGCAGATGGACGAAATCGGCGTGAGGCATGGCTGCATCCTAACAAGACGTGCCGTCCCGTCGCATCAGGGAATGGCGGGGATAAGGCAACGCGGCAGATTCGACGGCGCCGCCCGTCCGCGCGCGGCCGGCGGTGCATCGTGCGCGATTCGCCGGGCGCGGCAACCCTGCCATGTCCAAGCAGGGCTGGACCGGCTCGCGCGCGACAGGCATGGATGGCTGCTATAGATTCGCACCGATCACCCCTCCTCTCCGGCGGCGCCTCACGCGATGGTCGACTGGCTTTGGATCCCGATCACGGTCGCGGCGGCGCTGTTCCAGTGCCTGCGCCTGGCGCTGCAGAAGTTCCTCAAAGGCCGCATGTCCACCAGCGCGTCCAACTTCACGCGCTTCGCCTTCGGCATGCCGCTGGCTATCGTCTATGTGCTGCTGCTCTTCGGGCTCGGCTATGCGGCGCCAGGCATCAACGCCACGTTCCTTGCTTGGGTGTTCGGCGGCGGCGTGGCGCAGATCGTAGCGACCGGGCTGCTGCTCCATGTCTTCAGCTTCCGCAACTTCCCGGTGGGGATCGCCTACGCCAAGACGGAAGTGATCCAGGCGGCGGTGTTCGGCCTCGTGTTTCTGGGCGACCGCCTGACCCCCTGGGGCAGCGCCTCGATCCTGGTCAGCACGCTTGGCGTGATGCTGGTTTCGCTGGTTGCCAGCGGCAACCCGGTGCGCGCCTTGCTGACAGGATGGCTGGAGCGGTCGGCACTGATCGGCATCGCCTCGGGCGGGTTTTTCGCGGTCTCGGCCGTCGGCTTCCGCGCCGCGTCGCTGGCGCTCGAATACCCCAATCCGATCGTGGCGGCCGCGTGCACGCTCGCCTTCGCCACCACGATCCAGTCGGCCATCCTGGGCGGCTATCTCGCCTGGCGCGAGCCAGAGCAGTTCCGCAACCTGGTGGCGGCATGGCGGCCGTCCTTCATGGCGGGCCTGACCAGCGTGCTGGGGTCGGCCGGGTGGTTCACCGCCATGACCTTGCAGACGGTGGCCTACGTGCGCACGGTGGGGCTGGTCGAACTGGTGTTCACCTTCCTTGTCTCGTCGCTGTGGTTCCGCGAGAAGCCGCGCATGACCGAGATTGCCGGCGTGACCCTGGTCGTGCTCGGGATCGCCATGGTCCTGAACATGCCCCGCTAGGTCGGCGACACGACCCCGTCCTGCAGCGCCAGCACGCGGTCCATGCGCCGCGCGAGATCGTAGTTGTGCGTGGCGATCAGCGCCGCAAGGCAGCCGCGGCGCACCAAGTCGATGAGCAGCGTGAACACTTGGTCGGCCGTGTGCGGGTCCAGGTTGCCGGTGGGCTCGTCGGCGATCAGCAGGAGCGGCCGGTTGGCGAGCGCGCGTGCGATCGCCACGCGCTGCTGCTCGCCGCCCGACAGACGCGCCGGACGGTGGGTCAGGCGCTGCGCCAAGCCGACATGGGTCAACAGGCGCTTGCCGCGCTCCGCCGCCTCGCGCCGGCCGCGCCCGGCGATCATCTGCGGGATTACAACGTTCTCCAGCGCCGAAAACTCGGGCAGCAGGTGATGATACTGGTAGACGAAGCCGATGCGCCGGCGGCGGATCGCGGTGCGCTGCGCGTCGGCGAGGCCGTTGCAGGCGTGGCCGGCGATGCTGACCTCGCCGGCGTCAGGCCGCTCCAGCAATCCGGCGATCTGCAAGAGGGTCGACTTGCCCGCGCCGGAGGGCCCCACCAGGGCCACGGCCTCGCCCGCGCTGACCGCCAGCGACGCGCCGGCCAGAACCTGCAGACGCTCGCTGCCCTGGCGGAAGCGCCGGACGATGCCATCGAGCTCCAAGGCCGGCCCGCGATGCTCGGCAGCGGAGCGCGCGGCGGACGGCTCGCCATGCGGCCTTTCCGGGGGCGTCATGCCGCGGGTTATAATCGCTCGCCGGCTGCGCCGCCAGCCGACCCGGTGATTGCCCCAGCTTCGAGATCGCGGCGGAGCGTCGCAGAGAGATGCCCATGACGCCCTACTCGCGCGCGTTTGCCGTCGTCGCCATGGTCTGCGCGGCGGCGGCTTCGCCCGTTCCGACCGCCGCGGGCCCCCTGGAGGACGGCATTGCCGCGTTCGAGCGCGGTGATTTTGCAGCGGCCAAAAGCAAGTGGGAACCGCTGGCCGTGAACGGTGATGCGGTCGCGCAGTATTACCTCGGCGATTTGATCGTTCGCCATGCGGCCGCGCCGCACAAGGCCGAGGGCGTGATCTGGCTCCAGCAGTCCGCTCAGGCCGGCGTGCCGGATGCCATGAACCAGCTCGCGCAAATCTTGGCCGAAGGCACGATCGTCGCCAGGAACGACGCGAAGGCGAACGAGCTTTTCATGCAGGCGGCCTCGCTCGGCCACCTGCCCGCCTACAATAATCTGGGCCTGCGCTCCGCCAAAGGAATCGGCCGCCCCGCGCCCGATCCACTCGATGCCAGCGAGTGGTTCCGCCTCGCCGCCGACCAAGGCTTCGCCGAGTCGCAGTTCAACTTGGCCGTGATGTACGTGAACGGCGATGGCGTGAAGCGCGACCTGGTGGAGGGATACAAGTGGATGACCCTCGCGATGAAGCAGGGCCACCAGGCCGCCACGCAGCAGCGGCCCCTCGTGGCCCGGCAGATGGCCGCGACGGAAATCCAGGAAGGCGAGAAGCGCGCCGCCCAGTGGCGCCCGGTAAAGCCGAAGAAGGCGGGGAGTTAAGGCCTATTCGTACCGCAGTGCCTCGACCGGATCGAGACGCGCCGCGCGCCAGGCCGGGTAGATCGTCGCCAGGAACGACATCACCAGCGCCATCGCCACCACCAGGGCGACTTCACGCGCATCGACGATCGCCGGCAGCTTGCTTAGGAAATACAGCTCCGGGCTGAACAGGTTGCGGCCGGTGAGGCCCTGCAGGAACTGCCGAATGCTCTCGATATTGGCGCAGAATACCAGTCCCAGCGCCAGGCCGCCCGCCGTGCCTACGATCCCGATCGACGCGCCGCAAAGCAGGAAGATGCGCAGGATGGCCGCGCGCGTGGCGCCCATCGTGCGCATGATGGCGATGCCCCGGCCCTTGTCCTTCACCAGCATGATCAGGCTGGAGATGATGTTGAAGGCGGCCACCAGGATGATCAGGCTAAGGATCAGGAACATCACGTTCCGCTCGACCTGGACGGCGTTGAAGAAGCTGGCGTTGGCGCGTTGCCAGTCGCCGAGCCGGTAGCGCGCCTCCAGCGCGCCGGCGATGCGCGCGCGCGCCTCGTCGACGCGGTTCGGGTCGTCGATCAGCACGTCCACGCCGGTCGCCTGCTCCTTCATCTGGTAGAGCACCTGCGCCAGCTCGAACGGGATGAAGACGAAACTGTTGTCGTACTCGTACATGCCCACATCGAAGATCGCCACCACCTCCAGCGCCTTGCTGCGCGGCATGATCCCGATCGCGGTTTCGGCGAAATTCGGGACGATGAGCGTGATCGTGTCGCCGACCGAGAGCCCGTAGCGCTCGGCCATGCGCCGTCCGATCATCGCGGCGTTCATGCCTTTGAGGTCATCCATCGTCCCAGACCTGACGCTGGTATCGAGGACCGGTCGGCGCTGCAGGTCCTCAAGGCGCAGCCCGCGCACAACCGCACCCGACGCGAGTCCGTTGGCGCTGACCAACGCCTGGCCCTCGACGAGCGGCGCGGCGCTGACGACGCCCGGCACGCCCCTGAGCTTCGCGGCCACGCCGTCGTAGTCGCTGAGCGGCCCGCCCACCAGGGCGTAGACGCCGACATGCCCGTTGATGCCGACGATGCGGGCCACCAGCTCCTGGCGGAATCCGTTCATGACGGACATGACGATGATCAGCGTCGCCACGCCCAGCACGATCCCCAGCAGCGAGAACCAGGCGATGACCGAGATGAAGCCTTCCTGGCGGCGCGAACGCAGGTAGCGCATCGCGACCATCCGTTCGAAGGCGGAAAACATGGCGACCGACTAGCCGGCGACCTTCGTGAGCGCCTGGTCGACGGACATCTCGGCGCGCTCGCCGGTCCTGCGGTACTTGACCTCGACGTTGCCGGAAGCGGCGCCGCGCGGCCCCACGATCACCTGCCAGGGCAGGCCGATCAGGTCCATGTCGGCGAACTTGGCCCCGGCGCGCTCCTCGCGGTCGTCGTACAGCACCTCGACCTTCTTCTGGCGCAGCTTGGCATAGAGGTCCGCGCACAGGGCGTCGGTCTTGGGGTCGCCAACCTTCAGGTTGATCAGACCGACGCGGAACGGCGCCACGGACTCCGGCCAGATGATCCCCGCGTCGTCGTGGCTCGCCTCGATGATCGCGCCCGCCAGGCGCGATACGCCGATGCCGTAGGAACCCATGTGGACGGTGGCCGCCTTGCCGTCCGGCCCGTCGACATTGGCGCCAAGCGGGGCCGAGTACTTGGTGCCGAAATAGAAGATGTGCCCGACCTCGATGCCCCGCGCCTCCAGCAGCTGGTCGCCCTTGACCGGGCATTTCGCCGGGTCGTGCTTGTCGTCCGCCGCCGCGTAGAGGCTGGTCCAGCGGTCCACC
>CAYMTM010000163.1:9818-10582 GCA_964393375.1 uncultured Rhodospirillaceae bacterium
GTCGTAGTCGATGTCGGTCTGCAGCGGATCGAAGTTCAGAAACGCCTTGTCGCAGTAGACCTTGCTTTCGCCCGTATCGGCCAGAATCTGGAACTCGTGGCTCATGTCGCCGCCGATCGGGCCGCTTTCGGCCTGCATCGGGATCGCTTTCAGCCCCATGCGCGCGAAGGTGCGCAGATAGGCGACGAAGAACCTGCGGTAGGAACGCTCGGCGCCGGCATAGTCCAGGTCGAAGGAATAGGCGTCCTTCATCAGGAACTCGCGCCCGCGCATCACCCCGAAGCGCGGCCGCACCTCGTCGCGGAATTTCCACTGGATGTGGTAGAGCAGCTTGGGCAGGTGCTTGTAGCTGCGGATATAGGCCTTGAAGATCTCGGTGATCTGTTCCTCGTTGGTCGGCCCGTAGAGCATGTCGCGCCCGTGGCGGTCCTTGATGCGCAGCATCTCGGCGCCGTAGTCGTCGTAGCGCCCGCTCTCCCGCCACAGCTCGGCCGGCTGGATGGTGGGCATCAGCACCTCCTGGCAGCCCGCGGCGTCCTCCTCCTCGCGCACGATCTGCTCGATGCGCTTGAGCACGCGGAATCCCAGCGGCAGCCAGGAATAGATGCCGGCCGAGGACTGGCGGATCATGCCGGCCCGCAACATCAGCCGGTGCGAGACGATCTGGGCCTCCGCCGGGGTCTCCTTCAATGTCGGCAGGAAATACTGGGACAGGCGCATGAGAACTTCCCGCAAGGGCAACGAACGCAAGGCCGGCACTCTAG
>CAYMTM010000164.1:0-10508 GCA_964393375.1 uncultured Rhodospirillaceae bacterium
CGGGGACGCGCCGTCGTCGAAGCGGCGCTCGACGTCGCGCGCCGGAGCGCGGCGGCCGGTCCCTGCACGCTGATCGGCCGCCCGGAAGCCCTATCGGCCGTCGGCGCGGCGCAGGTCAACGCCACGGCGATCCATGCGCTGGATTTCGACGACACCAGCTATGCCGGCACGCTGCACGCGACGGCCGTCGTCTGGCCCGCCGTCCTTGCGGCGGCCGAGCAGGACGCGGCGTCCGGCGCGGATGCGTTCGCCGGGTTGGTCGCCGGGGTCGAAACCGCCTATGCGCTGGGCCGCGCCATGGGCAATGCGATCTACGACCGCGGCTGGTGGACGACGGCGCTGTTCGGCACGATCGGCGCCGCCGCGGGTTCCGCACGCGCGCTTCGCATGGATCGGCGGTCGACGCGCCACGCGATCGCGCTGGCCGCCGCCCAGGCCTTCGGCATGCGCGCCGTGATGGGCAGCGCGGCAAAGCCCTTTCTCTGCGGCCGGGCCGCCGCGAACGGCCTGACGGCGGCGCTGGCTGCGGGGGCGGGCATCGACGGCCCGGCGGCCGCGCTTGAATCCGGCTTCGGTCTCGCAGGCCTTGCCGGCGCGGGCGGCGCCGATTGGGGCGCGGTCGACGAACTTGGCGCGCGCTTCGCGCTGGTCGATCCCGGCATCGCTTTCAAGCAATACCCGGTCTGCTCGTCGTCGCAAGCCGCGGCCGAGGCCACAGCGGCGATTCTCGCCGGGGCGGCGCTGGACGGCGAGGCCGTCGCGCGCGTCGACTGCCTGGTGACCCCGATGGTCGCGCAGTGCCTGCCTTATCCGCAGCCCCGCTCGGTCGCCGAGGCGCAGTTCAGCCTGCCCTTCGCCGTGGGCTGCATCCTGGCCTTCGGCGCGCTCGCGCCCGGGCACCTCAGCGACGCCGTGCTGGCGGATCCGCGCCTGCTGCGCGCGATGGCCAAAGTTTCGATGGCGGTCGACCCCACGCTCGCTGCCACGGCAGAGGATCGCCGCGACCGGCCCGAGGCCAGCATCGTGACGTTCGCGGCGGCGGATGGACGGCGCTTCACCCGGCGCGTCGATGCCGCCACCGGCCTGCCAGCGAATCCGATGTCCGACACGATGCTGGAAGCCAAGTTCCGTTCCTGCGCCCGGTCCGCGCTGTCCGCGCACGAGGCCGACGCCTTGCTGCAGCGGCTGCGCGGGCTGCGGAACCTGGCCTCCATCCGCGCGCTGTTCGTTCCCCCATGCGAGGAGTTCCATGCGCAAGCCTCTGTCCAACCTTGACGGCAAGTCCTTCGATGTCGCCGTGATCGGCGCCGGCGCCAACGGCGCCAGCGCGGCCCAGCATCTTGCCGCCGCCGGCTACGACGTGCTGGTGGTCGACAAGAGCGATTTCGCGGGCGGCTCGTCCGGCCGGTCGAGCCGGCTCCTGCATTGCGGCCTGCGTTACCTGGCGCCGGGCGATTCGATGTGGGAGTTCGTGAAGAGCCCCAACAAGCTGCGCGTCGCGATGCGCATGGCGCGCCAGGCGATGGAGTCGCGCGCCCAACTGGTCGAGACCGCGCCCGAGCGGGTAGAGAAGCTGAGCTTCTGCTTCCCGATCTACGCCAACGGCGCCTACGCGCCCTGGCAGGTCTCGCTCGCCTTCCGCCTGCTCGAGCGGCTGGGGCCGCGCTCCGTACCCCTCGGCTATCGCAGCGTGCCGAAAACCGAGATCGGCCACACGCCGCTGGCGCGCTGGCTGCGTGACCGTGAACGGTTGCGGGGCTTGGCGATCTTCACCGAATACCGCTACGAGTGGGCGGAGCGCCTGGTGATCGAGGCGGTGCTCGACGCCGAGCGGATGGGAGCGGTCGCGCGCAACTACACGGCGCTGGCGGCCATGCAACGCGACGGCCAGGACGGATGGGTCTTGACGCTGGCCGACCAGTTGGTCCCGGGCGCCACGGCGCGGGTGCGGGCGAAGATCGTGCTGAACATGGCCGGCATCTGGGTCGACCGCGTGAACGCAACGGCCGGCACGGCCGCACGCAGACGCATCAACGGCACCAAGGGCTCGCACATCGTCGTGCGGCTGCCGCCGGAGTGCCGCGAGTACGGGCTCGTCACCATCAACCGCGAGAACGAGCCGTTCTATTGCATCCCCTGGCGCGGGCTGCATTTCTTTGGTCCGACGGAGACGCTGTACGAAGGCGATCCCGACGACATCCGCCCGCTCGACCGCGAGATCGACTGGCTGATCGACGAGGCCAACTACATGCTGCCGAGCCTGGGGCTCAAGCGCGACCACGTGCTGTATTCCTGGGCGGGTGTGCGGCCGCTGGGCGCGGACGAGAATTTCCCCAAGGGCAAGCGCTCGCGCGAGGTGCACGATTTGGCCGGCGACGGCATGCCGGGCGTCTACGCAATGACCGCGGGGCCGATCATGACCCACCGCTCAGCGGGCACCGAGATGACCGCGCTGGTGGCGTCGAGGATCCGGCCGTCGCGCGCGCCGCAGGCGATCGACTACGGCGCGCGGCTGTTCGCGGAGAACCAGAACTCTCCGCCGCTGCTCGAAGATTTCACGTCGATCAAGCTATCGGACCTGAAAGAGGCGGCGGCCAAGGAGCACCCGGTCAACCTGATCGACCTGATGTTCCGCCGGGTCGGCGCGGGCTGGACGGCGACCATGGGCTATGCGGCCGCCGAAACCGCCGCGCGCGCGGTGGCGGCCGAGATGGGCTGGGACCAGGCGCGCGTCGACCAGGAGGTGCGCCAGTACCGCGAGTTCCTGGTGCGCAACTTCCTGCTGCGTCCCGGCCACGAGGCTCCGACGGTGCAGCCCGCGGCTTAGCGGCTTAGCGACCTGTCGTCCGCAGCGCGCGCATTTCGGCGCGCAGCGCGGCCGTCGCCGCGGCATCGACGCGCGTCGGGTCGCCCGCCACGACCACGCCATAGGCGGCGCGCGCATGGGCGGCCGTGATCTTCTCCTCCAGCATGTCGGCCAGCACCGCGGCCGGATCGCGCTCCAGCGGGTCGCCGTAACCGCCGCCGCCCGCGAGCCGGACGCGGAACACGTCGCCGCGATGCACACGCGTCAGGAACTTCGCCGGGAACTGCTCGACCATTCCGTCGGCGCGCTTGATGGTGACGTCCGTCGCGGCGCCCTCGCCGCCGCCCAAAAGCCCGTACGGACGGAAATCGCGCCGGTCCGAGCGGATCTGCAGCACCGCGTCCTCGGCCTTGAAACGCAGGTGGCGTTCGAGCGCGAGCCCGCCGCGGAACCGCCCCGCCCCGCCGGTGTCCGCAACGAAGCCGTAATGCTCGACCGCGATCGGCAGGTCCGCCTCCACCATTTCGGCCGGCGTGTTGGAGTAGTTCACTAGCGTGCCCGTGCAGGCGTCCATGCCGTCGCGGTCCGGCCCGCCGCCCCAGGAAGCGAGCAGGAACTCCAGGTAGACGAAGGATTTCCCATTGGCGTCGGTGCCGCCGAATGAGACGCCCACCTCGGGCAGGTTCGATCCCGCGGCAGGGATCAGATGCGGCACGGCCTGGGCCAGCGCGCCGAACACCGTGTCGGCGATGCGGATGCCGGTGATGCCGCGCGCGGCCACCGCCGCGGGCGGACGCGGGTTGACGATCGTGCCCTCGGGCGCGATCACCTTGATCGGGCGGAAATAGCCGGCATTGTTCGGGATCGACAGGTCGACGATCGACCTGACGCAGGCCAGCGCCGTAGACAGGGTAAAGGGATAGACGCAGTTGATCGCGCCCCGCACCTGCGGCGCCGTGCCGGTGAAATCGATCGTCATGTCGTCCGCGCCGATGGTGATGGTGGCGACGAACTTGATCGGGCGCGGGTCTATGCCGTCGCCGTCCAGATGGTCGACGAACCGCCAGGTGCCCTTCGGCAGCCTGGCGATCTCGGCGCGCGTGAATCGCTCGGTGTAGTCCAGCAAGTCGACGCAATACTGCGCGAACGCCGCCGCGCCGTAGCGCTCGGCCAGCTTGACCATTTCGCGCTCGCCGACCAGGCAGGCTGCGATCAGCGAGCGGATGTCGCCGATCACCTTGTCGGGCACGCGCACGTTGCGCTCGATGAGGCGGAACAGGTTCTCGTCCGGTTCGCCCTGGTGCCACAGGCGCGCGGGCGGGATGCGCAGGCCCTCCTGGTAGACCTCGGTCGAATCGCTGGCATTGCCGCCGGGAATCCGCCCGCCGATATCGGTCATGTGCGCAAGCGCCGAGGAGAATCCCAGGAGCGCGCCCGCGTGGTGGATCGGCTTCACCAGCACGATGTCGGGCAGATGCGTGCTGCCGTCGTAGGGGTCGTTGGTGATGAACAGGTCGCCCGGGCGGATGCGTCCGCCGAAGGCGTTCACCACCGAACGCACCGCAAACGGCATGGCGCCGAGATGGAACGGCAGGCAGGTGCCCTGGGCGATCAGCGATCCGTCGGCCATGAACAGGGCGGTAGAGAAGTCGAGCGCCTCCTTCACCACGAAGCTGCGCGCGGTGCGCGAGACGGTCAGCGCCATCTCGTCGGCCAGCGTCACCAGCGCGTTCTTGATCAGCTCCAGCGCGAAGGGGTCGCGCGTGCGCAGCATGTCCTTGCGCAGGACCGCCTCGCTCGATGCCTGTGCCTGCACCATCGCCTAGCCCAGCACGATCTCGATCGTGTCCCAGGCGATCCGGCGCGCGCGGCCGTCCGGCGGAACCACGGTGGTGCTGTCGAATTCCTCGACCAGCAGCGGTCCCTGCCGCCATCCCTCGCCGAGCTCGGCGCGCGTCGCGACCGGGACCTTTACCCAGCCCGTCTCCGGCCCGAAATAGACCTGCCGCGCGCCGGTTCCGGGATGCGTCCCGGCCGCCAGGCTCAGCCGCTCCGGCACGTGCGCCGCGTCGGCAAGGCCGCGCGCGATCACGCGCAGGTTCATCGTCTCGATCGCCTCCTCATCGGAGCGGTAGCCGTACTGGCGCTCGTGCGCCGCGCCGAAGCGCGCGCGCAGTAGGACCGCCCGGTCGCCGTCCGCGGGATAGGCGACGGTCAGCTCGGAATTGGCGCCGGCATAGCGCAGGTCGATCTGCCGCTCGAAGCGCCTTGCCGACGGGGCGAAGCCCTCCTCGGCCAGCGCGGCGCCGCCTTCCTGCTCCAGCGCGCGATAGACCTCCTCCAGCGCGGCCGCATCGAGCCCGGCGAGGTTGCGTTTGAAGGTGCGCACGTAGTGCCGCTCCACCTCCGGGAACAGCATGCCGAGCGCGCTGAACAGGCCCGGCACCGGCGGCACCAGGATCCGCCGGATCTCCAGCAGCCGCGCCAGCGTGGCCGCGTGCACCGGCCCGTTGCCGCCGAAGGCCAGGATGGCGAAGTCGCGCGGGTCGTGGCCGCGTTCGGTCGATACCGCGCGCAAGGCCCGCGCCATGGCGGCGTTGGCCACGCGATGCACCCCCCAGGCCGCGTCCTCCAGCCTCAGGCCGAGCGGCTTCGCCACCGTCCGCCCCAGCGCCGCGACCGCCAGATCGCGCTGCACGGGCAGGCCGCCGCCGGCCAACGCCACCGGATTGATGAAACCGAGCACGAGGTTGGCGTCGGTGACCGTAGGCTCGCCGCCGCCCTGGCCGTAGCAGGCCGGCCCCGGCACGGCGCCCGCGCTTTCCGGCCCCACCTTCAGGCCCCCGCCCGCGTCGAGCCGCACCAGGCTGCCGCCGCCGGCGCCAACCTCGGCGATGTCGATGGCGGGCGCGCGGACGTGATAGCCGCCGCCGCTCAACAGGCGCCCGGCGATGTTGATGCCGCCGCCCACTTCCAGCGACCCGACGCGCAGATACCGGCCGCGCTCCACCAGCGCCGCCTTGGCGGTGGTGCCGCCCATGTCGAAACTGAGCAGGCTCAGGTCGCCGAGCCGGCGCGCGAGCTCGGCCGCTCCCACCACGCCCGCCGCCGGGCCGGATTCGATGATATGGATCGGGCGCTCGGCCGCCGCCGCCGCGCTCATTGCCCCGCCGCTCGACTGCATGATCGTCAGCGGCCGCGACACGGCGCGCTCGCGCAGGCGCGCTTGCAGCCGCTCGAGATAGTGCCGCACGATCGGCAGCACATAGGCGTTCACCACCGTGGTGCTGGTGCGCTCGTATTCCTTGATCTCCGGCAACAGGTCGCTGGACAGCGTGATCGGCACTCTCTGGTCGCGCGCGCGGATCAGTTCGGCGATCCGCCGCTCATGTGCGCCGTTGGCATAGGAATTGAGCAGGCAGATCGCGATCGCATCGACCTTCTCGGCCAGGACCCGCTCGATCACCTTCAGCGCCTCGGCCTCGTCCAGCGCGCGCTCCACCCTGCCCTCCTGGTCGATCCGCTCGGCGACCTCGAAGCGCAGGCGGCGCGGGACCAGGGTCCTGGGCTTGCGCCAGCGTATGTCGTAGAGCACCGGCATGCGCAGCCGGCGGATCTCCAGCACGTCGCGGAATCCCCGGGTAGTGACCAGCGCGACGCGCGCGCCCTTGCCCTCGAGGATTGCGTTGGTGGCGACGGTCGTGCCGTGCATGATCTGCGCCACGTCGTCGATGCGCAGCGCGCCTGCGGCCAGCGTGGATTCGATGCCGGCGGCGATGCCGAGGGAGTAGTCCTGCGGCGTCGACAGCACCTTGGCGCGCTCGACCCGGCCGCCCGGCACCAGAAACACCAGGTCGGTGAAGGTGCCGCCGATATCGATGCCGATGCGCGTGGCCATCCGCCGGACCTAGCGCTTCAGGCCGACAAGATCGGCGGCGTTGTCGCCCAGGATCTTGTCCTTCTCGGCCGCGCTCAAGAACGGGCAGTGGCGGCGCACGTAGTCCACGCATTGCCGGTAGGTGCAGAACCTCTCGACGTTCGGCATGTCCGAGCCCCACAGCAGATTGCTGGCGCCGAACAGGTCGCGCATCCCGCGGATAAGCGCCTGGGCCTCGGGATAGGGATAGTCCCAGACCCCGCCCCAGGTGATCGGGAACATCACTTCGAGCTGAAGGTTGTCGCGCTTGTAGACCGTCATCGCCTCCTCGGGGATCTCCCAGGTTCCCTTGGGCGCGAAATACGCCACCGACGGCCCCATCACGAACAGGAACCGCGTGGTCTTGTGGCGCCGCAGCACGGCGTCCAGCGCCTTCAGGTTCGCAAGGTAGCTCGCCCTGTCGTAATTGGGCGTGGACGACAGTTCGAGGAACACCGGCAGCTTGTAGCCGGCGATCTTCTCCCAGAAAGGCGCGAAATCCCTGTGGTCGACGTTGCGCGCATAGCCGTGGCGCGACATATCGTGGCCGTAATAGAGGCCCTTGAGTCCCAGCTTCCTCACCGCGCGATCGACTTCGGCCAGCTCGTCAGGCCTATCGGCCACGCCCTCGTCGATGTGGAACAGCCCGGTAAAGCGCGACCCGTAGGCCGACTGGGCAAAGGCATTGTAGTCGTTCATCCGCCCGTAGCCGCCGCCGGCCTGCAGGATGCAGTGATCCACCTTGGCCTCGATCATCTGGGCGATCATGAACTCGGGCGGGCAGACGATCTCCTGCATGCCCACGGGCATGTACTGCACGTAGTAGTCCTCGCCCTCCCAGGTGAAAGCGAGCTGGCCGTTCTGCCCGACGCGGAAATTCACGTCGGCCAGCCCCGCCCAGGTGTTGTCGTCCGGGCGGAACAGCATGGTGGGCTTCACCTCCTTGCCGTCGCGCGCGCGATATGCGCGCGCGGCCGGACGCGTGACGACCTACTGCAGGTACTTGAGATGGATGGACTTGCTGGGATGGCCGCAGGCGCCTTGCCAATGCTGGAAGACGTGGGCGTGGCAGTCGATGATCATGCGGCCCGCTGCGGTTCCCTGGCGTTGGCGGCGGGGGGCGGGACGGCGCCCGCCCCCCGACTTTGCCGGCTATGCCGCGCCCAGCTTCTCCATGTGGTGCTTGAACAGGCGGTCCATTTCGCCGTTGACCACCACGAAGGCGCCCCAGAAGTCCAGGAATGCCTTCCATTCCGCGTCGCCGTAGCGCACCGCCCAGGTGTTCGGGCGCTTGTCGATCGGCTTGTCCGGCTCGATGACCATGGCCCAGCTCGCGTTGCGCTTGGCGAACAGCAGCACGTCGCTGTCGCCGCTCATCCATACGTCCGCCTTCTTGGCGCGCACCGGCTCGGCGCCCAGCACCACCTGGCCGGCGGTGGTGATCAGTTTCGCCTTGGGCCAGATCACCGGGATGCGCGGCTCCTCGCTGCCGCCCGCCACCACCGAGAACGTCACGCTCGGATCGTTGAAGTCGGCGGCGGTCTTGAACTTGCCCGCGTTGTCCTTGTGGATCATCAACAGGCTGCCCTTGGAATAGAGCGGCCCGATATAGTTGACGACCAGCGCCCGCGGTATGGTGTAGGTCAAGGACGACCCGAACAGGTCGTAGTCGCCGCGCCTGAGGCCCACGGTGGAGTTGGCCCAGGTCACCTCCTTGTATTCGGGCTTGATCTCCAGCTCCTTGCACAGCCGGTCGACCACGTCCTTGTAGATGCCGCCCAGCTCGCCGGTCTTGGCGTCCTTGTAGAACCAGGGCCCGGTCTGGGCGTAGCCGACCTTCAGCACGCCGTCCTTGCGGATCTTGGCGAGCGTGGAGTCCTCGCGCACGCCGGTCTCGAGCACCTGCGCCAGCAGCTCGCGCGGCGCCATCGTGGTTCCCGCCGCCGCGGCGAAGACGCCGGCGGTCGCGCCCAAGGTAGCGGCGCCCTTCAGGAAATCGCGTTTGCTTGTGCCTGTGTCGCTCATGATCGCTCTCCCCGTTTGCTCCTCGGAACAATCAGCTCAGGTGCTGGCGCCGCGCGCGGCGATCGGCCACAGCGCCTCGACCCGCCCGCCGCGCACGCCGACATACCAGTCGTGCAGGTTGACGGTCGGATCGCAGTGCCCGGGTATCAGCATGACCTTGTCGCCGAGCTTCAGCCGTTTGGCCTTGGGCCCGACCTTCAGCTTGCCGTGTTCGTCGGAGATGCCGATCTGCTCGACATCCTCCAGCCCGTGCACCCAGGGCGGGCCCTTTTCGGCGCTGTAGGACTTCAGACCGGCATCGACGATCGCGCGGTCCGCCGCCGGCACGCTCATCACCGTCGCCAGCACGAACAGGCTGTGCTCGAAATCATTGTAGCGGTTCGAGGTCTTGCCGCCGATGCGCGCATAGTCGGTGTCCATGAACACGTACGAGCCGGCCTGTAATTCGTTCCACAGGCCACTGGTGCCCTCGAATTCGTAGGTGCCGGTGCCGGCGCCTGTCACCAGCTCGCAGGCGATGCCGTCCTGCTTCAACATCTGCACGGTCTGGCGCACGGCGTCTGCCGCGCGGACGATCGCCTGCTGGCGCTCGGCGTAGGTCGGCAGGTGCTGGGCAGTGCCGCAATAGGCCTGCAGGCCGCGGAAGCGCAGGCCCGGCGTCTTTGTGATAAGACGCGCCAGATCGCGCGCCGGCTCGCCCGGTGCCACGCCGCAGCGCTGCATGCCGACTTCGATCTCCACCAGCGCGCCGAGGGTGACGCCGAAATCGCGCGCCACTGCGCCCGTCGCCTCGACCACTTCGGGCGCATCGAAGCACACCGAGATCGACGCGTCCTTGGCCAGCGCCGCCAGCCGGCGCTGCTTGTGGATTCCCACGATCTGGTTGCTGACCAGCACGTCCCTCACCCCGGCGCGCACCAGCACCTCGGCCTCGCCGACCTTCTGGCAGCACTGGCCGACCGCGCCCAGCGCGATCTGTTTCAGCGCGACCGCCGGGCATTTGTGCGTCTTGGCGTGCGGGCGCAGCCCCACGCCGGCCTTGGCCGCGAAATCGGCCAGCTTCCTGAGGTTGTGCTCGAAGGCGTCGAGATCGACCACGAGCGCGGGCGTGTCGATCTCGTCGATCGAAGCGCCGATGCGGGCGGGAGGAGACGTCATCGCGTGTTGCCAATCGGCCGGCGGTTGGACATCATGAAAGCGCTAACAAGTTCATCACGCCACCTGGCCGCGCGCAAGGGGCGGGACGACGAGCGGGCTGGGGGCTCCTTCGATGGCGGAGATTCCCGCGATACGTGTGGTCGACCTGCGCAAGAGCTTCGGCACGCTCGAGGTGCTGCGCGGCGTGTCGTTCGACGTCCACCGCGGCAGCGTCGTCTGCATGATCGGCGCCAGCGGATCGGGCAAGAGCACGCTCCTGCGCTGCATCAACCGCCTGGAAAAGCCGAGCGGCGGCGAGGTCTATATCGACGGCGAGCCGATGGGCCACACCGACGGCCGCGAGCGGCCGATCTCCGAGATCAACCGCATGCGCCGCGACCTGGGCATGGTGTTCCAGCAGTTCAACCTGTGGCCGCACATGACCGTGCTGGGCAACGTGATCGAGGCGCCGATCCGCGTCCTGGGCATGAAGCGCAGGGAAGCCACGGCGCTGGGCGAGGAGTGCCTCGCCCGCGTGCATCTTTCCGAGAAGGCCAAGGAGTATCCCGCGCGCCTGTCGGGCGGCCAACAGCAGCGCGTGGCGATCGCCCGCGCGCTCGCCAT
>CAYMTM010000165.1:0-10469 GCA_964393375.1 uncultured Rhodospirillaceae bacterium
CGCCGAACATGACAAAATAGGCCCAGGCGGCATGAACCGAGGGCATGCAGTTTCGCGGCCGCAGTGCCTCGCCATGTGGAGCAGTCAGAAATTCCGGGTCGGCGAGTGGCCAAATCGACGCATAGTACTGCGGAAACGTGAACGGCGGCCCTGCCACGGGGACAAGGAAATACAGCGGGAACCCGACCGCCGCGGCGACCCATGCCGTCAGCATTACCGGCGGGAACGCCGTTCGCTGCAATGCAGTCCCGATGGCGATCAGCGCCGGTGTTGCCCCGTACATCCAATTCATGAACTCTCGCAATGCCGGCGAAAGCGCCATCGTCTGCCGCACGAGCGACACGATGCGAATGCCCAACGCGTCGTCGAACTGTGCGACGAGATGGTCCAATGTGGGGTTCAACGACGCCGAAAACGACAGGAATGCGGTCGGCATCGCGACGGCAACCGCAATCGTCGCGCATTCCCGGGCCAATCTGAGTCGCGTCAGCAAGGTCGCACGGTCGCCGGCCCTGGCGACAATGCACCAAAGCTGCACGATCGCACTGCCAAGCCCGGCAGAGTACCCCGCTAGTTGTCCATTGGTTCGGACGAAAGCCGGGCCTGCCCACCGGATTGCGGCAGCCGACGCCACGGCTGCGATCACGATTGCGACCGTCTCGCGCCAGCTTCTCGCAATCCATGCGTGAAAGATCGTCAAGGATATGAGGCCATATTGGACGAAGAAGTCGGGGGACATGAAGATCCAATACGGCCCGGTCCATCCATACTTGCGGCAGACGATCTCCATCGCGACGGCGCCTGCAAGGACGGCGGCGCACAGTGTCGTCATGGCCGCGTCGGCCGGCGTCCATCGCGCGGGGCTAGGCATCGGTCGAGCATCCGGCCATGGGAACGGCGAACGCATGCAGGCAGTCAATGCCGCGACATCTCGGGCGCCGGCATCCGCGGTGCAGCTTCAATCCATAGGGCAGACATGCGCTCACGGCGCGTTGCCTTTGCGCGCCAACGCGCAGGATCGCGGTGCATCCAAGACACCGTAGTGGTCGTTCTCGACTGCGACGGATGCGCCAAGCGGGATACCGGCGTCACGCTTGTCGTGAAGCACATAGTCGATCGCGTTGGCGCAAGCATAGCGAAGGCGCTCGGCGCCCGAACGCAGCGCGCGCACCTCGCGCAAGCGGGTGGACCATTCGCCATAGTATGCGGGCATCCACATGACGGCAGCACCGCGCTTCCAATCCACCCAGATGCGACGATGCGATACGATCTGAAAAACGGGCGTACCCTGCGCGTCGTCAGGCGGCACAAGGAAGATGCTAGCTGGATCGGTTGTCTCCTTGGCCCAGTGCGCGATAGCACGGAGGTCCGCGATCCTTGTGCCGCTCTTGGCAGTCCGATCGCGGAAGTGGGCGGCCGCCGAGAGCGCGGCGACCGCAAGAACCAACGACAGCAACCAAGCGCGGTTTGGCAGGACGACGCTCGGGAATCTCGCGCGCCATGCAATCGCTGCGACACAGATCAAGGCTACAACGCCCGTGATCGCCGTCTGCCGCGGCCATTCATAGTCCGCGGTAAGCAGAAGGAAAGCGATCGCGATGGCCCCAAGCGGGTAGGCATAGGTCGCGCGCGACGCCAGCAGGATCAAGGCGACGCCGGCCAGCATACCCGCAGGGACCGGTAAAGACAGGATGACGAGCGATGCCGCGCCGCTCATGCGCGTGAACCCCTCCGCGCCGAGGCACTTGAGCGCCAGGGCGACGTATCCCAATAGGGCCAGGAACTGGATGATCTGGGTGACGCGCAGGAGATGCAGATTCAGCAACAGCGGCGCGCGCGTGACTGCCGGGAGGACAACGCCGACCATGAATAGGAAGCAAAGGCCAAGAAGGGCAAACTGCCAGATTCGTCCCGGGTGTCCCAATTGTGCGAACGCGATGAACCCCGCCGCAGTCACGGCAATCAGCGTCAGGAGGCCGCGCGAGCTGGCCGCCTCGATCAGGAAGTGATGCGGCCAGTATTCGCGCAGATAGGCCACAAAGTCGAACTCATCGTAGGCCGGCCGGCCTTGAAGCGCCAACCCGATCCAGATCGCAACCGGCAACGCCAGCACCAGGAATGCCGCCAACCCTGCCGCTGTCCGTCCCAACAGCACGCGTGCATCGATCCGCCGGAAAACAACAAGCGCCAGCACGACCGCCGCAATTGCCACGGCATTCCAGAACGCCACAAACGCGTTGATGTCGAATACGACGCCGTTCAGCGCCAACGCGATATCGATCCGTCCGAGAATGGACAGTGAGAGACAGACCAACACCAGCGGGTGCGTGAGCTCAGTATGTGAAAAATAGGAGATGAAGAGGTCGCCCTCGCCGACATGACTGACTCCTCTGAGCATGGGCGTCAGGGCAAGCAGCAGGGCCGCGACGGTCTGCATGCCGGGGGCCAGCGGGATCGTAACGTTCGTAGCGAACAGCAGGCTCAGTATCGTCGCCCAGCGTACGAGCACGTGTGCGAGGTAGAACTTGATCTCATAGTCGCTTTCCGACACCAGGAACCGCGCCGCGATCCAAAATCCCGAGACGAAGAACCGCAAGGACCGGACAAACGCGTCGTCGCGAAAGTCCGGCTTGTCCGACCAGTCGAATACAATCGGCAAGTGGAAGATATTGTTGTTGCCGATGCTGAAGCCTTGCACGACGACGGACAGCCAGGCGAAAACGAGAGCCGCCGCCACTACCGGCCAGCGCGGCAGACTTTCGCGCACGCCGAGGCGTTGCTCGTCGAAATCCAGGCCAACGGTCGAAACCACGTGGAGTTCGGAGTCCCGCCCTCTTGCAGCGCTTCCGCACTGCTCCCCATTTTTCAAGTATTGATGGCATATTCGCGCCGCACATGACAAGTTGCTCCTGGCGCAAGATTTCGTGCAAATGTTTATCTGCGGAGTCCGGCCGGTATTGCCCCGCAGCCGGGTCGCGACGCCTTAATCGCACGCACCAACCGGACCGCGACACGGCCGGAGTTTCGTCCTCGGCGATAAGGGATCGCCAGGTGAAGTGCCGGACCCGGCATCTTTAGGGGCGCGCGACTGCGATGAATGAACCGCGTCCGAAACCGTTGCCGACAGCTTGCCTCCCCGTCGCCGCGACCGGACGGCCGTCTCGTTTATAGCCGCCGTCAGGCGGCCCGGCGGCGGCCACCCATGGATTCCACAGGGTCCTGTCGCGTTCATCACAGCCGTACCCAGCCGGTCGCAACAATCTCGATAAAATGCGAGACAATATCGGCCGCGCTTCTTTGCGTGGTTCTGAGCTTTCAATCGCTGATGTAACTTTTCCTGCCGAAATTAACCCTGTGTTAGCGGCGGACCGACTAGGCTTCCCGAGCGGCCGGTGCCCCCTCCCCGGCCCCCAGTCTGCGATTGCCGCCGGCGCCTGTCCCCTTCAGGCGTTTAGCGTTGCCCCCCGATCTCGCATGGCGGCATTGGCGCGGACAAACGGTGTCGAGGCGGGACGGCCTGAATGGTCGTCCCGCCTCGCGCTTTTTTGGGGAGCCCGTCAGATCAACGCGTCGTCGTCCGGCGGGACGAAGCCGGGCGGCGTTGCCTCGCGCTGCTGGCGCAGGCGCTGGCGCTCGATCAGCTTGCGCTGTGCGGCGGGCGGCAGGTCGGTGAACATCAGCACGCCGCGGGCGACCAACACGTCGATCAGATCCTCTGTGACGCGCGCCATTTGGCCGTCGACCGCCGCCAGGCGGTCCCGGCGCGCATCGGATGCGTCCTTGCCGCGCAGAAAATCGATAACCTCGGGATTGTCGCTTCCGACCGCCTCCTCGGCGCCCGGTTCGGGCTCAGCGGTCAGGGCGACGATGCGGCCCGCAGCGTCACGCTTGGCAAATGGCATGGCTCGGCGCTCCGGCGGGACGGCCCCGCCATCAACGACGGGCGAGGATACACAATCAGGCCTCGCCCAGGCACCCGGGTCCGTCTACTTGGGCTTCGCGTCGGCCGCCATTTGCATACGGATTATCTTTTCAGGGTTGGTGACGACGCGGCCGTCCAGCGCCCTGGAGCCCTTCTTGATCCGGTCGACGTAATCCATGCCGGCCACGACCCTGCCGAAGATCGTGTACTTGCCGTCCAGCTCGTTCGATTCGCGAATCACGATGAAGAACTGCGAATCGGCGCTGTTCGGATCGTCGGCCCGGCGCGCCATCGACACCGTGCCGCGCACATGCTTCTCCCTGGAGAACTCCGCCGGCAGGTTCTGTCCGCTGCCGCCGCTGCCATCGCCCTTGGGATCGCCGCCCTGCGCCATGAAGCCGGGAATCACGCGGTGGAACGTCAGGCCATCATAGAACTTCTGGCGCACCAGTTCCTTGAACCGCGCGACGGTCTTGGGTGCCAATTCGGGCCTGAGCTCGATCACGATCCGGCCATACAGGATGTCGAGGTAGACCGTGTTTTCAGGATCGGTCTTCGGCATCTTGTCCTGCGCCACGGCCGGGGCCTGGGCAAGCAGAACCACCAGGGCGAGCGCCGCTGCGCTGCAGAGGACGCGGCCACCTACTGCGACTAGTCCGGCCATGGTGGAACCGACAATCAACCCTTCACGTCGGCGGCGACGCGCATCTGCTTGATCCTGTCCGGATTGCTGACCGCACCGTTGTTGGCCTCCGAGCCCTTCTTGATTTTGTCGACGAACTCCATCCCCTGCACGACCTTGCCCCAGACGGTGTACTTGCCGTCGAGGAAGGGTGCCGGCGCGAAGCAGATGAAGAACTGGCTGTCGCCGCTGTTCGGGTCGTTTGCGCGCGCCATCGAGGCCGTCCCGCGCACGTGCGGCTCCTTCGAGAACTCGGCTTTCAGCTTCTTGCCCGAGCCGCCCATGCCGGTGCCCTGCGGATCGCCGCCCTGGGCCATGAAACCGGGAATCACGCGATGGAACGGCGTGCCGTCGTAGAACTTCTGCCGCACGAGCTCCTTGATGCGCGCGACATGGCCGGGCGCGAGATCGGGCCTGAGTTCGATCACCACGCGGCCGTATTCCAGGTCCATGAACAGCGTGTTTTCGGGGTCGGCCCCATTGGCCGCGCCATTGATCGAAGCCGACATGGCGACTGCGGCCAGGAGGGTCGTGAAGCGGGCGTGTTTCACGGGCTTGGCTACCTTTTCTTAAAGTTTTAGGAACAAGGTGGCGCCGGGCCATGCCGGGCGCCGGGGCGCGCACCCTATCGCCGCAAGGCGCCAGGCGCAACCGGAGGGGAAACGGCCCCAGCGTCGCGGAGATTCCGCTTTGAGCATCGGTTCGATTCTGTCCAGCTTCATCCCGGCTTCCAACTCCCAACCGGCGCCCGGCCTCGGGACCCTGGCGGTCCAGCGCCAGGCCGTGGTCCAGAACCTGGCGATCAAGCAGCAGGCCCAGGCCGAGCAGGCCGTGGCGGCCATGATCGCAATAGCGACCCAGCAGGCCGCCCAGCCCAACCAAAACCCACCGCCGCGCGGTTCCACCGTAAACATCCTGGTATAAATTCCACGCACAGGCTCCTGATTCGCAACATTTCGCGTTGCTCCGGGCATACATCCCCCATATTTTGAGTCACCTGGCTTAACGGCGTCGATCCTCGGCGCCGGCCGGCGCACAAGGGGGTGTGGTTGCCGGCAGCAACGATTGGGGCTGCGCCGAAACGGGTTTCCTGGGCCCGCGCGGCAGCTAGCGGCGCGATCCTTGCCTTGTTGGCGGGGTGCAGCTGGCTGCCCGGCTGCGGTTGCGAGGAGCCGCCCAAGCCCAAGGAGCCTCCGCCCCAGGCCGCCCCGGCACCGGCCGCGCCGGAGCCTGCGCCCCCGACGGCCGCCGCACCGCCCGCCCTTCCGACTGCCCCCATGCCCCCCGCCGTCCCCCAGGCCCCGCTGGAGCCGCCGCCGCGTGCGGCGGCGCCGGTCCAGCCCGCCGTTCCGCCAATTGCCGTCGCGCCTTCCCCGCGCCCGCCGGCGGGCGCTGCCACCGCCCAACGCTGGGGCGCCCAGCTCGGTGCGTTCCGCAGCCTGGCGAACGCCTCGGGCGCCTGGGAACGCTTCAAGGCGCGCTATATCGACCTGCTGAACAACGCGCCCGGGCCGCTGCTGCGCGAAGTCGACCTGGGCCCCAAGGGCAAATTCGTGCGGGTGATGGCCGGACCGTTCGCGACCGAGAACGAGGCGCGCTCGCTGTGCCTGGAGGTGCTGGCGCGCAGCGGCTTCTGCTACGTTCAGCCGCTCGGGCGATAAGCGGGAAACCGATGGCTAGGGCGCATGTGCACACCTACCGCGCCACGCTGGAATGGATCGGCCCCGCGGCCGGCCCGACCACCAGCTACCAGGCCTATTCGCGCGAGTACCGAGTCGACCTGCCGGGCAAGCCGTCGTTCAGGGGTTCGGCCGATCCGGCGTTCCGCGGCGATCCCGGGCTGGTGAACCCGGAAGAGCTGCTGGTGGTGGCGCTGTCTTCCTGCCACATGCTGTCCTACTTGGCGCTGTGCGCACGCTTGAAGCTGCCCGTGCTGGCCTACATCGACGAGGCGACCGGCATGATGGACACGAAGGACGGCAAGATGCGCTTCGTCGAGGTGGTGCTTCACCCCAAGGTGACGCTCGGTCCCGGCGCGGACCTGGGGAAGGCCAAGCGCCTGCACGAAGAGGCGCACGGCCTGTGCTTCATCGCCAACTCGGTCAATTTTCCGGTGCGGAACGAACCTAGCGTAGCTGGCGCGTGAACGACGGCAGATGACCCGGCGGCTTGGCTTCCCTGGCCGGCAGCGGCGGGAAGCCCTCGGCGTCATTGAGGACCGGGAACGCGCCGCTCCAGGCCGGATCCGCGCAGCCCGCGTCGATCAGGTTCACCCACTTGATGCTGCCGCGGTGGGCGGGCGCGCGCGCCTCCGCCAGGCGCACCAGATCCGGCTGCTTGGCCTGCTTCGACCAGCCTTCGACGAAGGCGTCGCATTCCGCCTTTGCGGCGAAGCTGCGGTCGCCCAGCGGATGCTGGACGATGACGCGCTGATCGGCCGTGGTTATGGCCATCAGGACCAGGATCGCTTTCCACATGGCGTTCCCCCTGCGATCGCCGGTGGGAGATTACCCCGGTCCCGTGCGCCAGCCTAGCCCTTGAAATGCGCGAACTGCGTGGCCGGCACCGGCGCCTGGGCGCCCCCCGGCGGGGTCCAGAACAGCTGCAGCGCGGAGGTGCCCTTCTTCTGGAAATAGTCGACGGCCAATTCGTACCAGCCCGGCTGGTCCACCACGAAGGGGATGGGGTCGGACATCTCGTCGGCATGCACGCCGTCGTTCTCGTAGGTCTTGATGCCCGCGATGGTCACCCGCACGCCGTCGTTCGAGTTGACGTGGAACACGTAGGTGCCCGGCTGGTCGAACTTGATGAGCCCGGTGATCTTGGCGCCGACGCCCATCGACCGATCGGCGGTCAGGACGTTGCCGTCGTTGGTCTTGTGATCGAGCAGCTTGATCGGTTCGCCCTGCTTGCCTTTGCCGAGCTTGCCGATCTCGTTCAGCTTGTTGAACATGTTGAAGTAGTAGACCACCGCAAGGCCCGGATTGACCTTGTCCGCCGCGGGCTGCGGCGAAACCGGCTTGGCCCCGCTGATCGGCTTGGTCTCGGCGCCGGCCGGGCCGGCGGCGACGAAGGCGAGGACGCCTGCCGCTAGCGCGGCAGCGAAAAGGCGGCGACGGAGCATGTGCCCGTGTTCCCTCATGTTGTTGCGCGTGCTTGGCCGCCCATGCCCCCTGGATCGGCCGGGCATGCTCCTAGCGCCCCGGCAGGCCGGGCGTCAAGCCCGTCCCGGTTTCACGCGGGCCGCGAGCCGGAGGCCGCGCGGCGGAAGAATCGCGGGTTGAACAGCGTGGCTACCGACACGGTGATCTTGTCGCGCGGCTGGTTCTCCCGGAAAAGTCGCGCATGCGGCGGCTCGGAGGGGAGCTGGAACAGCTTTTCCACGATCCAGACCATGTTCGGCACGTTCGTCTTCACGAACCTTGCGCCGAGTTCCACGTCGGCTGACTTGGCCATCATTCCCGATTGCATCGTCGCGGCGGCGCAAGCGCCCGCCTTTGTCGGCCTTATCTAGCATCGCGCTTTCGTGCGCTTCAAGCACGAGACCACGAATCGTCCCCGCAGTGCTGTGACAATGCTATGTAATAACGGGATGTTGAGCGTCGTTATTCCCACGTTGAATGCAGCCGCGCAGCTTGGCGCGACGCTTGCCGCGCTGCAGCGGCCCGCATGGGGAAAGCACGAAGGCGAAATCCTGGTGGTCGACGGCGGCTCGGGCGATGCGACGCTTGGGATCGCCGAACAGGGCGGCGCGCGGATCGTCGCAGCTCCGCGCGGACGGGGCCCGCAATTGATCGCAGGCGCGGCGGCCGCGCGGGGTGAGTGGCTGCTGTTCCTGCATGCCGATACTACGCTCGGCGAAAACTGGATGGGTGCCGCCGGCACGTTCATGGACGAGCCGCGAAACGCTGAGCGCGCCGCCGCGTTCGCCTTCGCGCTCGACGACCCGAGCCCCGCCGCGCGCCGGATCGAGCGGCTGGTGGACTGGCGCTGCCGGCGCCTCGGCCTGCCCTATGGCGACCAGGGCCTGCTGATCGCGCGCGACTTCTACCAATGGCTCGGCGGCTATCGCCCGTTGCCGCTCATGGAGGATGTCGACCTGGTGCGCCGCATCGGCCGGCGGCGGATCGACATACTCCCCGCGGTCGCGCTGACCTCGGCCGAGCGCTGGCGGCGCGACGGGTGGATCGCCCGCTCGGCACGCAATCTCTTTTGCCTGGGTCTCTACTATGCCGGCCTGCCGCCGCGCTTGATCCGGCGAATCTATTAGCGATGCGCCGACGCGCGATCCTCGCCGTGTTCATGAAGGCGCCGCGACTGGGGGCCGTGAAGTCGCGCCTGGCGCGGGGCATCGGCTGGGTCGAGGCGACGCGGTTGCATCGCGTGCTTTCGGCGACGCTGATCCGTCGTCTTGCCGGGGACAGGCCATGGCGCGTCGCGCTATGGCTGGCGCCGGGCGCCGGGCTCAGGCATCGCGACGTGCCTCACCTTGGCCTGCCCCGCTTCGACCAGGGCAACGGCGACCTGGGCGCGCGGATGGCGCAGGTGTTCCGCCACTATCACAACCGGCCTGTCGTGCTGGTTGGGACGGACGTGCCGGACCTGACGGCCGCAATCGTCGCAAAAGCGTTCGACCTGTTGCGGACGCATGACGCCGTATTCGGCCCCGCGACCGATGGCGGATATTGGCTGGTCGGGTTGCGCAATCGCCGGCCGCCGTTCGACCGCGTGCGCTGGTCGACGCGCCATGCGCTTGCCGACACGCTGGCAAACCTCGGGCGCGCGAAAGTCGCGATGCTCGCTCCGCTCGACGACATCGACACGCCCGAGGACTACCGCCGCTGGCGATCAAGATCGCGTCAGAACCGCTTGTCCCCGCCGCGGGAGCCATGCACAGTGCGGCCATGACCGCCGCAGCCGCCGCCCGCGCCAGACCGCTCGACCCTGCGAAGTTTCGCGACCCTAACGTGACCGCCAAGGGCGAGCGGCGCGCCAGCGTCGCGTTGCGCGCGCTGAAGACGCTGTGGTTCAACACCGGCACGCTGTGCAACCTGACCTGCCGCAACTGCTATATCGAGTCGTCGCCGACCAACGACCGGCTGGAATACCTGACCGCGGCCGAGGCGCGCGCCTTTCTGGACGAGATCGCGGCCGCGCACCTGCCGACCGAGGAGATCGGCTTCACCGGCGGCGAACCGTTCATGAACCCGGACATCGTTGCGATGCTGGAGGAGGCGCTTTCGCGCGGCTTTCGCGTGCTGGTGCTCACCAACGCGATGAAGCCGATGATGAAGCGCGCGAATGGGCTGCTGGCGCTGCGCGAGCGTTTCGGCGACCGGCTGACCATCCGCGTGTCGATCGACCATTACGCCGAGCCCCTGCATCAACTCGAGCGCGGCGAGCGGAGCTGGAAGCCGGCGATGGAGGGCGTCGCCTGGCTGGTGCGCAACCGCTTCGCCTTGCGCATCGCCGGCCGTACGCCCTGGAACGAGGACGAAGCGAGCCTCCGGCGCGGCTATCAGCGGCTGTTCGCCGAACACGGGATCCCCCTCGACGCCGCCGACCCGGCGCATCTCGTCCTGTTCCCCGAAATGGACGCCGCGGTCGACGTGCCGGAGATCACCACGGCGTGCTGGGGCATCCTCAAGCGTTCGCCCGACGCGATGATGTGCGCGAGCTCCCGCATGGTAGTGAAGCGCCGGGGCGCCGAACGCCCGGTGGTGGTGCCGTGCACCCTGCTGCCCTACGATCCGGCGTTCGAGCTGGGCGAAAAGCTGGTCGAATCGTCGGCCTCGGTCAAGCTCAACCATCCGCACTGTGCGCGCTTCTGCGTTCTCGGCGGCGCGAGCTGCAGCCCGTGAGCGG
>CAYMTM010000166.1:0-10464 GCA_964393375.1 uncultured Rhodospirillaceae bacterium
CGCACCATCCGCATCCCGGTGCACATGATCGAGACGATCAACAAGCTGGTGCGCACCTCGCGCCAAATGCTGCACGAGATCGGCCGCGAGCCGACGCCGGAGGAGCTGGCCGAGAAGCTGATGATGCCGTTGGAGAAGGTGCGCAAGGTCCTGAAGATCGCCAAGGAGCCGATCAGCCTCGAGACGCCGATCGGCGACGAGGAGGATTCGCATCTCGGAGATTTCATCGAGGACAAGAACGCGGTGCTGCCGCTCGACGCGGCGATCCAGTCGAACCTGCGCGAGACCACCACGCGCGTGCTCGCCAGCCTGACGCCCCGCGAGGAACGCGTGCTGCGCATGCGCTTCGGCATCGGCATGAACACCGACCACACGCTGGAGGAAGTGGGGCAGCAGTTCAACGTCACCCGCGAGCGCATCCGCCAGATCGAAGCCAAGGCGCTGCGCAAGCTGAAGCACCCGAGCCGGTCGCGGAAGCTGAGGAGCTTCCTCGACACCTAAGCCACGTGCCCTTAGCTCCGTCACTTTCCGTCATGGCCGGACTGGATCCGGCCATTCATGCGTCGTCGTGCCGCCAAGTCGGCGTGGGCGCCCGGGTCAAGCCTGGGCATGACGCCCAGGGATATGGCTTCGCGCCGTGCGCCTGACCCTGCTCGGCACCGGCTGCCCCGTCGCGCATGCCGAGCGCTTCGGGCCGGCACAGGTGATCCGCCACGACGACACGGCGGTGCTGGTGGACTGCGGGTCGGGCGTGACGCAGCGCCTGGTGGCGGCGAGGTGCCCGGGCCGCATGATCGACGCGCTGCTGCTGACGCATCTGCATTCCGACCACCTGGTCGACCTGTTCCAGCTTGTCATCTCCTCTTGGCACCAGGGCCGCGACCGGCCGCAGCGGGTCTTCGGCCCGCCCGGCACGAAGCGCTATGTCGACGGGCTGATGGCGCTGTGGAAGCCGGAGCTCGAGCAGCGCATCGCGCATGAGCGCCGGCCTTCCACCGTGGCGCTGGAGGTCGAGGTGACGGAGATCGCGCCCGGCCAGCGCCTTGAGATCGGCGCGATCGCCGCGGACGTGGTGGAGGTCGATCACCAGCCGGTCAAGCACGCCTTCGGCTTCGTGTGCGCGGGCGGCGGGCGCAGGATCGCGCTCAGCGGCGACACGCGTTACTGCCCCGCGCTGATCCGGGCCGCGCGCGGCGCGGACGTGCTGGTGCACGAGGTGTTCATCCACCGCGAGATGCCGGTCGTGCCGGGCGTGCGCTCGGCCGAGACGGTGGCCAACGTCATGGCGTACCACACGGTCTCGGACCAGGTGGGCAAGGTGGCGCGCGAGGCCGGGGTCGGCTGCCTGGTGCTGACCCATTTCGTGCCGCCGAGCTTCTACAAGCCCGCGCTGCTGGAGGAAGTCAAGCGCGACTTCGCCGGCCCGGTGGTGATCGGCGAGGACTTGATGTCCGTGGACGCCGCGACCGGCGCGATCGACTTCGCCGGCGCGCATCTGGCGCTGGGGTCCCGGCCGGCCGCGTCTGGACCGCCGCGCTTCTGAGCGGTAGTGTCCGCTCCCGTCCCGGGGCCCGTAGCTCAGTTGGTTAGAGCGCGCCGCTCATAACGGTGTGGTCGCAGGTTCGATCCCTGCCGGGCCTACCACGCATCGCCCTGACGGGCTACGCGTGGCGCTCAGAACCAGGGTTCGATCCGGCGCGGTTCGGACCGCTCGATTGCGCCGCGCAGGGCCAGGCCCAAGACCAGCAGCAACGCGCTGCCCACGAGCAGCAAGACCGTAGGGCCAACCGTGGGCAGCACCTTGTAACCGGCCTTGAAGGCGTGGATCGAGGTCCTCCCGGTCAGCGCCATCACCGGCCGCGCCATGTGGCCGAACCTGCCGTACATCCCCGCGACGTCGCCCAACTCGTCGAGCGTGCCGGCATGGCGCAACATGCGCGCGGCCTCGATCGCGCCGTGCTCGCGGCGCACCGCGTCGACCGCGCCCGCGGCACGCGCCAGCCGTGCCGCGTCGCCGCCCGCTGCGACCAAGCGCAGTTCGGTGGCCACTGCGCGCAACAGCGCGGGCGGCACCTGGCCGGCGCGGCGCGCGGCCTTGGCCAGCGACAGACCGGCCCTGGCCGGCGTCGCCGCCCCGGCGGTGGCGGCGCTGAGCGCCGTTGCGCCCAGCCCGACGGCCGACAGCCCGAGGATCACGCGGTCATAGTCCCGCCCCGCGGCCCAGGCGCCGCCCTGGATCGCGATATCGCGCAGATCGCCCAGCACCGTGAAATCGACGGCGAGCATGCAGGCCGCCGACGCCGCGTCGCGCATCGTCCCGAAGAGTGCGCCTTCCGCGCAGCGCTGCAGCCCGGCGCCCGCCCTGCCCTCGGCCGCGCGCGCCGCTTCGAGCTTGGCAAGGACACCTTCCGCCAGGGGCCGGCCGAGTCCGCGCGCGAGATCGGCGAGTGCCGACGCATCGTCGACATCCCCGCGGTCGAGCGCCGCCCGCGCCAGTTCGTCGCCGCGTCCCGCGAGCAATGCCTCGTCCAGCGCCGCGCGCACCGCCTCGTCCACGGATTGGCGCGCGAAGCCCATGTAGAACGGCCAGGCGACGGCGAAGGCCAGCAGCGCCGCCGCCAACCGCCCGCAGGACCGGACGGCGAAGCCGATCACGCCGATATTTCGCGCGAGGTTCGGGCCATCATGCCGGCATGATGGCCCGAACTTTGTGGCGGGAATCAGGCGGCCTGGGCCTGGACCCTGCCCACGGCCGGCTCGCCGTCCAGCACCGCCGCGGCGGCATGGACGATCGCCGCCGCGCGCACCGCGGTCTGCACTTCCTGCGGGGATAGGCCGTGCTTGCGCAATTCGGCCTCGTGCGCGTCCATGCACTTGCCGCAGCCGTTGATCGCCGAGACGGCGAGCGACCACAATTCGAAGTCCGCCTTGTCCACGCCCGGGTTCGCCATGACGTTCATGCGCAGCCGGGCCGGCATGGTCGCGTAGTCCCTGGCCGCGACCAGGTGGACGAAGCGGTAGTAGACGTTGTTCATCGCCATCACCGCGTGCGCGGCCTTGGCGGCGGCGATCGCCTCGGGCGGCATCCGCGTGCGCGCCTCCGCCTCGATGGCGGCGATCACCTGCGGCTGGCGCGTGGCCAGCGCCGAGGCGAGCAGCGCGCCCCACAGGCGCTGGTCGCCCAGCGTCTGGTCGGACGCGATGGCCGACAGGTTCAGCTTGATGTCCTTGGCGTAGTCGGGCAGCGCCGACTTCAGGGTTTCGATCGACATGGAATCCTCCGGGCGCAAGAGACCGGACGGGCGCATGCCCGCCCGGCCCTCCGCTCCATCAGCTGGAATTGTCTCAGGCCGCCGGGCGCAGCGTCTCGCCGCCGACCTGGCGGTTGCAGGGGCACAACTCGTCGGTCTGCAGCGCATCCAGGATGCGCAACGTCTCCTTCGGGTTGCGGCCAACGTTCAGGTTGTTGACCGAGACGTGCTGCACGACGTTGTCGGGGTCGACGATCACGGTGGCGCGATAGGCCACGCCGTCCGGCGAGCGGATGCCGAGCGCGTCCACCAGCGAACCGGTGGTGTCGGCGAACGACCAGTGGTTCAGCTTCGCCAGGTCCTTGTGGTCGCGCCGCCAGGCGAGCTTGCAGAACTCGTTGTCGGTGGACCCGCCCATCACCACCGCGTCGCGGTCCGCGCAATCCTTGGCGATCTTGCCGAACTCGACGATCTCGGTCGGGCACACGAAGGTGAAGTCCTTCGGATAGAAGTAGATGACCTTCCACTTGCCGGGGAAGCTCTTCTCGGTGATCTCCTCGAAGGCGCTCACGCCCTTCTCCTCGTGCTGCATGAAGCCGGGCTTCACGCCGGTCACCTTGAACGCGGGAATCGTCTGGCCGACGCCGATCATGAATCGCTCTCCTGATGGTCTGTCATTTCCTGCGCATCTCCGACCCTGGCCCCCAGCGTCGGCCGACACGCCAGGGCTGCTATATAGTGGAATTATTCTAATATGCAATAGCAAATTAGAAGCGTTCGAATACCCGCGTTCAGCCAATGTCTCAGCATCGGCAACTCGGGCGAAAATCGCGCCGCCGCAATGACTTCGGCCACCACCCGCTATGGCCGCGCCCTGCAGACACCGGCGATCATGACGGACGGCGCGCCCGCGACGTGCCCGCCCGGCCAGCGGTGCTGGTGGCGAGAACCGCATCGCGAAAGATCTGCAGCGCCGGCCCCATCACCTTGTTCTTGTGCGCGATCAGGCCCAGCGTGCGGTGCAGCTTCGGCTTGAGCGACCGCCTGACCAAGCCGCCGGCGCGCGGGTCGTCCTCGAGCACCGAGACGGGGATGACCGATGCGCCAAGGCCGACCGCAACCATGCGCCGGATGGTGTCGAAATTGTCGAGCAGCATGGCAGGCTGCAGTTGCCGGTTGGCCGGCGAGATCCAGTCCAGCACAAGCGACTTGACCACCGCCCGCGGCGATTCCAGCAGCAACTTGTGCCGCGCCAGGTACTCCGGCGTCACGTGGCGGGGCAACCCGGCCGTCTCGGGCGGAAAGACGGCCATCAGCTCCTCGCGCCACAGCGGCGTGACGACCAGCGAGCGGTCCTTCACCGGCAGGTTGACGACGCCGAAGTCGATCTCGTCCTTGAGCACGCGCTCCGCTTGGCCGGCCGTCGTGTCCATCACGATCGACAACGCGACGTCGGGGTGCTTGCGCCCCAGCGACCGCAGGATCGGCGCCAGGAAATAGTTCAGTGCCGTCGTCGTCGTCCCGACCCTGACCAGGCCCAGCGAGCCGTCGCGGTGGCGCTGCATCGCCTGGGCGGCCAGTTCCACGTCCTGGCCGATGCGCTGCGCATGGCCTACCAGTTCGCGCCCCGCGGGCGTTGGCATGGCGCGGCGGCCCATCCGTTCGACCAGGCGCAGCCCGAACCGCTGTTCCAATTCGCGGATCTGCACGCTGACCGTCGACTGGGAAAGGTTCAGGCGCTTGGCCGCGGCGGTGAAGCTGCCCAGGCCGATCACCGTCTCGAGTGTGCGGAGCTGGTCCAGGTTGACGCTGCGCATGAATCGATTTCCTTCATCGAATTAATCGAATCATTCAATTGGACGCATGGATCGTCAAGCCTTATGTGAACCCCCCTCGCGAACGCCGCGGCAACGCAGCCCGGGAGACCCCAGTGTCAACATTCGACGCCAACGGGCCAAGCGCAGCCGGCGCGGCCCCGTCCGACCAGGTCGTGCTGGTGCCCTGCTCCGCGGGGCTGGCGCGTCAATACGGAGGGCTCATGGAACAGCTCGCTGAATTTCGGGCCGTGCCGATCGACCTGCTCGGCCATGGCACCCGCCGGCGCTGGGACGGCGCCGGACCGCTCAGCCTCTGCGAGGAAGCCGCGGCGATCAGCGCGAGCGCCCCCGATGACGCGCCTTTCCACCTGATCGGCCATTCCTATGGCGGCGCGGTCGCGCTGCGCTTCGCGCTGAGCTTTCCCGAGCGGCTGCGCTCGCTCACGCTCATCGAGCCCAGCTGCTTCCACATCCTTAAAGACGACGCCGCGGCCGGGCATCTGCTGCAGGAGATCCGCGACGTCGCCGAGGCGGTCAACCGCGGCGTCATCTGCGGCGACTACCGCGCCGGCATGGCGACTTTCATCGACTACTGGTGCGGCGCCGGCAACTGGCAGGACCTGCACGAGGTCAAGAAATCGCGGCTTGCCCAGCTGTCGGTCCAGGTCGCGCATCACTTCTGGAGCCTGATCGAGGAGAAGACCGCGCTCGCCGCCTACGCAGGTATCGAGGTTCCCACGCTCATCCTTTGCGGCACGCGCGCGCCGCGCCCGTCGCGGGCCATCGCCCGGATCCTGGCGGACACGCTGCCGCGGGCCTGGCACCGCACGATCAGGAACGCCGGCCACATGTCCGCGATCACCCATCCGGCCGAGGTCGGCGCGCTGATCCTCCGGCATCTGCGCGCCAACGCCGCGCCCGCCGGCACCGGCCGGATCATCACCATGTCCGACCTGCCTCCCGCAGCCCGGGACGCGGGGAAATACCTCTAGGATCGAGGAGATCGAGCAATGCCACGGATTCTTGCGCTGCTTTACGGCGTCGCCGCCTATGTCGTGTTTCTTGGCACGTTCCTGTATGCGGTCGGCTTCGTGACCGGCAACTGGGTGCCGAAGACGATCGACTCGGCCTCGTTCGGGCCGACCGGCGAGGCGATCGTCGTCAACCTGCTGCTGCTGTCGCTGTTCGCCGTCCAGCACAGCATCATGGCCAGGAAGCCGTTCAAACGCTGGTGGACCAGGATGGTGCCCCAGGCGATCGAGCGCAGCACCTATGTGCTGCTGGCCAGCCTGATCCTGATCTTCGTGTTCTGGCAGTGGCGGCCGATTCCGACGATCGTCTGGCAGGTCGACCAGCCCGAGATCGCCTTCGCCCTGCGGGCGCTGTCCTTCTTCGGCTGGTTCATCGTGCTGCTCAGCACGTTCCTGATCAACCACTTCGAGCTGTTCGGCCTGCACCAGGTTGTACTGAACCTGATCGGGCGGGAAGCGAGCGAGCCGAAGTTCCGCACGCCGCTCTTCTACAAGGCGGTCCGCCACCCGCTCTATCTCGGATTCATCGTCGCCTTCTGGGCGGCGCCGGCCATGACGGCGGGTCACTTCCTGTTCGCGATGGTCACGACCGCCTATATCTTCGTCGGCATCGCGCTGGAGGAACGCGACCTGATCGAGACGTTCGGCGACGAGTACCGGCAGTACCGCGAGCGCGTCGCGATGCTGCTGCCGGTGTGGCGCAAGTCGTCGTGAGCATCGGGCAGGGCCGCCCGCAAGCCCCGGCGGCCCTGCCTGCCTCCTGTCGCCCAGGCATCCGGTGGGCCGCCCTATTGGGCGGCCTGCGCCGCCCGGCGGATCGGGATCAGGAACGAGAACGCCGCCCCCTTGCCGGCCGCGCTTTCGACCCAGATGCGGCCGCCGAAGCGCTCGACGATCTGGCGGCAGATCGCCAGGCCCAGCCCCGTGCCCTGCGGCTTGTCGGTCAGCGTATTGCCGACCTGCTGGAACCGCTCGAAGACGCGCGGCTGGTCGGCCGGCGCGACGCCGGGGCCGTTGTCGCGCACCGTGACCTTGACGGCGTCGCCGTCGACGGCAGCTTCGAGGCCGACGAAGCCCTCGTGCTGGTCGCAGAACTTGACCGCGTTCGACAGCAGGTTGACGATCACCTGGATCAGCCGGTCGCGGTCGTATTCGACCGGCGGCAGGCCGTCGGGCACGCGCACCTCCAGCCGGATCGCACGCTCCGCGAACAGGCCGCGGGTGATCGCCAGCGCGTCGGCCACCACGTCCTTCAGGCTCAGCTCGGCGATCTGCCAGTCCATCCGGCCCGCTTCCATCTTCGCCAGGTCGAGGATCTGGTTGATCAGGCGCGTCAGCCGCTCGCTTTCCTTGACGATGATGCCGAGGAACTCGCGGCGCTGCTCCAGGTCGAGGGCCGGATTGTCGTGCAGGATTTCGCCGAAGGAGCGGATCGAGGTCAGCGGCGTGCGCAGTTCGTGGCTGACGGTGGAGATGAAGTCGTCCTTCATGCGGTCGAGCTCCTTCAGCCGCTCGTTGGCCGCGCGCAGCTCGGCCGAGGCGACCTCGAGCTCGTGCGATTTCTGCTCCAGGCGCCGGCTGTACTCGATGATCTGCGAGGCCTCGTCGAGGATCGCCATCACCTCGTCCAGGCTCATGATCTCGCCCTTGGCGACCGAGGCGATCATGACCCGTGCGCTGGCGGTGCCGATCGCGCCGGCCAAAAGCCGCTCGGCGTACTGCACCAGCTCGGCGTCCGCCTCGTTCATCTTGCCGAGGTTGAGGTTGCGCGGCCTGGCATAGTCGGCCAGCGCCTGGTGCGCGCGCCCCGGGCCGACGAACCGCACCAGCAGCGATTCCAGGTCGGCCACCGTCGCCGTGCCGCGCCAGAAGCGCTGGCCCGCCTCGCCGCGGCGGAACACGTCGACGAAGGCGCTGGCCTGGATGCGCTCGATCGCCGACTGGCGCGTGACCAGCGAAACGCCGATATAGGCGCCGATATTGACCAGCATCGTCCAGAACAGCGCGTGCGTGAGCGGATCGAGCCCGCTCATGCCGAACAAGGACTGCGGCATGAGGATTCCCGCGCCGAACGGTCCCGCCGTCAGGATGCTCTGGTCGAGCCAGCCCGAGCGCACGAAGGACGGCAGCAGCAGCGTATAGCCCCACATCAGGAAGCCGGCGCCCAGGCCCGCGAAGGCGCCCCAGCGGTTGCCGCTCTTCCAGAAGATCCCGCCGATGATCGCCGGCGCGAACTGCGCCGCGGCGGCGAACGACACCAGGCCGATCGTCACCAGCGTGTAGGATTCGCCGATCAGGCGGAAATAGAGGTAGCTGAGCAGCACGACGCCGATGATGCCGCCGCGCCGGATGCCCAGCAGCAGGCGGCTCAGGTCCGCCCGCTCGGTCAGCCTGAGCCAGCGCAGCCGCAGGAGGACCGGCATGACCATGTCGTTGCACAGCATGGTGCTCAGCGCGACGGTCTCGACGATCACCATGCCGGTCGCCGCCGACAGCCCGCCGATGAAGGCGATCAGGGCGATGCCGTCGTGCTCCGCCAGCAGCGGCAGGGCCAGCACGAAGGTGTCGGCGTCGGCCTTGCCGGCGGGGAACGCCATCAGCCCGGCCACCGCCACGGGCAGGACGAAGATGTTGATCAGCAGCAGGTAGAGCGGGAACAACCACACCGCCTTGTCGAGGTGCCGTTCGTCGACGTTTTCGACCACCGTCACGTGCCATTGGCGAGGCAGGCAGATGATCGCGGCCATCGACAGGATCATCAGCGTCATCCAGTTGCCGAAGGCGCTGCCCGGCACCGCGGTCAGCAGGCGCTGGATCTCGGGATGCGCCATCGCCTTGCCGAACAGGTCGGCGAACCCTTCGTAGAACCCGAAAGTGACGACCGCGCCCACGGTCAGAAAGGCGACCAGCTTCACCACCGACTCGAACGCGATCGCCGCGACCATGCCCTCGTGGTGCTCGCTGGCGTCGATATGGCGCGTGCCGAACAGGATCGAGAACGTCGCCAGCAGCAGCGCGACGTAGAGCGCGGTGTCCTGCAGCAGCGGAACGGCCGAGACGGCGCCGGGCATCACCACGGCCGGGGCGTGGATCAGCACGTTGAAGCTTGTGGACACCGCCTTGAGCTGCAGCGAGATGTAGGGCACGATGCCTACGATCGCGATCACCGTCACCAGCCCGCCGAGCAGCTGCGTCTTGCCGTAGCGCGCCGAGATGAAGTCGGCGATCGAGGTGATGCGGTTGGCCTTGCTGATGCGCAGGATCTTGCGCAGGATGAACCAGCACAGCACGAAGACCAGGGTGGGACCGAGATAGATCGTCAGGAAATCCAGTCCCGAGGCCGCCGCGCGGCCGACGCTGCCGAAGAAAGTCCAGGCGGTGCAGTAGACCGCGATCGACAGGGCATAGATGTAGGGATTGGCGACCAGGCTGCGCCCGGCATCGGCGCGCTTGTCGCCGTAATACGCGATGGCGAACAGCAGGCAGAGATAGCCGAAGGCGATGACCAGGATGACGCTGGGGCGCAGCATGGGCCGGCTCAGCCTTCCTGCTCGGGCCGGGCGGCGCCCTCGGCCGGCGGCGGCGCGGCCTCCTCCTCGCGCCGGCTGACAGTCAGGCCGGCCAGCAGAATCACCACGCCCCAGGCGACGAACAGGTAGAGATAGAGCACGGGCAGCCCCAGCACGGTCGCCGGAACGCCGAACAAGGTGAGGATCGGCGGATTGAAGGCGATCCAGCCGAGCAGGAACAGGGCCACCAGCCGCTCGCCGCGCAGACCCTGGATGGTGGCCTGGCGCCGTGCCGGGACTTGCGACCGCATCGCCGCGTCAGCCCTCCGGCGGCAGCAGCTGCTTGATCCGCCGCACCACCTCGCGGGTGGAGAACGGCTTGGTGATGTAGTCGTCCGCGCCCAGCGCCATCCCCTTCTCGCGCTCGATGTCGCGGCCCTTCGCGGTCAGCAGCACGATGCGGACGCTCTTCCAGGCCGGATTGGCGCGCACGGTCTGGCAGACGTCGAACCCATCGCGCTTCGGCATCATCACGTCGAGCAGGATGAGTTCGGGCGGATTGTCCTCGACGGCCTTCAGCGCCGCCTCGCCGTCGCGGGCCACGCGCACGTCATAGCCCGCCTGGCGCATCAGGAACTCGAGCGACAGCACGATGTTCGGCTCGTCGTCGACCACCAGCACCGACCGCGCCATCGCCGACACCCCCGCCTGCGGCGCGGCCGCACATGCGGCGCCGCCCCGCCAATCGGGGGCATTCTAGCGGCGGCGGGGGGATAGCGCCAAGGCCCGCCGCCTGCGCATCGGCGCTACTGTTTTGGCCGCTGCTGGGCGTTCCAGCGCAGGAACTGCTCGAACA
>CAYMTM010000167.1:0-10433 GCA_964393375.1 uncultured Rhodospirillaceae bacterium
GCGCGGCGGCAGCAGTGCGTCGAGCACGCGCCGACCGATCCGCCGCGCCGCGACGCCGAGACCCGCATGGACGACCATCGCGACACTCTATCGCAGAGCGCGTCCGGGCGGCAGCATCCGGCTTGGCCTTCGCAAGCCGCCTAAAGCCGGCCTAAAGTCGCGCAATGGACGAGCCCCAAAGCGATCCGCCGGAAGGGATGCGCGTCTTCGACCGCCGCCTGGTGCGCGCGCGCCGCGAGCGCTGGGCCGGGCGGTTTGATGCGCATGATTTCCTGTTCCGCGAGGTCGCGGACCGGCTGGCCGACCGGCTGCAGGACACGACGCGCCGCTTCCCCTTCGCCCTCGACCTGGGTTGCCGCTCCGGGGTGCTCGCGCAAGTGCTGGCCGGCCGAGGCGGCGTCGAAACCTTTGTGCAGATGGAGCTGTCGGAACGTCTGGCCCGATCGGCCGCGCGCCGCGGCCCGACGGTCGTGGCGGACGAGGAGGCCCTGCCCTTCGCCGATGCCAGCTTCGACCTAGTGCTGTCCTGCCTGTCGCTGCATTGGGTCAACGACCTGCCCGGTACGCTGATCCAGGCGCGCCGCGCGCTCAAGCCCGACGGGCTCTTCCTTGCCGCGCTGTTCGGACTTGGCACACTGGGCGAATTGCGCCAGGCCCTGCTGGAGGCCGAGATCGAGACGTCGGGCGGCGCCGGGCCGCGCGTATCGCCCTTTGCCGACCTGCGCGACGGGGCGGCGCTGCTGCAACGGGCCGGATTCGCGCTGCCCGTCGCCGACGCCGACGCGATCGCCGTCACCTATCCCGACGCATTGGCGCTCATGCGCGAGCTCCGGCACATGGGCGAGGCCAACGCCACCGCCGCGCGCCCGCGCCGACCGCTGCGCCGCGCGACGCTGATGCGCGCCGCGGCGATCTATGCCGAACGACACGGCGACCACGAAGGCCGCGTGCCGGCGCGGTTCCGGGTGATCTACCTGACCGGCTGGGCGCCAAGCCCGACGCAGCCCAAGGCGCTGAAGCCGGGCAGCGCACAGCACCGCCTGGCCGAGGCGCTGGGCGTATCCGAGCGGCCGGCCGGCGACAAGGCGGGGCCGGCGCGATGAAACTGCGCTTCGTCGGCTGCGGCGACGCTTTCGGCAGCGGCGGCCGGTTCAACACCTGCTTCCACCTGACCGGCGAACGCACCAACGCGCTGGTGGATTGCGGCGCATCGTCGCTGATCGCGATGAAGCGCCTGGGCATCGTCACCAACGACATCCAAGCCATCCTTGTCACGCATTTTCATGCCGATCATTTCGGCGGCATTCCGTTCTTCATGCTCGATGCCCAGTTCTTCACCAAGCGCACCCGGCCCCTTGTCGTCGCCGGCCCGGCCGGCCTGCGGGATTGGTACGTGCGGGTGATGGAGACGGGCTTTCCCGGATCGAGCGAGACGCAGCCGCGATTTCCCCTGGAGCTGCGCGAGCTTGCCCCGCGCGAGACCGCTCGGGTCGCCGGCATGGACGTCACGCCCTTCCCGGTCCGCCACGGCAATCCGGGCGGTCCGTTCTATGCGCTGCGCGTGGCGACCGAAGGCAAGGTCTTCTGCTACACCGGGGACACGGAATGGACCGAGGCGCTGGTCGACGCAGCACGCGATGCCGACTTGTTCGTCGCCGAGGCGTATTTCCGCGACAAGCGCGTGAAGCTGCATCTCGACCTTGCGACCCTCGAGCAGCACCTGCCGCGCATCAGGCCGAAGCGGCTGGTCCTGACCCATATGAGCGACGACATGCTGGCGCGCCGCGCCGGGCTGGGCTACGAAACGGCAGAGGACGGCAAGGAAATCGCGTATTGAGCCCCGGGAGCAGGAGAGCAGGCCGATGCGCTGCCTGATCCGCTATTGGCCGCTGGCCGTTGTGCCGATCGCCGCCGCGATCGCCCCGCAGGCGCTGGCGGCGGGTGACGCGGCGGCGGGGCGGCGCACCGCGGAGGTCTGGTGCGCCGGTTGCCACTTGATCGGCGACGAGAACAAAGCGGGCATGTTCGAAGTACCGGCCTTTCCGGCCATCGCCCAGCAGCGCTCGCCGGCGGCGATCCGTGCCTTCCTGTCCAACCCGCATCCGCCGATGCCGCGGTTCCGCCTGACCCGCCAGGACATCGAGGATCTGGTGCAGTTCATCGTCGAGCTGAAACGCTGAAGCGCGCGCCCGTCGGCGACGCGCGGGCGAGCCGCGATCAGAGAAAATCGCGCAACATCGCCACCAACGGCCGGTCGGCCGGCGGCATGGGGTAGTCGGCCAGGCGCGCCGGCTCCACCCAGGCGAGCTCCTGGCCCTCGTGCGGCGCCGGCTTTCCCTTCCACACCCGGCAGACGAACAGCGGCATCAGCAGGTGGAAGTCGATGTAGCGGTGCGAGGCGAAAGTGAAGGGCGCCAGGCAGCTTTCCTGGGTGTCGACGCCCAGCTCTTCCTTCAGTTCGCGGATCAGCGCGCGCTCGCAGGTCTCGCCATCCTTGACCTTGCCGCCTGGGAACTCCCAGAGCCCGGCCATCGGCTTGCCCTCCGGACGGCGCGCCAGAAGCACGCGCCCGTCGGCGTCCACAAGCGCCACCGCGCTGACCAGGATCGTGCGCGCGGGGCGGGTCGCCGTCATGGTCCTGCGGTCGATGGCGTAGACAAAGACGCGGCGCAGGCCGCCGCGTGCCGGAAAGTCGTATTCCGCCTCGCCCACCAGCTTGAAGCCTACGCGTTCGAGCACCCGGCGCGACGGTGCATTGTCGGTCAGGACCGCGCCCCAGACCCGGTCGAGGCCCACCTCGTCGAAGGCGAAGCGGACCATGCGCTTGACCGCCTCGACCGCGTAACCCTTGCCCCAGAAGGCGCGGCCGATCCAGTAGCCGATCTCCGCCGCGGCGACGCCCGGCGGCGGCGCGCCGTCCACGCGCGGCTCGGCTTGGCTCTGGCGCAAGAGGATCGCGCCGATCGGCGCTGCTGCTTCGCGCGGCACAATGCCGAGCGCGAAGTCCTGGCGCTCCTCGATGCCGCGGTGGGTCGATGCGATCCAGCGCTGCGCCAGACCCGGCGGATAGGGATAGGGGGCATCGGAGAGGTTCTTGATGATGTCCCAGTCGTCGACCAGCCGCGCGATCGCGTCGGCGTCGCCGGCGGTCAGCCTTCGCAGCACGAGGCGTTCGGCAACAAGCGGCGGGAAACCCGCCAGAGGGCGCTTAGCTGCGGTAATCACCGTTGATCCGGATGTAGCCGTGCGTGAGGTCGCAGGTCCAAACCGTCGCACGGCCCTTGCCGACGCCGACATCGACCGCGATGTCGATCTCCCGGCCCTTCATGTGCTCGGCCACGGGCGTCTCGTCGTAGCCCGGGGCGACCGCGCCCCTGGTCGCGACCAGCACGCCGCCGATCGATATCTTCAGACGATCGCGGTTGGCCTTCTCGCCGGCCTTGCCGACCGCCATCACGATGCGGCCCCAGTTGGCGTCCTGGCCGGCGATGGCGGTCTTGACCAGCGGCGAGTTGGCGATCGCCAGCGCGATCCTCTTGGCCGCCTTGTCCGAGGCTGCGCCGGTGAGCGCGATGCGGACCAACTTCTCCGCCCCCTCGCCGTCGCGCACCACCTGGATCGCCAGATCGCGCGTCAGATCGTCGAGCGCCTTGCGGAACCCGGCTAGGCGCCCGTCGCCGGCGGAGACGACCCTGGGCTGGCCCTTGACGGTGCCGGTCGCGCACAGGATCAGCGTATCGCTGGTGGAGGTGTCGCCGTCCACGGTCGTGCAGTTGAAGGACTGCTCGTTCGCCTGCGACAGCAAGGCGCGAAGGACCCTTGCCGGGAGGGCGGCGTCGGTAACGACGAAGGCCAGCATGGTCGCCATGTCGGGCGCGATCATGCCCGAACCCTTGGCGATGCCGTTGATCCTGACCGTGGCGCCGCCGATCTTCGCCGTCCGCGTGGCCGTCTTGGGAAAGGTGTCGGTCGTCATGATCGCGGCGGCTGCCTTGCCCCAGCCGTCGGCGTCGAGCGAAGCAATCAGGCCGGGCAGCTTGTCGGTGATCTTGCCGGCATCGAGCGGCTGGCCGATCACGCCGGTGGAGGCAACGAAAACCTCGGTCGGCTTGCAGGAAAGTGCTCTGGCGGCGGCTGCGACGCAGGCGCGCACCGCCTGCGTGCCGGCCTTGCCGGTAAAAGCGTTGGCATTGCCGGCATTGACCACCACGGCGCGCGCGCTCCCGCCCTTGAGCGCGACGCGGCACCAGTCCACCGGCGCCGAGGACGCCAGCGAGCGCGTCAGCACGCCGGCGACCGTGCTGCCGGGCGCGAACTCCATCAGCAGCAGATCGTCGCGACCCTTGTAGCGGATGCCGCTGTTGGTGGTCGCCAGCCTGACACCGTCGATCGGCGGCAATTGCTGGATTTCCGCCGGCGCCAGCGGCGAACGCGCGAGTTCCACGTCGGTCTTCCCCCAAAAGAACGGTCAGGGCTTCTTCTGGTCTTCCACCGGCAGCGGTTTGCCATCCGGCCCGAAACGCTCGATCTTCGCACCGTTGCGCAGGGTTTCGATGTACTGGCTGACGGCCTGCTGCGAAAGCTGGCTCTGCAAGTCATCCTTCGCCTCATCGAAGCTCACCGGGTTGGCGGTGCGCCGGTCCTCCACCTTGATGACGTGGAAGCCGAATTGCGTCTTGACCGGCTTCTGCGACACCTCGCCCGTCTTCATGGCGAAAGCGGCATCGGCGAATTCCTTGACCATGTCCTCGCGGCCGAAATAGCCCAGATCGCCGCCGTTCTGCGCCGCCGGGTCTTTCGACTTCTGCTTGGCCAGCGCGGCGAAGTCGGCCCCGCCCTTGATCTGCTGGATGATCGCCACGCCCTCCGCCTCGCTGTTCACCAAGATGTGACGCGCGCTGACCTCTTCCTTGGGCGGATTCTCGGCGACGTATTTCCTGTAGAGCGCCTGCAACGCGTCGTCGGTGACGGACTTGGCGACGACCTGCTGCAGAAGCTGCTGCTGCATCGCGCGCTCGCGATATCGCTCGACTTTTCTCTTCACTTCCTCGCTGTCGCCCAGCTTCTGCCTGTTGCCTTCGGCCACCAGCAGGCGGTTGGTGATGAGTTGGTTCAGCATAAGGGGCATCAACCGATCGGGCGGCAGGTTCCTGTACTGGTCGGGCAGGTCCTGGATCGCCTCCTTGATGTCGGCCAGGTAGATCGCCTCGCCGTTGACCGTTGCCAACAGCGGGTTTGCGGGCGCTCCCTGGCCCTGTGGCTGGCTCTGGGCGCCGGCCGGCGGTGCCCAGGCGGCGCCGATGGCGATTGCGGCCAGGGCGAAAGCGGTGGCAAGACGTGGCGTACTGCGCATTGTTCGCGCTCCCGTGCGGCGAATTTCGGGCTGGTGCCGGCAGGACCGGCCGCAGTTGGCCCTGATCCATAGCACATACAAGGGGATAAGCCAGCCCCGCGAGGGCCGTCCTGTCGTTGACAGGCGGGGGGCCAGCCCCTATCTAGCATATGGGCAAAAGCGCCCCTACCCCCGCTGAATCGTCGAGGAATTCCATGTTTGCCGCCATTGCGAAGCGGCTGTTCGGTTCCGCCAACGACCGCTTCATCAAGTCGCTCGGCAAGACCGTCGCCGAGATCAACGCGCTGGAGCCGTCGCTGGAGGCCCTCTCGGACGAGGCGCTGGCCCACCGGACGGTGGCGCTGCGCGAGCGGCTGGCGAAAGGCGAAAGCCTGGACGACATCCTGCCGGACGCCTTCGCCACGGTGCGCGAGGCGGCCAAGCGCGCGCTGGGCCAGCGCCATTTCGACGTGCAGCTGATGGGCGGCATCGTGCTGCACCGGGGAATGATCGCGGAGATGAAGACCGGCGAAGGCAAGACGCTGGTCGCCACGCTGCCGGTCTACCTGAATGCGCTGGAGGGCGGCGGCGTTCACGTGGTCACCGTCAACGACTACTTGGCCAAGCGCGACTCGGAGTGGATGGGCCGGGTCTACGCGCGTCTTGGGCTGAGCGTGGGCTGCATCGTGCACGGGCTTGACGACGACCAGCGCCGCGCGGCCTATGCCTGCGACGTCACCTACGGCACCAACAACGAGCTGGGCTTCGACTACCTGCGCGACAATATGAAGTTCCGGCTCGCCGACATGGTGCACCGGCCGTTCCACTATGCGATCGTCGACGAGGTTGACTCGATCCTGATCGACGAGGCGCGCACGCCGCTGATCATCTCGGGTCCCGCCGAGGACTCCTCCGACCTATACCGCCGGGTCAACGCCCTGATCCCGCAGCTTGCGGCCGAGGACTTCGAAAAGGACGAGAAGCAGCGCACGGTGGCGCTGACCGAATCCGGCGCCGTCAAGATGGAGGCGCTGCTGCGCGACGCGGGGCTGCTCAAGGGCGACAATCTCTACGACATCGAGAACGTAAGCCTCGTTCATCATGCCAACCAGGCGCTTCGCGCCCACAAGCTCTTCACGCGCGACGTCGACTACATCGTCAAGAACGACAAGGTCGTGATCATCGACGAGTTCACCGGGCGCATGATGGAGGGGCGGCGTTATTCCGAGGGCCTGCACCAGGCGCTGGAAGCCAAGGAAGGGGTCACCATCCAGAACGAGAACCAGACGCTCGCCTCGATCACCTTCCAGAACCTCTTCCGCATGTACCCGAAGCTGGCCGGCATGACCGGCACGGCGATGACCGAAGCCGGCGAGTTCCACGACATCTACAAGCTCGAGGTGATCGAGATTCCGACCAACCTGCCCTGCGTGCGCCAGGACGCCGACGACGAGGTCTACCGCACGAAGCGCGAGAAGTACGACGCGATCGTCAACCAGATCGTGGAATGCAACCAGCGCCGCCAGCCGGTCCTGGTCGGCACAGTCAGCATCGAGAAGTCGGAGGAACTCTCGGAGCTTCTGAAAGAGCGCAAGATCAAGCACCAGGTGCTGAACGCGCGGTTCCACGAGCAGGAGGCGCTGATCATCGCCCAGGCGGGCCGTGCCGGCGCGGTGACGATCGCCACCAACATGGCGGGGCGCGGCACCGACATCCAGCTCGGCGGCAACGTCGAGATGCGCCTGAAGTTGGAGCTGCCGGCCGATGCGGACGTGGCGACGCGCGCGACGCGCGAGGCGCCGATCCGCGCCGAGGTGGCGAAGGAGAAGCAGGAGGTGCTGGCCGCCGGCGGCCTGTTCGTGCTGGGCACCGAACGGCACGAGAGCCGGCGCATCGACAACCAGCTGCGCGGCCGCTCGGGCCGCCAGGGCGATCCCGGCGCGTCCAAGTTCTTCGTGTCGCTGGAAGACGACCTGATGCGCATCTTCGGCTCGGAGCGCATGGATTCGATGCTCCGCCGGCTGGGCCTGAAGGAAGGCGAGGCGATCGTCCACCCTTGGATCAACAAGGCGCTGGAGAAGGCGCAGCAGAAGGTCGAGGCGCGCAACTACGAGATCCGCAAGCAGCTGCTGAAGTTCGACGATGTGATGAACGACCAACGCAAGGTCGTCTACGAGCAGCGCCGGGAAATCATGGACGCCAACGACGTCTCGCAGACCATTGCCGACATGCGGCACGAGACCATCGCCACGATGGTCGCCAAGGCGATCCCCGAGAACGCCTACGCCGAGCAATGGAACGTCGACCAACTGCACGAGGAATGCCTGCGCATCCTCAACCTCGACCTGCCGGTCAAGGAGTGGGCCAAGGAGGAGGGCATCGCGGACATCGAATTGCGCGAGCGCATTACCGAGGCCGCCGACCGCAAGATGGCCGAGAAAGCGGCCAACTACGGCCCGGAGATCATGCGCCTGGCAGAGAAGAGCCTGTTGCTGCAGATCTTGGACCAGCAATGGAAGGAACACTTGCTGCACCTCGACCATCTGCGCCAGGGCATCAACTTGCGTGCCTACGGCCAGCGCGATCCGCTGAACGAATACAAGCGCGAGGCTTTCGGCATGTTCGAGGAGATGCTGAACCACCTTCGCGAGACGGTGACGGGCGTGCTGATGCATGTCGAGCTTCGGGTCAATGCGCCCGAGACGCTCGCCCCGCACGCGCCGCAGCAGATGCAGGAAGTCCATCCCGACGCCGACCCGCTGGGCGGGCTCGGCGAACCGGCGCCGGCGGCGGCGAACGGCGCCGAGGAGCCGCGGCGCCAACGCCCCGTCACCAGCCGCAAGGCTGCGACCGGCAATGGCCTCGATCCGAACGACCCGTCGACCTGGGGCCGGGTCTCGCGCAATGCGGCCTGCCCGTGCGGCTCGGGCAAGAAGTTCAAGCATTGCCACGGCGCGGTGACGCAGGAGACGGCCGGCGTGCGCTGAGGCCGCCGCCTCCACATGACACGCCGATGCGTCAGCCCGCCCGGACGAAGCGCACCAGAAAGCCGTAGTCGCCGAGAACCGGGCGGACTTCGAGCCCGCCGCCGCCCCGAATCGAGAGCGCACGCAGATGGTCGACGATTTCCGGCCGCGGGCTGACGTCGAATCGCGCCAGCCAAGCGCGCAGCCATGGCGCCAGCGGGGACGGCAGGCGGTCGACCGCCCCGAAATCGACCAGTTCGACGCTGCCGCCGGGTCTTGTGGCTCTCAAGGCCGCGTCGAGCGCTGCCCGCCAGTCCGGCACCATTGACAGCACGTAGGACAGGATCACCACGTCGAAGCCCTCGCGCATCCCGAACATGGTCGCCGGGTCGAGTTCCTCGGCCAGGCCGCGCCGCAGCGTCGCCCGGCCGCCCATCCGGGCCGACGCGGTCTTGAGCATCTCGGCCGAGGCGTCGAGCCCGTAGAGTCGGGTCCACGGATAGCGGCGCGCGATGCGCGCCAGATTGCGCGCCGTGCCGCAGCCGATCTCGCAGATCGCGGCGCCCGAGGGCGGGTGCAGCTCGCCGATCAGGCGGTCGCGGCCGAACAGGAACCACTTGCGCGTCAGGTCGTAGATATGTCGCTGGCGCCGGTACATTCGGTCCATGCGGACCGTGGCGTCCTGCGCGCTCATGCGGCGCTATTCCTTGACGTAGACGTGCAACCCGCCATAGATCGCCGAGCGGTCCAGGCGCCACAGCGCCGCCGAGGTGATCGCGTCGCGTCGCCAGCGCCGCAGCCCTGCCAGGCGCTCTCCGCGTTCGAGCGGCGAATCTGCGGCTGCCGTGCGAAAGACCGCCCGTGCGCCGGGCGTCGCGGCCCGGTCGATCGCTTTCCACAGCGCATCCAGTTGCTTGCGAGTCATCCAGTCCTGCGAATCGAGCAGCAGGAACCGGTCGAGGCTCCGTGCGGGCTGTTGGCCGAGGAAACCCGTCATCGAAGCCAAGTGAACCCTGACCCGCGCAGCCCCCGCATGCACGGGCCCGAAATGCTCGGGCTTGAGATAGTCGGGCACAGCGCCGTTCGGGTCGGCGGCATAGCGCCGAGCGAAGGCCTGCCAGGCGAAATAGTTCGCGCCGAGCGGGAAGTCGCAGGCAAGCCTCCGCACGCGCTCGCGCATCAGCTTCGCCATGTCGCCGCCGTAGCCCGCGCGCTCGGCATCGGCGCGCATGGCCGCGTACTGCTGCGGTGGAATGCCAAGGCTGTAGAACATCGAGGGGATCGCGCAGCCCATACGGAACAGCGGATGGTCGAACGCCGGCGCGATGTGGCGATCGAACAAGCGTCGCTGGTCCTCGATCGTGCGAGCCTCGAACAGGCGCTCTGGCGATCCGCCCGCAAGCCGTCCGAGCCAATGCGCGAAGCCGATGAAGCGCCCCAGCAATCCGTGGCGGTAGAAGCCCTCGGTGAAGGCGGCAATGCGCGGCTTGCGCCAGGGCGGCGCCTTTTCCCAGTACGCCAGCGTGTCCGGGTCGAGCACGGGGCGGATGAAACGGTGGTAGAGGTTGGCATTGCCGGCCGCGTCCGCGCGCCCGAGGAAGCGGAACAGCGCCTCGTGGTCCGGAAGCTCCGCCGCGGCTGCCAGCTTCAGCCGCGTCAGAGCGACCTGTGCCGGGTTGATGTCGACCGCGTCGATCGACGCCGGGCGCGCGATCAGATAGTTGAGCGCATTGCACCCGCCCGAGGCGATCGTGACGATCCGCGTGCTGGAGTCGACCTCCATCGCCAGCAGGTCGACGCGGGGGTCTTCCCAGATCTGGTTGTAGACCAGGCGCTGGAACCAGAAGGAGAAGGCGCGCTGTTGGACGCCGGGCAGGCTGACCGCCGGATCGGATTCGACCGCGGCGGCGATCATGCGATGGGACATGCTGGCGGAACCCTGGGCCGTGAACGGTTGCGGGCAGCACTAGCATAGGGCCAGATTTATTTCCGCTACACTTGGGCCTGAAAGTAAAAATAATCTGTTGGAAATAATTGCGTCACGGGCGGGCAATGATCACCGCGGACAGTGGCGGGGCGCAGCCTAGGAGCCTGTCTGAGTAGTCGCTTGTCAGATGGCGGCGGGTCTGATTCCT
>CAYMTM010000168.1:0-10396 GCA_964393375.1 uncultured Rhodospirillaceae bacterium
GATCAGCACGTTGCGACAGAAGATCACGTCGAAATGCCCGAGGGCCGACGGATCGTCGAGCAGGTTGAACTCGCGATACTTGACCATGCCGCGGATCGCGTTGTCGATCTGCCACTTGTCGCCGATCTGCTTGAAGAATTTCAGCAGCAGGTTGATCGGCAGGCCGCGCTGCACCTCGAACTGCGAGTAGCTGCCGGCCTTGGCTTTCTCCAGCATCTCGACCGAAATGTCGGTGGCGATGATCTCGATCCGCCAGTTCGACAGCTTCGCGCCTTCCTCCTTCAGCAGCATGGCCAGCGAATAGGGCTCCTGCCCGCTCGAGCTGGCGGCGCACCAGATGCGGATGGTGCGGCTGGACTGCCGGCCCGCCATGAGATCGGGCAGCACTTTGGTCTTGAAGATCTCGAACGGCTTGATATCGCGGAAAAACAGCGACTCGTTGGTCGTCATCGCCTCGGTGATGTCGCGCAGCAAGGTCGCATCGCGGCGCACGCGCACGGCGGCGACCAGCTCGTCGAGGCCCTTGATGCCGTGCCGGCGCGCAACCGGCAGCAAGCGGCTCTCCAGCAGATAGCCCTTGTCGCGCGCCAGCACCAGGCCGGAGCGCTCCTTCAGCAGGGCGCTGAGAAAATCGAAGTCCTCGGGCCTCATGCCGCCGTCCTCGCGGCGATCCGCCGCAGGTAGGAGCCGATCTCGCCCACCGGCATCACCGCCGTGCACAGGCCCGCGGTGGCGACCGCGCCGGGCATGCCCCAGACGACGCTGGTCGCCTCGTCCTGCGCCACCACCGTGCCGCCGGCCTTGACGACGTCCTCGCAGCCCGCGCGGCCGTCGGCGCCCATGCCGGTCAGGATCACCGCCAGCACGCGCGCACCGTAGGAGCGCACGATGCTGCGCATCATCGGGTCGACGGCCGGGCGGCAGAAATTCTCGGGCGGCCCCTGGTTCAGCCGGATCGTACGCTTGGGGCTCGCGCCCTCGACCAGCATGTGGTAGTCGCCCGGCGCCAGGTAGATGCGTCCGCCGACGATCGGCTCGCCGTCCACCGCCTCGGCGCATTTGATTCCCGAGGCGCGGCTGATGTGCTCCGCCAGGATGGTGGTGAACGTCGCCGGCATGTGCTGCGTGATCAGGATCGGCTGGCCGAGTCCGCCCTTGAGGTCGCCCAGCACCTTCATCAGCGCCTGCGGTCCGCCGGTCGAGCTGCCGATCGCAACGATCTCCGGCATCGGCAGCACGGGCGGGCTCGCGCGCAGCGTGAAGGGCGTGCCGCCCGCGGGCTTGGCCGGCATCGGCCTGGCCGCCGTCTGGGCTGCGACGCGGCGCGGCGCGGCGACGCCGGTCTGGCGCCGGCGCGCGGCGCCGAGCGCCTTGACCTTCTCCACCAGCTGGCGCTTGAACTCCGTCGCCGAGTTGAGCTCGGTCGTCGAGGTCGGCTTGGCAAGGTAGTCAGAGGCGCCCAGATCGAGCGCGCGCATCGACACTTCCGCGTTCTTGCGCGTAAGCGTCGAGGCCATGATGACCTTCAGCGCCGGATCGGCCTTCAGCATCAGCGGCAGCGCGGTCAGCCCGTCCATTTCGGGCATCTCGATGTCGAGCACGACGACCTCGATGTCGTTGCGCTCGAGCGACCGCAGCGCCATGGCGCCGTTGGCCGCCGAGCACACCACGCGCACCTGGTCGTCGTTCTCCAACGCGCGGGTCAGCAATCCGCGGATCACCGCGGAATCGTCCACCAGCATCACGCGATAGCGCTGGTCGGCAGCCTCGGTGCTGGTTGCAGCAGGGCTATTCATCGCGTGGATCCCGGGTTCCCCTTCAGGGTGGTCAGATCAGCCCGCACTGCGCGAACTTGCTCTGGATGATGTCGTTGTCGAACGGCTTCATGATGTATTCGTCGGCGCCTGCGCCGATCGCGATCTGGATGTGCTTCAGGTCGTTCTCGGTGGTGCAAAAGACGACCTTCGGACGATCGCCGCCCGGCGTCTTGCGCAGCTCGACCAGGAAGTCGAGCCCGTTCATGACCGGCATGTTCCAGTCGAGAAGGATCCCGTCAGGCATGCGCTTCTGGCACAGCTCCAGCGCCGCCTTGCCGTCGGCGGCCTCCTGGATCTCGAAGTTGAGCTCCTCCAGGATCTTGCGCGCCACCATCCGGATCACGCGCGAATCGTCGACTACAAGGCATGTCTTCATGGTCGCTCTCCGGCGTCCGCGCGCTCCGGCGCCTGCGTCCGGCGCCGATCCCGGGACGCTTCGCTCATGCCGCCTCGGCCTTCGCCGCGCCGATCAGCCGGCCGACATCGACCATCAGCAGCAGTCCTTCCTTCAGGCGGTAGATGCCGCCCGAAACCTCGCGCCAGACCGGGTCCAACGTCGCCGGATTGCGCTCGTAGCTGGCGCCCGGCAGACTTAGGACTTCGCCGACCTGGTCGACGATCAGGCTGTAGAGTTCGCCGCCGCACTCGACGACGACGTTCATGCCGGCCTGCTCCTTCGGCCGCGGCTCCAGCCGCAGCCGGCGGCGCACGTCGATCGCGGTGACGATGCGCCCGCGCAGATTGAGCGAGCCGGCGACCTCGCCCGGCGCCAGCGGGACACGGGTGATGCGCTGCGGGCCCAGCACGTCCTGGACCGCCTGGACCGGAATGCCGAACAGCTGTCCGGCAACCGTCATCGACACCACGTCGCTCTCGCTTGAGGCAGGCGCCGGCAATCCGCCCTCGCCGGACTGGCCGCGGGTCATCGCGGTTACGTTGCTCATGCGCGTTCTCCCTGGCCGGCCATGGTCTGCTCCAGCGACGCCAGGAGCGCGTCGCGGTCCGACTTGGCCACATAGTCGTCAAATCCGGCTTCGCGACCGCGCTCGATATGCTCGGGCGCCACGTTGGAGGTGAGCGCCAGGATCGGCAGCTTCGACCACCGCGAACTCTTGCGCACGGCGGCCGCGAACTCGAAGCCGTTCATGTTGGGCATCTCGATGTCGCTGACGATGACGTCGACATCCACGCCCTTCTCGCACATCTCCAGCGCCTTCTGGGGATCGGGGACGGCGGTGACCTCGTAGCCGGCGACCGACAGCACGGGCGTGATCATGTGGCGGAAGAAGGCGCTGTCCTCCACAAGCAGAAGGCGCTTTTGGCGCCGCTTCTCGGCCTTCAGCGTGCCGCGGGTGAACCAGTCGCCGAAGGCCAGCGTCAGATAGTGGCCGGCATCCACAAGCTCGGTCGACTTGCCCGAGATGACCGCCGTGCCGATGACGCCCGGGCGCGAGGCCGACAATTCGATCTGAAGCCGCTCCTCGACAACGTCGATGATCTCGTCGACCAGCAGGCCCATAGATCGGTCGGCATCGGCGAACACCAGCACCGGCTGGCGGCCGGATTCCAGCGGCTTGTAGCCGGGCTCGATCGGGATCAGCGGCATCAGCTTGCCGCGGTACTGCATGACGCGGCGGTCGCCGACGACCTCGATCTTGCCGACCTCGAACTCCTCCAGGCGCGCGATCAGCGCGAGCGGCACCGCTTTGGGCCCGCCTTCGCCGGCGCGGAAGGTGAGGATCGCCACCTTCTCGCCGTCGCCATAGCTGTGCGTCCCGGTCGCCGCGCCGTCGCCGGACGAATCGCCGGTGGCGCGTTCGCCGCTGGCGGCCGTCGCGATGCCGTTCGGATCCAGGATCATGATGACGCTGCCGTCGCCGAGTATGGTGTTGCCCGAGAACATCGGGATATGGCGCAGGATCGGCGCCACCGGCTTCACGACGATTTCCTCGGTGTCGAACACGCGGTCGACCATGATGCCGAAGGTGAAGGTGCCGACCTGGGCGACGACAATGTAGTGCTCGTCCTTCGCCGGCTTGGATTCGCCGTCATTAAGCTTCAGCAGGTCCCGCAGCGCCACCAGCGGAAGCAGGCGGTCGCGCAGGCGCATGACCGGCGCACCGTTGATGCTCTCGATCGTATGCTCGGAGGTGGACGACGCGCGAACGAGTTCGAGCACGCTCATCTGCGGGATCGCAAAGCGCTCGCCGGCGCACTCGACGATCAGCGCCGAGACGATCGCCAGGGTGAGCGGAATCTTGATGATCGCGGTGGTGCCCTTGCCTTCGCGCGAGCGCAGCTCGACCGTGCCGCCGATCTTTTCGATGTTCGTGCGCACGACGTCCATCCCGACGCCGCGGCCCGAGACGGCCGTCACCTGTGCGGCGGTCGAGAAGCCGGCGCGGAAGATGAACATGTGGATCTGCTGCTCGGACATCTCCTCCAGCTCGGCCTCGGTGGCCAGGCCGGAGGCGATCGCCTTCGCCTTGATCTTCGCCGTGTTGAGCCCGCGCCCGTCGTCGGCGATCTCGATGATGATGTGACCGCCTTCGTGATAGGCGTTCAGCGTGATGGTGCCGGTCTCGGGCTTGCCGGCGGCAACGCGCTCGTGCGGCGGCTCGATGCCGTGGTCGCCCGAGTTGCGCACCATGTGGGTAAGCGGGTCGCGGATCAGCTCGAGCACCTGGCGGTCGAGTTCGGTTTCCGCGCCGAGCATCTGCAACTCGATCTTCTTGTTCAGTTCGTGCGACAGGTCGCGCACGATGCGCGGCAGCTTGGCCCAGGCGTTGCCGATCGGCTGCATGCGCGTCTTCATCACGCCTTCCTGCAGCTCGGAGGTCACCTGGCTCAAGCGCTGCAAGGGGGCGGCGAACTCGCTCTCCTGCTGGCTGCGCAGGATCTGCAGCAGCTGGTTGCGGGTCAGCACCAGTTCGCTGACCATCGTCATCAGGTTCTCGAGCAGGTCGACATGCACGCGGATGCTTTGCCCGGCTACCGCCGATTCCTTGGCCTGCTCGACCGCGCCCCCGGCGGCCTTGGCCGGTGCGGCGTCGCCCTTGGCGACCACGGCATTCTTCGGCTGGGACTTGTCGCCCGCCAGCAGGTCGTCCTTGATGCCGGCGAACATCGGCAGCACCTCGGCCATCACCTCGGGCTGCACCTCGAGCGCCTTGAGCGCCGCCTCGTAGTGGGCGCACAGCGTCTTGAACTGCGCCTGGCCGAAGCCTTTGGCGAGCGCAGGCTGGAACAGCTTGGCGAGGTCGGCCGGCTTGTAGCGATTGATGCTGCCGAGCGACTTGACCATGTAGTCGCGCAGGCATCCCTGCAGCAGGTCCATATCGATGCCGTCGATCAGCGCCTTCAGCGCCGCGTCGGCGGCGACGGCCTGGAAGGTGCAGTCGATCGTGGCGTCCACCATCGACTCGCCGCCGAAGCGCTCGTAGAGGGAGGCGGCCGGCTTGTCGGCCTTCGTCGGCGCAGGCGTGGCGGCCGCCTTCGGCGGTTCCGGCTGTTTCGGTTCCTCGGGCTGCGGCGCCTCGGCCTCGGGCGCGGCGGCGGGTGCGGCGGGAGCCGCTTGCGCCGCGGCCTCGTCACGGCCCTCGGCAAGCGCGTTGAGCTGGCTGGTGAGGTCGCTGTCCTCGCCCGCCGGCTCAGCCTCGGTCGCCTCCAGTTCGCCGACCAGCGACTTGATGCGGTCGATCGCCTTCAGGACCAGGCTGATCGCGCGTGGCGTGACCGCGATCTCGCCGTCGCGGACCTTGCCGAGCACGTTCTCGGCGGAGTGCGCGACCGACTCGAGCCGCGGCAGTCCCAGGAATCCGCAGGTGCCCTTGATGGTGTGAACCAGCCGGAAGATGTTGTTGAGCATCCCCGGGTCGTTCGGGTTCTGCTCCAGCTTCACCAGTTCCACATCGAGAACCGCGATGCTTTCGGTCGTCTCGGTGAGGAATTCGCGCAGTAGATCGTCCATTGGGCCCTTGCCTGCAGCTTGTTGTTCCGGCCCGCAGCCGGCCGGGTCGGCCGCCGCGAACGCGCGGGAAGGCAGGGCAAACCTTGCAGAAATTGTTTAACAAGAGTTTGACGGGGCGGATGGCCCCAACCCGCTCAATCCGCAGGCAGTTTTGGCTTCGTGGCGCGCCCTTCCCCGGCGCCCGCCGCCGCCGCGGACGGGGGCGGTCTTTACCATGGGCGGGAGCGGCGGGAAGGCCGGAGGGTCAGCTCTGGACGTTCGGGATGGTGACCGCGAACGTCATCTGGTCGGGCCCGGGCTCGGCGATCTCGAGCCTCCCGCCCATGCGGGCGGCCAGCCGCACGGCGAAATAGGGCTGCGCGCCCCGGGCGTTCAGCGTTTCGACCTTGGCGGCCGGGTCAAGCGCTTCGCGAATGTCTTCGTGCAACCGGCACCCGGCGCCGGCGGCAGCTACGCTCAACCGCGCCTGGTCGCCCTCCACCGCGACCGAGATGTGCATGGCCCCGCCGCGCGGCAGGGCCTCCGAGGCCAGCGCCACCATGTTCAAGAGCAGCTTGCCCCAGCCCGGCGTGTCCGGCGCCTTGGTGGAGCCCGGATCCCATTCCGCCGTTGCCTTGCCGCCCTCCAGCACGCCGCTGACGATCCCCTTCACGTCGTCGAGCGACTGGGCGACTTGCGAACCGGCCAGGCCGAAGGCGACTCGGTAGTACTGCAGCCGACGCGCCGCTTGCCGGCCGCTGGCACCGATAAGCGCCATCGCCTCGTCGCTGGCGCCGCCGAATTCCTCCATCAATTCAACGCCGTTGTTGACGGCGCCGACCGGGCTAACCAAATCGTGGCATAGCCGCGAGCACAACAGCTCGGCAATGCGAAGATCGTCGCTCACTTCGTCCCCCCAAACAGGCTGGGCACCCGTTAGAATGGACGGTATCGTGTGATAGGCAAGGGTTTTGAGGCGCTGCCGGCGCCCGCCGGACCTCAGGAGCGCAGACGTGACCGACCGCCTGACGCCGGGAACCTGGGTCAAGCACCCCGCGCGGCCGGATTGGGGCCTGGGCCAGGTCCAATCCTCGGTCGGCCCGCGCGTCACCGTGAATTTCGAGCACGCCGGCAAGCTGCTGATCAACACTGCCGTCGTGACGCTGGAAGCGGTGGAGCAGCGCAGCAATGCCTAGGCGCGCCCTGGCAATGGCGGCAGGGCTGCTCCTTGCCGCCGCGGCGCCGGCCGCCGCGCAGGATGCCGGCGACCCCGCGAAGGGCGAGGCGTTGTTCCGCAAGTGTGTTGCGTGCCACACGGTCGAGGAGAACGGGCGCAACAAGGCCGGTCCGCGCCTGTTCGGGCTGTTCGGCCGCCGTGCCGGCGCGGTCTCCGACTACAAATACTCGCCGGCCCTGCGCGACAGCGCCCTGGTGTGGACGCCCGAGACGGTCGACGCCTTGTTCGCCAAGGGGCCGGAGACGGTGGTGCCGGGCAGCAAAATGCCCCTGCAGACCATGTCGGACCCGAAGGACCGGGCCAACCTGATCGCGTTCCTCCTGCGGGCCACCGGCAGGTAGCGCACCCTGCTTGCCAATTCGATGCCGGTGGATAGACTCCTGCAAAAGACGGCGGGAGGACAACGACGATGAAAGCCTTCATCCTGAGCCTGGTTGCGGCGATCGCGATCTCGGTGGCAGCCGGCGTCGCGCTCAATTCCGAAAACGAGACGACCGCCGCGCGCTATTCCACCGCCAGCGTGCGGCTGTAGCCGGCCTCAGGGGGTCTCGACCGGCTTGCCGGTCGCAAGGTCCCACAGCTTCACCACCTCGTCGCCGCCCCCGGAAAGCCCGGTCCGCCCGTCGGGCGTGAAGGCCACGGCCCACACCGCCTTGCCGTGGCCCGCCAGGACGTGGGTCGCCCGGCCCGTTTCCAGATTCCAGACCCGCACCTTCGCGTCGCGCCCGCCCGACAGCGCCAGGCGTCCGTCGGGAGAAAAGGCCACGGCCATGACGAATCCCTCGTGGCCCAGCAGCGCCCTCACCTCGCGCTCCTCGGCCAAGTCCCACAGGCGCACGGTCTCGTCGACCCCGGCCGACAGCAATTGCCGGCCGTCGGGCGAGACGGCGATCCCGTTGACGCCGAAATTATGGCCCTTGAGCACCGGCCCGGCCTCGCCGGTCGCAGGGTTCCACAAACGGATCGTGGCGTCATAGCCGGCCGAGGCCAGCCGGCCGCCGTCGGGCGTGAAGGCCACCGCGTTGACGTTGCCGGCATGGCCCTCGAACGTCCGCAGCAGCGTGCCGTCGGCCAGACTCCACAGCCGCACCGTGCCGTCCCAGCCGGCCGAAGCCGCCATCCTGCCGTCCGGCGAGACCGCGACCGAGACCACGTTGCCCCCGTGGCCTTTGAGCTGGCGCACGATGTCGCCGCCCTCCAGGTTCCACAGGATAAGGGTCTTGTCGTCGCTGGCCGAGATCGCCCTGCGACCGTCGGGCAGGAAGCGCGCGGCGTTGGCGCCGGCGAAGTGCTCGTTGAGTTCGCGCAGCGGCCGTTGCGTGGCAAGGTCCCACAGGCGCACCGTGTAATCGAAGCTGGCGGTGAGAACCTGCTTTCCGTCGGGAGAGACCGCGATCGACTTGACGATGCCGCCATGCCCGACCAGGTCGGCCGCGGCGGGCGGTGCGGCCATGGCAAGCGCCGCAGCCAAAGCGGCGGCCAAGCGGTCAGACCCAAGACGCATCCGCGGCCTCTTCCGTCGGCACTTCGCGAAGGACGAGAACCGGAGCGGCAGCGCGGTCGGAAAGCCGGGGACTACCGCCAGGGGCGGCCGTCCGCAGGCACGTTGGTGTTGCGGTTCGGGTCCGGCGACGGATCGCCCGGCAACGTGTAGCCGGTGCGGCCATGCCGGAAGGCCGGCAGCAGCGCGCCGGTCTCGGCGTCGACCGCAAGCGTGTCGATCCGCATCGCCTCGTTGGAGTTGCCGGCCGGGTTCATTACGCGGACGGCGAACGCCGGCTTGCCGTCGATCTCGATCGGCAGCACGCGCAGCACGCGCACCCCGAATTGCTGGGACAGCTTCTTCGACACCTCGTCCGGCGTCACCGCGGCGGCAACCCCGCCCGCGGCGATCGCGCAGACAAGGCACCCCGCCGCACCGGCGGCCAGCAATCCTAGTTTCATCCCGCCCTCCCGGCGCAATCCGGCCGCGCCGCTAGTCGTCGTGCCCGGGCTGCGGCCGTGCCCCGCCTTTCAGGTCCGCCAGCCACAGGCTGTGGTGCTCGCGCGCCCAGTTCTCGTCGACCTGGCCCGTGCCCATCGCGTCGAAGGCGCCCTCCATGCCGATCGACCCGATGTAGATATGCGCGATGATCACCGCGATCAGAACCAGCGCGACCACAGCGTGGATCACGACGAAATACTGCATGTCGTGGATCGACATGCCGAAGGCGAACGGCATCAGCAGGTAAAATCCGGTCACGCTGAGCGCGGCGCCGCCCAGAACGACCGCCCAGAAAATCAGCTTCTGGCCGGCGTTGAACTTGCGCGCGGGCGGATGCGAGCCCTTCTTGAACAGCCCGCCACCCTTGGCCAGCCACGCCAAGTCCTCCTTGCTGGGCAGGTTGTGCCGCACCCACAGGACGAACAGCAGCACGACCCCGACCATGAAGGCGAAGGCGATGTAGTTGTGCGCGTACTTGCCCCACAAGGTCAGCGTGGCGAAGGCGCGCGGCCCGATCACCGGCGCCAGCACGTAGCGCCCGTAAAGCATGTTGAGGCCGGTCAGGGCGAGCACGATGAACGTGGTGGCGGCCAGCCAGTGCCCAAAGCGTTCGATCCCGTTGAACCGCTCGACCGTTCGGTTGGAGGGGCCCGAGTCGATGCGGATGCGCCCCCGCACCACAAAAAAGACGGCGATCACGACAACCATGCCGAGCAGCATCCAAACGCCATAGGTGGAAAGCGGGCCGTTGCGGATGTTGCGCCAGTTCTCGCCTTCGGACTGGATCAGCACGCCGGCCTTGGCGTCGGGAATCGACACGCGGCCCTGCAGTCCCTGGCGCACGCCGCGCCACATCTCGGCCTCGGTCGCGCTGGTCCGCCCGGCCGGCGGACCGGCCAGGGCCGGCGGCTGCTGGCCCGTTGGAGCCGTCTGCGCCGTCGCCGGGCCTACCGGCGCCGTCGCGAGCAAGCTGAGCGCGGTAAGCGCGATTGCCACCCAGCGCATGCGCGTTCGTCCTCCCTTCGGATCAGAATTGCTGGCGCTTGACGCGGTCGCCCGTGGCTTTGACGGCCTCGGCGGTCAGCGTCTGGCCCTGGGCGCCTTCGTAGGTTCCCTTGTGGAAGGACAAGGGCCGGCCCTGCTCCTCTTCGCGGCAGGCCGCCAGGGCCGTGGCGGCAACCGCCACGGCCACGGCAGCCGCCAAGGATCGCCCGATCCTGCTCATGGCGCGTGCGCCCCGGGCCGCGTCAGGAGCCGGACTTCTGCTGATAGGCTGTGCCCCAGCCCCAGGCGCCCGAGCCGAAGCCGCGCGCCACGACGCGCTCGCGATAGATGTCGGACACCGCATCGCCGTCGCCGGCCAAGAGCGCCTTGGTCGAGCACATCTCGGCGCACAGCGGCAGCTTGCC
>CAYMTM010000169.1:0-10373 GCA_964393375.1 uncultured Rhodospirillaceae bacterium
CCAGCCGGCGGCGTGCATCACCAGGTTGGCGTGGCCCATCACCGCCGACCACAACGAGGTCTGCGACTCGTAGGCCGCCTGGGCGTCCACCGCGTTGGCTGCGTTGGCGTTTGAGGAGCGGTAGGGCAGGTCATAGCGCCGCGCCAGCTGCGCGCCGGCGAAGAACGCCCACGCGCCCTCGGGCGTGCCGAAGGCCGGCGAGCCGGTGGCCATGTCGGTGTTGGTGGTGAAGCCGCCGTAGATCACCGGCAGGCCGGGCCGGGCGATCTGGCAGAAGGCGATGCCGGCCAGCGCCTCGGCGTTCTGCTGCGCCAGCGCGCCCGCGATGGTGGCCGGGCTCATCGCGCCGGCCAGCGTGAAGGGGGTGACCGCCACCGGCTGGTTCCAGCGCGCCATCTCCAGCACCCCCGCCAGCATCGGCCCGTCGATCCGGAGCGGCGAATTGACGTTGATGTTGGTGAACAGGCTGGGCTCGGCCTCGAGCCGTGCCTCGGGGATGCCGCGGGCGATGCGCGTCATTTCGATCGCGTCGCGGATGCGTCCGCTGCCCAGCGCGTAGGGGCGATAGACCTTGTCCGTCAGCGCGATGAAGGTGCGGATGCAGTCGAGATGGCGCGTGGGCGCCGGCAGGTCGGTCGGCTCGACCGGGTAGCCGCCGAAGCAATGGACGACATTCAGCGCCTGGCCCAGCCGCACGAGGTCCTGGAAGTCCTTCCAGTTGCCCGGGCGGCGTCCGCCTTCCAGGTCGCTGGCGTTGGGCGCGGAACCCACGCAGGCGAACACGACGTTCCGCCCGCCGATCGCCAGGTTTCGAGCGGGGTTGCGCGCGTGCAGCGTGAAGCGTGGCGGCGCTTTGGCGACCAGCTCGGCCACCAGCGCGCGGTCGAAGCGCACCCGCAGCCCGTCACCCGCCACCGTCGCGCCCGCGCTCCGCAGCATCGCGACCGCCTCGGGCAGCAGGAACTCGATGCCGAGCTCTTCCAGGATGCGCATCGAGGCGTCATGGATCGCCGCGAGCTGGTCCTCGGACAGCACGCGCACCGGCTCGTAGGTGTTCATGACCGTCCGCCACGGCAGCTGCACGGGGCCGCTGGGGCGTCGGGCGCGACGGGTGGCGCTATCGCGGGCCATGACACGTTCCCAGGAAATTTTTTTCAGAAGGCCACCCTGCCATTCTTGGGGCTGTCGCTATCGCGACTCAATATTTTCAGCCGCTGCACGCGGCAATCCGCGCTCAAGCCGCAATCGCCACGTATGGACGGCGGAGGCAAGGTATTTCAGTTCGATAGGCATTCCTCGCGGACAACCCTGCCAACGAAATCGCCGTTTCGGCGGCAAGAAATTATTAACCCCAATTTGATTATAACTATAGTGGTAGGTGATAATACGCTATGTATTGCACCTAATCGAATAGTTCAGGGTTTGCCGGCTGAGCGGAGGATTCGCGAATGAGCACCATTTCCTCGACCGATCAGGCGTTCGCTGCGGCCAACATGGCCGAGCGGCTGAAGTTCCTTGCCGTCGATGCTGCGACGTCTGTGGCCCTGCGCGAATTCCGGCCGGTGCTGGAGCAGAACATCCAGGCCGTGCTGGGCAAGTTCTACGACCATGTCTCCCGCTACCCCGAACTGATGAAGTTGTTCGGCAGCGAGGCCAACATCGTCCGGGCCCGCCAGGCACAGGCCACGCATTGGCTCGGCATTTTCGAAGGGACGTTCGACGCGGCCTATGTCGAGCGCGTCCGGCGGATCGGCAAGGCGCATGAGCGTATCGGCCTGGAGCCGCGCTGGTATATCGGAGGTTATGCCCTGGCGATGGGCGAACTGATGGCGCTTGCCGCCCGGCACCACGAGGGGCAGACCGACAAGCTCGTAGCCTGTCAGCAGGCCATCGCCAAGGCGCTGTTCCTGGATATGGATTTTGCGATTTCGATCTACATCGAGGAAGGCAAGGTCAATTTTAGCAAGCAGCTCAATGCGTTGGCGGATGCGTTCGAATCCAGCGTGAAAGGCGTGGTGCAGGCGGTGGCCGGCTCGGCCAGCGACCTGAGCGGCAACGCCCAGAAGATGACGGCCGTGGCGGACGATGCCTCGAAGCGGGCGACGGCGGTGGCGGCGGCCTCGGAGCAGGCATCGACCAACGTACAGACCGTCGCCAGTGCGGCGGAGGAGCTTTCCGGCTCGATCACCGAGATCAGCCGACAGGTCGCGCAGTCGACAAAGATATCCGGCCAGGCCGTCGAGGAGGCCGACAAGGCGAACGCGCAGGTCCGAACCTTGACGGAAACGGCGCAGAAGATCGGCGACGTGGTCAAGCTGATCAACGCCATCGCCGGCCAGACGAACCTGCTGGCGCTCAACGCCACGATCGAGGCCGCCCGGGCGGGCGAGGCCGGCAAGGGGTTCGCCGTCGTCGCCTCGGAAGTCAAGAGCCTGGCCAACCAGACCGCCAAGGCCACGGGCGATATTGCCGCCCAGGTCTCGGCGATCCAGGACGCGACGCGCCAGGCGGTCGAGGCGATCAAGTCGATCGGCGGAACGATCGGCAGGATCAACGAGATCTCCACCGCTATCGCTGCCGCGGTCGAGGAGCAGAACGCCGCGACCAACGAGATCGCCCGCAACGTCCAGCAAGCCTCCGCCGGCACGACGGAGGTGAGCGCCAATATCGTCGGCGTCACGCAGTCGGCGGCGGAAACCGGCAAGGCTGCGAGCGACCTGCTTCGGGCCGCCGGCACGCTGACGCAGCAGTCGGAATCCCTGCGCAGCGCGGTTGACGGCTTCCTGCGCAAGATCCGCGCCGCTTGAGGGCGACAACCCTGCGGTTTCAACGAGCGGGCTAACAATGGCTCAGACGTCGAGTCGAATCGGTTAGTGCCGCTGACCCGACGGGCCGCTATATATGGTGGGCGCTGACAATGCACCCTACCAGGAGCGGGAAATGCGGCGTGGTGGCGTTGAAGTGGTGCTGAACCTGGCCTTGTCCTTCAGCCTGCTGGCTCTGGTCGCGGTGGCGTTCCAATAGGCGCGTCCTGCCGGCTCAGGCCGGCATGCCGCGTTCCTGCTTGGGCGAGCGGCCGTAGGCCTGTCGGTAGCATTTCGAGAAATGCGAGGCGCTGACGAACCCGCAGGCCAGCGCCACGTCGATGATCGAGAGTGTGGACTGCAGCAGCAGCAGCCGCGCGCGCTGCAGGCGCAGCTCCAGGTAGTGCCGCGCGGGCGCCTTGCGTAGATAGCGCCGGAACAGGCGTTCGAGCTGTCGGCGCGACAGGCCGATCCGCTTTGCCAGATCGTCCTGGCTCAGCGGCTGTTCCAGGTTCGACTCCATCAGCCCGATGGAGGCCACCAGCTTGGGGTGGTTGACCCTGAGGCGCGCCGAAACCGGCATGCGCTGGGCGTCGTGCTCGTCGCGGATGCGTTCGAGGATGCACTGTTCGCTGACCGAGGTAGCCAAGGCGGCCCCGTGCCGCCGGCCGATCAGGTGCAGCATGAGGTCCAGCGCCGCCGTGCCGCCGCAGCAGGTGAAGCGCGTGCGGTCGATCTCGAACAGGTCGGTCGATACCTCGATTTCCGGGAACGCCTCGGTGAAGCTGTCGAGGTTTTCCCAATGGATGGTGCAGCGATACCCGTCGAGCAGTCCGGCCTTCGCCAGCACGTGGCTGCCGGTGCACACCGCGCCGAGCTGCACGCCCTGGCGCTCGGCCCGGCGCAGCGCGGCGATGGCGCCCTTGTCGTCGAATTGCTGCACGTCGATGCCGCCGCACACGACGAGCGCGTCGAGCTTGCCGCCCTCCGCGGCCCTGGCGAGCGGCGCATCGGGCATCAGCGCGATGCCGTTCGACGCGCGCACCGGCTGGCCGTCGGTCGAGCAGAGTTTCCAGCGGTAGAGCTCCTTGCCGCTCATCCGGTTCGCCAGCCGCAGCGGCTCGACCGCCGCGGTGAAGGCGATCATCGAGAACTTCGGCACCAGGAAGAAGCCGAAGGTCTCGGGGGGCGGGGCGGCTGGGGCGTGGGCGGCCATGATCGAGGCCGATCCTACCCTATGTCGCAAATAGGATAGAAGGGGCGGTTAGCGCCCCAGCGCCATGCTCTGCGGCAGCCAGAGCGCGATCGCCGGTACGGCGATGATGATGCCCATGCCGACGAACATCAGCAGGATATAGGGCACGGCGGCGCGGTCGATTTCGTGCAGCGGCACCTTGGCGATCGTCTTGATGACGATCAGGTTGAGCCCCACCGGCGGCGAGATCAAGGCGAGCTCGAGGTTGATGGTCAAGAGCACCCCATACCACACCTTGTCGATGCCGAGATGGGCCAGCACCGGCAGGACCACCGGCGTCGTGATCAGGATGATCGAGATCGACTCCAGGATCAGGCCCAGGATAAAGACCAGCACCATCATCGCCACGACGAATTCGATCTTGCCCAGGTCGTAAGCGATTACAAGTTTCACCAACTCGTCGGGGATGCGCAGCTTCGTCAGCATGTAGCCGAACAGGCCCGCGCCGACGATCACCATGAACAGCATGGCCGTGGTCCGCGCGGTGTCCTTGGCGCCCTCCCACCAGTCGCGCCAGCCGAACCGGCGATAGACCGCGATCGCGATGATCGCCGCCCACAAGGCGCCGATGCCCGCCGCCTCGGTCGTGGTGACGAAGCCGAAATAGATGCCGCCGAGGACGACGGGCGGCAGGGTCAGCGCCCAGAACGACCGGCGCAGCGCCGCCGCAAGTTCGCCCGGGCTTGCGCGCTTCGGCCGGAGATGGCGCGTGTTCAGGCGGCCCTCGCGCCGCCACTCGGTCCACATGCACCATGCGGAGAAGATCGCGGCCAGCAGCAGTCCCGGGAACAGGCCGGCCATGAACAGTGCACCGATCGAGGTGTCGGAGACCACGCCGTAGAGGATCATCGGGCTGGACGGCGGGATCAGGATGCCGAGGGTCCCGCCGGCCGCCACCACACCGTAGACGCCGCGCGGGTCGTAGCCCAGGCGCAGCATTTGCGGGATGGCGACCGCGCCGATGGTCAGCGCGGTCGCCACCGAAGAACCCGACACGGCGGCGAACACCGCGCAGGCCGCGACCGTCGCCACGCCCAGCCCGCCCGGCAGGTGCCGCAGGAATGTATGGGCGGCGCCATAGAGATCGTCCACCACGCGCCCGCGCACCATGAAATGCGCCATCAGCATGAACAGCGGGATCGCGACCAGCAGGTAGACATTGATGTGGCTGAAGACGAATTCGCCGAGCGTGCCGATACCGCCTTCGACCCACCACAGCACGGCGGCGGCGAACAGCATCATGCCGGCGAACATCGGCATGCCGAGATAGAGCAGGGCGATCAGGACCGAGAGCAGGACCAGGAATGTCATTCGAGGCCGACCTTGGGCGGCGCCTCTTCGGGGGTCTCCGGATACCCCTCGGGCGTCTGCCCGGTTGCCAGCACGGCGAGTTGCGCCAGCGATACGACAAGCAACAGGACGGCGCCAAGGGGAACCAGCGCCTGGATCGTCCAGACCGACACGTTGCCGAGCGTGTTCGAGCGCAGGTCGAGCATGCGCGAGAACTGCACCATCTCGACGCCGTGGATCGACATCATCAGGGCGCTGGCGGCAACCGTCGCGCAGCCCAGCGCCAGCAGCGCGCGCCGCGCACGCCCGCGCGTGCGATCGAGCAGCAGGTCGACGCCGATATTCTCGCCACGGCGTTGCGCGTCGGCCACCGCCAGCATGACGATGGCGACGACCAGCCAGCCCGTGACTTCGTCGGCCCAGCCGAGCGGCCGGTTGTAGACATAGCGCATGGCGACGCCGAAGCAGACCAGCGCGAAGCAGGCGAGCACGGCGATGGCCGCCAGCGCGGTCGCCGCCCGGCACGCAACTCCGGCGACCCGATCGGCCGCGGCGGCGATGCGGGCGAGGGGGGAGGGGGACGTCATTCGCGCTGTCCGGCGCGCCCCGCCGGGACGCGCCGGAGCTGTCCTAGTGCGCCACGCCCGGCCTTGGGCCAGGCATCCACGCTCCTCGCCGGGCGGATTCGGCCGGCGCGGGCGGCTGGGTCAAGCCCAGCCATGACGCAAGGGCGAGGTTCACAGTTTCTGCATCAGCTCAATCAGCTTCTGCCCGTCCTCGGGCGCCGACTTGATGAAGGCATCGATCACCGGCTTCTGCATCGCGGCCGCCCAGGCCTTCTGCTCCTCCGGGGTCTGGATATGGATCGTCATGCCCTTCTCGCGCAGCTGCGCCGGCGCCGGCTCGGCGGTGGCCTCGGTCAGCGCGACGATATGCGCCTCGGTGTTTCGTGCGGCGTCGAGCACGGCCATCTGCTGCGCAGCCGGCAGCTTGGAGAACCAGGCCGGGTTGCAGAACAGGTGGAAGTAGACCGAGAAATACGGGGTGACCGTGCCGAACTTCTGCACTTCGTAGTATTTGCGGCTGACGGCGGCCGACACGTCGGTCAGACCCGCGTCGATCAGCCCGGACTGCAGCGCGTTGTACACTTCGTTGCCCGAGATCGGCGTCGGCGCGGCGCCCACGGCGGAAAGCCCGGCATCGGCCACCTGATTCAGCCCGCGGATCTTGATGCCCTTGAAATCGTCGAGCGCGACGAGCGGCTTCTTGCCCGACGTGAAGATCGATTGCCGCGTGATGTAGAACCAGGCGAGGTTCTTGACGCCCTTGGAAAGGATCTTCGCCTCGAGCAGCCGGGCGGCGGGCGAGCCCGGAAACTTCTTGATCCGCTCCAGGTCGGTGAAAAGATAGGGGATGGCCGTGATGGTCATCTCCGGGATCGTATTGCCCCACTGGAAATTCGCCACCAGCGCCGCCTCGATCGCGCCGCGCGCGACCTGCGGGTGGTTCTCGCCCGCCTTGGCCAGCTGCTCGGCGGGGAAGAGCTCGACCAGGATGCCGCCGGTGGTGGCCTTCTCGAGGTCGGCCTTGAAGAACTCCATCCCCTTGTGCAGGTGATGCGCGGTCGGCACCTGGTAGCTGATGCGCATCTTGGTCTGGGCGAGTGCGGGCGATCCCGCCGCCAAGGCGGCGGCGGCGACCCCTGCGGCAACGGTCCGCTTGAAGTTCCACATGGTCATTTCCTCCGTTTGCGCCCCGCCGATGCCAATGCGGGCTTGCTGTAACCCTTGGCGCGCTCGACCAGCGCGCGGGCAAAATCCTGTTTCTCGGCCTCGGCCCGACGCAGCGCCGGCAGGCCGACCAGCGCGTTGAATTCGTCGAAGCTCAGCATCCGCCGGCGATAGGCGGCGGTCGTGCCGTCGCGCTTGAGGGTCGCCATCAGCTCGCCCACCGCGCGAGCCACGGCGTAGGTGGCGGCGACCGGGAAGGCCACGGCGGCATAGCCGATCTTCTGCAGCTCCGCGGCCGGCAGGATCGGGCTCAGGCCCGCCTCGACATTGTTGGCGAGCAGGGGCGCGTCGATCTCGGAGCAGATGCGCCGCATCTCCGCCACGTTGCGCGGCGATTCGACGAAGATCAGGTCGGCGCCGGCCTCGCGGTAGAGTTGCGCTCGCTCGATCGCATCGTCCAGGCCGTTGACGGTCAGGGCATCGGTGCGCGCCATGATCACCAGATCCGGATCGACCCGCGCGTCCAGCGCCGCCTTGACCTTGCCGACCATCTCCTCGGCCGGGATCACGGCCTTGCCGGCCATGTGGCCGCAGCGCTTCGGCGCCACCTGGTCCTCGACGAACAGCCCCGCCACGCCGGCGCGTTCGTAGGCGCGCACGGTGCGCGCCACGTTGGTCACGTTGCCGTAGCCGGTGTCGGCGTCGGCGAAGACGGGCAGGGAGACGTTGTCGCAAACGCGCGCGTAGAAATCCGCCATCTCGGTCATCGAGAGCTGGCCGGTATCGGGCTGGCCCAGAAGCGTCGCGGTCGCGCTGTACCCTCCGGCAGTCAGCGCGGCAAAGCCCGCCTGCTCGATCAGGCGCGCGGCCAGCGCATCGTGCGCACCCGGCAGCACCAGGATCTCCTTGTCCTCGATCAGGCGGCGAAATCGCGTCGTGCGCCGCATCCGGCATATCCTCCCGCGCGGTACGTCGAACCGCACTCTGCCGCGCTCGCAAGGCCGGTGCAAGTCTTGCGGACCGCGGTTAACGGATGCGGGGCGCGCGCCACAACTGCGGCCATATGATCATGCTGGCGGCAACCATCGCGATCCCGCAGAGCTGGAACAGCGCGACCGCCAGCGGCGCGCCGAGCCAGCTCGCCGCGGGGCCCAGCAACAGGACGCCCAGCTGTCCGACGCCGATCGCGCTGGACAACACGCCCATCGTGCGCGAACGGCGCTCCGGCGGGGCGTTGACCAGGATCAGCGTACTCTGCGTCGTGGCGAAAACCCCCGACCCGATGCCCGCCAGCGCCAGCGCGCCAAGAGAGATCCCGTAGATTCCCGAAAGGCTGAAGGACAGCGCGCCCGACAGGGTGGCGAAGGACCCGAACAGAAAGCCTGGGCCGAACCAGCGCGGCTGGGTCAGGTTCGCGACCGCGAGCGCGCCGCATAGCGCGCCGACGCCTTCGGCAGTTGACAACAGCCCGACCAGCACCGGCGGCACGCCCAGGACTTCCTTGCCGATGACCGGCACCATGCTGCTGTAGCCGAAGCAGAAGAAGTTCATGCCGACCGTGGCCACCAGCGTGCCGCGGATGATCGGCTCGCGGCACGCGATGCGGACATCCTCGATGACGGTCGAAAAAAGGCGCGCGGTCGTTGTCGCCGCCGCCGCAGGCGCGCCAAGGCCGATGGCCAGCAGCGTCCCGATCAGATAGAACCCGGCGAAGGCGGCATAGCAGGCGCCCACGCCGTAAGCCGCGTAGAGGGCGCTGCCCGCAACCGGTCCGACCAGGCGGACGGCGCTGATCGTCGCCCAATCCATGCCGATCGCCGCACTTGTCCGGCCGGGGCCGGCGCTTTCGCCCAGCAGGGTGCGCCTGACCGAGTTCTCGGTCGACCAGTAGAGCCCGCTAAGGAAAGCGCCGAGCGCGACCTGCCAGATCGCGAGCGCGCCCGTCGCGCCGAGCGCGGCAAGCAGCGCATAGCTTGCCGCCAGCAGGCCCAGCCCCAGCCGCAGCATGACGCCCAGCGAGAAGCGGGCCGCGAGCGCACCGCTGAGCGCACCGGCGGACATGGGCAGGAAGCGCAGGAACGTAACCAGCGCGACATCGCCGGCCGAGGCGGTGACGTCGAACACGTAGATCCCGGTGATGAGCATGTCCGACCAGCGCACGGTGCCGGTCATGACGCCGATCAGCCAGGCGCGCCGAAACGCCCCATTGCGCAGGAGCGCCAACGGCCCCTGCGGCACCCCTGCAACGCGCAACCGCTTCCTCCCAACGCGCCTTCATTCCGGCGCCAGGAGTGGCGAGCATATCAAATGGCCGGCCGAACGCCTCGCGCGGGCACCCGCCGCCCGCCCGCGCGGAATGCGTTCCGGATTCCTTGCAGCGCTAGTTGATCGGCTTCCAGCTGCCGTCGGCCTGCAGGCAGGCGGTTCCCTGGGTCACTTGTTCTTTGCCGTCGACGATCAGCTTGGTCTGGTAAGGCTTGCAGGTCGGCGATCCGCTGGCCTGCGGCGCAGTTGCCTGGGGCGGCGAGGGAAGTACGGGGGCTGCGCCGGTGGTCGTGCCTTGCGGCACTGGTGGCGGTGCGGCCGTCGCAGGGAGCGGCTGGCCGGCGCGCTTCGCACGCATCTGGTCCAGCAGCGCCACGGAAGGCTGGCCATCCTGCGGCAGGCCGTTGTTGGCCTGGTAGGCCCGGATCGCATTGGCGGTGCGCGGTCCGTACACGCCGTCCGGCCGCCCGGCGGCATAGCCGGCCGCATTCAACTCGGTCTGGATGTTCAGCACCAGGCCGTCGCCCGTGCCGGGCGGGGCCGAGGGGGTAGCGGGGGCGGGCGCATGGCCCGTCGCCTTGTCAAGCTCGCGCGTCGTCTTGTTCCACAGGCCTTGGGCGCCCTTGGTGCCGCTTTCGTAGGCGTCGATCATGCCCTCCTTGAGGCCCTTGTATGCGCCCGTGAAGGCGCCGCCGACCTTGCTGCCGAGATCCTGGGCAAGGGCCGGCACCGAGACCGCGATCGCGAGGATCGCGGCCGCGCCGGTCAGCATCAGTCGCTTCGACATGTCTACCTCCTGGCTGGACGCCGGCCCGCGGCGGCCATGTAGCAGCGCCTTGCCTTGGCGGCAATGTCCGTCCGCCGGTCGCCCCGTCGGCCCTACGAAAACGCTGGATTTGCCAGCCGGTTCCGGTAAGCCGAGTCGCCAATGGGCAACAGTCTGTCGCGCGCGGCATGCTGCCGCAGGGGCGCGACATCAATAGTGCTCGGCGACGGGTTGCCTGGCAATCGCCGCACTGCCACATTGAC
>CAYMTM010000170.1:0-10314 GCA_964393375.1 uncultured Rhodospirillaceae bacterium
AGGAATCAGACCCGCCGCCATCTGACAAGCGACTACTCAGACAGGCTCCTAGGCAGGGTCGAGCGCGCGGGAACAAGCGCCGCCGCGCAATCCGCACCCGGGAGGGAACGATGAGCAGCCGTGAATTCGCGCGGTCCCGCCGCCGCCTGCTGAAGACGGGCGCGGGCCTCGCCGCGCTGGCCGCCGCGCCGGCGATCGTCGGGCGTGCGGCCGCGGCCTATCCCGAACGCACGATCAAGGTGGTGATCCCGACCGCGCAGGGCGGCGGCGCCGACAGCCTGGCGCGCGCTTTCACCGACGTCTGGCGCAAGAAGCTGGGCCAGGCCTTCGAGTTCGACTTCTTTCCCGGCGGCGCCGGCCAGGTGGGCTACGAGGTCTTCGTCGGCCGGCGCGAGAAGGACGGCTACAACCTGCTGTTCGGCAACATGGGCCCGGAAATGCTCATGTACGTGCTGCAGAAGCCGAAATACAGGTTTCCCGAGGACTACTTCTATTTCTGCCGCATCGACGTGGACGACAGCGCGGTCTATGTGCGCGCGGAAAGCCCGTTCAGGAAGATCGAGGACGTAGTGGCGGAAGGCAGGAAGCGCACGCTGTCGGTCGCGACCAGCCGCCTGCCGCATCCCGGCTCGATCGGCGTGCTGGCGCTGGGCGAGGCGACCGGCGCCAAGTTCAACCTGGTGCCCTATGGCGGCGGCAATCCGACCATGGTCGCAACCCTGAACGGCGAGGCCGACCTGGGCGTGCTGCCCGTGGCGCTGCCGGTCAAGGTCGGCGACAAGGTGCGCGTGCTCGGCGTGTTCAACGACACCAACATCATGGCGGCCAAGACCGGCGACGCGCCGCCGATCAACCGGGTGTTCGGCACCAAGATCCCCGACCTGTCCTCCTCGCGCGCCTGGGCGATTCACGCCGAGGCCGCGGCCAGGTTCCCCGACCGCTTCCAGCGGCTGGACGAGACGGCCCGGGAGGTGTTCAAGGACCCCGGCTTCAAGGAGATCTACGAGAAGTCGGTGGGCGCCTGGGAGCAGGCGAGCTACGGCGACCGGACGGTCTGCACGACCTACGCGCAGGCGATGGTGGAGCTGGCGGAACGCTATCGCACCTTGTTGAGCGCGAAGAAGTAGACGGCCGCGATGTCGGATGCGCCCCGGCGGCACGACGGCGAACGCCCCGCGCTCGGCGCGGACCTGGTGCTGCCGGGCATGGCGGTCGCCTTCGCGATCTACTACTTCGCGTCGGTCTGGGATCTGACCTGGGAGGCCAAGGCGAACGCCGTCGTCGTCGGCACGACGCTTCTGGTCCTGTGCGGCCTGTTCGTCGCGCGGGTGGCGATCTCGGTCCTGCTGGGCCGGGCGACGCTGGGTCTCTGGCCGTTGCTCGAACCCGCGGCCGTGCTGCCCAAGCGGTTGGCGGTGGTGGGTCTGGCCGCGCTGTTCGTCTTCCTGCTGCCTTGGCTCGGGTTGACCCTCGGCCTGTTCCTCCTGACCGGCGCCTTGATGGTGGCGATGGGCGTGCGCGCGCCGCGCCGGGTGCTCGCCGTCTCCGGCATCGTCGCGCTAAGCGCCTATCTGCTGTTCATCGCGCTCCTGAACTCGCGCCTGCCGCGCGGGCCGGTCGAGAAGCTGCTGGCGGCGCTGTTCTAGGACGCGCGATGGGCTGGGATCTCACCCTCCTCGGCAACCTGATCGCGATGTCCTTCGGCTATTGGTGGATCATCGTGCCGGCGGTGGTCCTGGGCGTGATCATCGGCGCCGTGCCGGGGTTCAACGCGCAGAACTCGCTGATCATCCTCCTGCCGCTGACCCTGACCATGGAGGTCGACAAGGCGCTGATCTTCATGACCGCGCTCTACTGCGCCACGCATCTGGGCGGCGGCATCCCGGCGATCCTGGTGAACATTCCCGGCACCGGCGGGGCGGCCGCCACGACGCTCGACGGCTACCAGATGGCCCGCAAGGGCCAGGCGCAGCAGGCGCTGGTGCTGTGCTTCACCTCCTCGGTGTTCGGCGGGCTCGTCACCTCGATCGCCACCGTGGCCCTGCTGCCGTGGTTGGCGCAGATCGGCTACGTGGTGCGCAGCGTCGACATGGTCGTGGTGATGCTGTTCGGCCTGACCCTGATCGCGGTGGTGGCGGCGCGCGACACGCTGAAGGGCCTGATCGCCGGCATGTTCGGCCTGCTGATCGGCGCGATCGGGACCGACCACATCTACTCCACCCCGCGCGCCTCCTTCGGCTTCCTCGAGCTGCTCGACGGCGTGCCGCTGGTGCCCGCGCTGATCGGGCTGTTCGCCATCTCCGAGGCGCTGGCGATGGTCGAGGAGGAGATGGTCGCGGCGCGCGAGGCGCAGGACCGCGCGGCGAAGGCGAGCTGGGCCGACACGATCGACGGGCTGCGCCTGTCGCTCAAGGGCTGGTGGCAGATCGTCTGGACCGGGTTCGTCGGGCTTGTCATCGGGATCGTCCCCGGCGCGGGCGCCAGCATCGCCTCGTTCGTCGCCTATCAGCAGTCGCGCATGTTCTCCAGGACGCCCGAGCTTTACGGCACCGGCCATCCGGCCGGCGTGCTGGCGCCGGAATCGGCCAACAACGGGGTCACCTCCGGCACGCTGGTGCCGCTGATGGCGATCGGCGTGCCCGGCGGCAGCACGGCGGCGGTGATGATGATCGTGCTGCAGTACCACGGCGTCGTCCTGGGCCCGCGGCTGTTCGTCGAGAACCCGACGCTCGCCTACGGCGTGTTCGTCGCGATGGCCGTGTCCTATATCTTCATGATCCTGTCGATCCTGCCGCTGGCGCGCTACATGTCGCGGGTGACGGTGGTGCCGACGACGCTGCTGGTGCCGGTCATCGTCGCCTGCACCATCGTCGGCGCGTTCGCCGACCGCGAGTACGTGTTCGACATGGGACTGGCGTTGGCGTTCGGCGTGATCGGCTACATCGCGCGCAAGACCAACTTCCACGTGACGGCGATGCTGATCGGCATCATCATCGGCCCGCTGTTCGAGCAGTACCTGGCCCGCGCGCTGCGCCTGTCGCAAGGAGACCTCGGCGTGCTGTTCTCCTCGACGATCGGCAACGTCCTGTGGGTGCTGCTGGCGCTGTCGCTGCTCCTGCCATGGCTGCGCGGGCGCGCCAAGGCGGTGTCCGAGGAAGCCACGGGCTGAACCGCAAGGAGTCAACGCCATGAACGACGCGCCGCGCGCGGCCGAAGCCAAGGTGACCGGCCAGGAGCACTGGACCCGCAAGGGCGAGGCGAAGCTCTTCCTGTGGGAGAAATTCGTCGGCGATCCCGCGAACGCCCTGGGAACGATTCTGTTCGTGCACGGCTCGTCGATGGCCTCGCAGCCGACCTTCGACCTCGACGTCCCCGGAAGGCCCGACTCCTCGGTCATGGACTGGTTCGCCCGGCGCGGCTACGACGCCTGGTGCGTGGACATGGAGGGCTACGGCCGCTCCACCAAGGACCGCGACAACAACGCGCCGATCGCCATGGGCGCACAGGACTGCTTCGCCGCCGCGACCTATATCCAGGGCCTGCGCGGCAAGCGGCCGCTGCTGGTCTACGGCATCTCCTCCGGTGCGCTGCGCGCCGCGCTGTTCGCGCAGAACCATCCCCAGCTGGTCGGGCGGCTGGCGCTCGACGCCATGGTGTGGACCGGCGAGGGCAGCCCCACCCTGGCCGAGCGCCGCAAGATGCTGCCGGAATTCCTGGCCGGCATCCGCCGGCCGATCGACAAGGCCTTCGTCTACTCGATCTTCAACCGCGACCATCCCGGCGCGGCCGAGGACAAGGTGATCGAGGCCTTCGCCGACGCGATCACCGCGCTCGACACCTCCGTGCCGACCGGGACCTACGTGGACATGTGCGCCAACCTGCCGGTGGTCGATCCGGCCAGGATCACCGTGCCCACCATCGTCATGCGCGGCCAGTGGGACGGCATCGCCGGCTTCGACGATCTGCTGGAATTCTTCAAGCGCCTGCCCAACCCGGACAAGCATTTCGCCGTCATGCCCGGCATCTCGCACGCCAGCTTCCAGCAGAAGAACTACCTGCTCGTCTACCATATCCTGCTGGGCTTCTTCGCCCAGCCCCAGCCGGTCTACCGCGGATAGCGGGTGCGGCCTATCGGAGGAACTCCGGCGAGACCAGCCTGGGCAGGAACAGGACCAGGTCGGGCCAGACGATCACCAGCGCCAGCACGCCCAGCATGGGCAGGAGCATGATCATGGTGTCCTTGAGCGCCTCGCGCATCCGTATCCCGGCGATGGCGCAGGAGATCATCAGGCACAGGCCGTAGGGCGGCGTCACCAGCCCGAAGGCCAGCGAGACGATGCCGATCATGGCGAAATGGACCGGGTCCATCGCGACGGCCTTGGCCAGCGGCTGCAGGATCGTGCCGACGATGATGATCGCCGGGATGGCGTCGAGGAAACAGCCCACGACCAGGAACACGAAGGCGATGAAGAACCCGGCCGAGACATGGCCCATGCCCCAGCCGAGCACCTGCGTCAGCAGCGCCTTGGGGATCTGGTAATAGGCGAGCAGCCAGCCGAAGGCGCTGGCCGTGCCGACGCAGAACAGCGCCACCGCCGCCAGCTTGCCGGTATCAAGCAGCGCCAGGTAGAGGCCCTTCGCGTCCATCTCGCGATAGACCATCATCGACAGGACCGCCGCGTACAGCACCGCGATGCAGGCGGATTCCGTCGCGGTGAACCAGCCGAAGATCTTGCCGCCGATGATGATGACCGGCGTCATCAGCGCGGGCACCGACACCACCATGGCGCAGAAGGCCTCGCGCAGGGTGGCGCGGGGATAGGTGGGATATCCGCGCAGCTTGGCGTAGCCGTGCACGGTCGCCATCTGCACCAGCCCGATCAGCAGGCCGGGGACGATGCCGGCCAGGAACAGCGCGCCGATCGACACGGTGAGCACCCCGCCCCACACGATCATCAGGATCGAAGGCGGGATGATGACGGCGAGCACCGCCGAGACGGCCGTGATCGCGACCGAGAAGCTGTCGTCGTAGCCTTCCTTGCGCTGGGCCTCGATGAAGATCTTCGATTGGCTGGCGGCGTCGGCCGTCGAGGAGCCCGAGATGCCGGCGAAGAAGATCGACAGCACCACGTTGATCTGCGCCAGCCCGCCGGGGAAATGCCCGACCAGCGCGCGCGACAGCCGGACCAGCCGGTCGGTGATCCCGCCCACGTTCATCAGGTTCGCGGTCAGCAGGAAGAACGGGACCGCCAGGAGGATGAACGAGTTGTAGGCGTTGAAGGTCTCGCCGACCATGTTCATCGGCGAGAGGTGCGGCTCGACCAGGAGGATCGGCAGGCAGGCAAGGCCAAGGGCGACCGCCACCGGCACGCGCAGCGCCAGGAGCGCAAAGAACACGCCGAACAGGATCGCCGCCGCCTGGCCCGGGGCCAGGACCGTCGCCATCGGCATCATGGCGCGCGTCCCGCCAGCGCGCGCGCGGCGTCGTACATGCGCTCGCCCTGGAAGACCAGCCACGTGGCCCCGGTGATCGGCCAGGCGATGTGGATCAGCCACAGCGGCAGCTCGGCCAGCTCAGAGATGCGGTTCATGGCGAACTGGGTGAACTCGATGCCCCAGATCAGGAAGACCAGGGCGAAGATCAGGACGAACACGCCGGAGACCAGCGTCATCGCCGCCTCGCCGCGCGGGCTCAGGCGCGGGAAGACGTCGACCATGAAATGCGCGCCGTCGCGCACGCCGACATTGGCGCCGATCATGATCATCCACACGAACAGGAAGCGCGCCATCTCCTCGGTCCAGATATAGGCCGGGATGAGCTGGGTGAAGCGCGAGAAGATCTGCAGGCTGACCGGGAAGACCAGGATCGCCACGCTGGCGACCAGCAGCAGGTCGAGCGCGCGCCCATACCATTGGGTCAATCGCCGGAGCGTGCCGCGCGACGGGGGTACGGGCGACGACGGATCGGACATCGGCGGGTTCCGGAAGGTGGTGCCGGCGGGACGCGGCCCGTCCCGCCGGCGCGACGGGGCGACCTACTGGATCGCGTTGATCTTGGCGAGGATGCCGTCGGCCTCGATCTCCTTGGCATAGGCGGCCATCACCGGATCGACCAGCTTCTTCATCTGGTCGCGGTCGGCGAACGGGACGCGCTTCAGCTTGCCGGCCTTCTCCAGCGCGACGAGCTTGGCCTCGTCCTCGCTCGACTCGATCTGCCGGCCGTAGGCGCCGGCTTCCTTGCCGGCCTTCAGGATCGCCGCCTGCAGGTCGGCCGGCAGCTTCTTGAAGGTCTTGCCCGAGAAGCACAGCGGGCGGATGGTGATGGCGTGCTGGGTCATGTTGAGGTTCGGGCCGACCTCGTAGAACTTCATCTGCTCCACGCCCGCGGCCTCGTTCTCGCCCGCCTCGATCACGCCGTTCTGGATGGCGTTGTAGACCTCGTTGTAGGCGATCACCGTGGGCGCCATGCCGGTGGCGGCGAAGGTCTTGGACCAGATCGGCGCGCCCTGCACGCGGACCTTTAGGCCCTTCATCTCGGCCAGGTTGCGCACCGGCTTGTTGGCGAAGATGTTGCGCACCCCGCCGCCGGCGTAGCCGATCAGCATCACGTCGGCCTTCTGGGCGATCTCCTCGGCGACCGGCTTCAGGATATCGGCGTCGAGCACCTTGTTCCAGTGCGCCAGGTCGCGGAACAGGAACGGCGCGTCGATGAAGGGCGCCGCCTTGGAGAAGGTCGACATGTGGGCGGGCGACACGATCGCGTAGTCGACCGCGCGGCCCTGGGCCATATACTCGAAATACTGCTTCTCCAGGCCGAGCTGGCTGTTCTTGTGCAGCACGAAGTCGATCGGCTTGCCGTAGTACTGCTTGACCAGTTCCTCGAACCTCACCATCGCCTTGGTGAAGGCGTGGTCGTCGTTGAACTGCGACGCGCCGTTCAAGGTGATGGTCTGGGCCGCGGCGGCGGTCGCGAGGCCGGCCGCCAGGGCAACGCCGGCAAGGCCGGCAAGAAGGGTCCTACGCTGCATGTTTCCTCCGCTGGGTTGTGTTTCCGATCTCAAGCGACGCGCGAGAGGACGATCCCCTCGGTCAACCCGGCTTGTCACTATATGGAACGAGCCCCGCCGGTAAACCTCTTTTTGTCCAACTGCATCGCCGCAAGCGGCGGCGGCGCGCAGGACGCGCGCGGATCGAGCCGGGGCGCCACCGTCTGGCGCCTGGGCGGGGCATCGGGCGCGGCCATGCGCGCGAACAGCAGGCCGGTCGCGGCCTGCGCGATCGCATCGGGCGCCGCCGCGATCGCGCCAAGACCGTGGGGGCCCATCCAGTCGGCGTCCTCGAGGCACAGCAGCGAGACCTGCATGGGCACGCGCAGCCCGAGCTCGGTGAGCGTGGCGAGCACGCCGAGCGCGATGGCGGCGCTGCCCGCTACGATCGCGCTTGGCGGGTCGGCTCCGGCGAGCAGCGCGCGCGCGGTCGCGGCGGCATGGTCGGCGCGGCTGGGGACGATCCGCGCCAGGCGGGGCTGAATGGCGACGGAGCGGAAGGCAAGCGCGGCGCGGAAGCCGTCGAGCTGCGCCGCGGTGCTCGAAGCCTGCGCCGGCCCGGCGATCAGCGCGATGCGGCGGTGTCCGAGCTCGACCAGGCGCGCTGCCGCCTGCGACGCCGCCGTTTCATGGTCCGTGCCCGCCGCGTCGGCATCGAGCCCGTCGATCGTGCGTTCCAGCAGGATCGCCGGCGCGCCGAGCCGCGCCTTCAGCGCCGCCGCATAGGCCGGCCCCGCACCGGCCGGCATCAGCAGAACGCCCGCCGTCCGCTGCGCCCGCAGGCGCTCGAGGCAGGCCGCCTCGCGCGCCGGATCGTCCTCGCTGACCTCAAGCAGCACCTGGTGGTCGCGCGCCTGGGCGGCGGCCGCGAGCTTCGCCGCCAGCGTTGCGACGCTGGGCGCCGCAAGGTCCGGCAGGACAAGGCCGAGCACCCGTCCCGACCCGGTCTTGAGGGCGCGGGCGAGCGCGTGCGGCCGGTAGCCGGTGACGGTGATCGCCTGGCGCACCCGCGCCTCCAGCGTTTCGCTGACAAAGGCGCTGCGGTTGATTACCGCCGACACGGTGGCGATCGACACCCGGGCGGCCCTGGCTACGTCGCGGATCGTCGGCATGGCCTGACGCTGAACAAAACGTTTAGCTAAACGTAATGCCACGAGGGCCAGAACGTCAACCGGCCGCCCGCGAGGGGCAGCCGGCCGGCAGGCGCGGCGTTCCGGCTGAATTAGTGCTCGCGCTGGGGCGCAAGCGCGTTGCTGGTGATGGCGGGCGACCCGCCCGGGATCGGTGCCGTCCGGTAGGCGGCGCTCACGATGCCGCCGGGGGACGCAAGATAGGGTGAGGGCGCGGGCTGCGCCGGGTAGGTCGGCGACGCCTGGGTGTAGGTCGTGATCCCCGACTGGACGGGGTCGAACGGCGCCGCATCCGTCGCCGGTTGCTGGTAGACCGCGGGCTGCTGGTAGACCGCCGGCGCGACCGGGGCCGGCGCGGGCGGATCATAGGCCGGCGGCGGGTAGTAGGCCGCGGGCGCGTAGTAGTAGGGATAAGGCGCGTAGTACGGGTAGTAGGCCGGATAGTAGGCCGGCGGGTAGTAGTAGGCCGGTGCGTAGTAGGCATAGCTCGGCCGCGACGTATAGGCCAGGTAGGTCAAGCCGCCCAGCGCCGCCACGCCCAGGCCGAACGCCGCCCACTGGGCGCTGCTGCAACAGCCGCGTCCACCGTGATGATACCCGCCGCGGTAGCCGCCGCCGCCGCCATAGTAGCGCCCGCCGCCGCCGCCGCGGCTCTGTGCCGCCGCCTCGGCCACCATGGCCAGGGCCAGTGTCGTGCCGGCAATCGTGGCCACCAGGGCCTTGCGGACCGTCGCAAACGTCATGTCCCTATCTCCTTGGCGCGCCAGGGTCTTTTGGGTTCCGGCGCAGTGCGGCCTTTGCGGCGCGATTATAATAGCCCTCCCAAGCTGAACGGCGCCTGAACGGAAAAATTCCCTAGGGGCGAACCGGGAAGACCGGGGGCGACAGCCGCTCGGCCGTCCGCCCGGCCCAGTCCCTCGATGGGGCGGCGGCCAGCGCGTTGGCCTGGGCTTCGGTCAGGGCGTCGAGCGCCGCCTCGACGTCGACCGTCAGCACCTTGCCGTCACGCACCACCCGCGTTCCGTCCACGTAGACGTCGCGGATCGCCCGCTCGCCGGCGGAATAGACCAGGCTGCGCAGCGGCTCGCGCGCCGGACGCATATAAGGGTGCCCGAGGTCCACGACCGAGAAATCGGCCTTGGCGCCGGCCGCGAGCCGGCCGAGATCGGGCCGGCGCAGGATCGCCGCCCCGCCCACCGTCGCCGCAGCGAAGACATGCGCCGTGGACACCGCCTTGAAGTTGCCGGCGATCACCCGGCCCGCGTAGCAGGCGGTGCGCAGCTCGTCGATCATGTTGTGCGGGAAGGTGTCGGTGCCGATGCCGCAGGTGATGCCGGCATCCATGTAGCGCCCGAGCGTGTTGAGCGCGATGCCGCGGCGCGCGAAAACGGTCGGGCAGTGCGCGACCTGGGCGCCCGAGGCCGCCAGCCGCCGGAAGTCGTCGGCGTGCGGCCATTGCACCCAGGGATGGTCGTTGAGGAAGATGCCGTGGCCGATCACCAGGTCCGGCCCGAGCAATCCCAGGGAGTCGAGCCACTCGATCGGCGTCTTGCCGTGCCGGCGCGTGATCTCGCCGAACTCGACCAGGCTCTGCGCGGCATGGAGCTGGATCGGCACGCCGCGCCGCCTGGCCTCGTCGCGCGCATCCTTCAGGAGCCCTTGCGTGCAGGTGTCGATCTGCGACGGGCCGAGGATGCCCGAGACGCGGCCGCTCGGGTGCTGGGCCGCGCGGTCGATGGTCTCGAGCGCGACGCCGAGCGCCTTCTCGCCCGCCTTCTCGTCCCACTGATAGGTGACGGAGTGTCCGTCGCCGGTGCGCCAGGACGCCGAGCGGAACATCGGGCACAGCACGGCGCGGATGCCGGTTTCGGCCAGCTCGTCGGCCCAGCCCGGCCGCGCGACGGACAGATCGCAGATCGTCGTGACCCCGCTCTGCAGCAGTTCCGCCATCGCCACGCGGGTGGCGGCCGGCGCCGCCTCGGGCGCGATGCGGAACACCGGCATGAACTCGTAGAGCGAGCTCTGCCCCAGCCCCGGGCTGCCGAGTTCCTCCAGCAGCCCCTTGTTCGCCGGCTCGGAACTGGGATGCGCGTGGACGTTCACCAGGCCGGGGATCAGCATTTTCCCGCGCCCGTCGA
>CAYMTM010000171.1:0-354 GCA_964393375.1 uncultured Rhodospirillaceae bacterium
TCACCCAGGAAACCGATGCCCGCCTCGGCCCTGGCCTTGTCGAACCAGCCCTTGACCATCGGGTGATTGAGGAACCGTACCCAGTGATCGCGGTCGTCGAACAGGAATGGCGCATTGCTCCAGCGGATCTCCGGCACCCATTTCTGCAGGAACACCGAGCCCTCGGCGTAGAGCTGGACGGTTCCAATCTTGAGCTGTTCCAGGATCGCGGCTTCCTTGCCGAGCGCGGCATCGCGACATTGCGTTACCAGTTTCCGTACATGGAGCAAGGCTCGAAGCGACCGGATTCGCCGAAAGTCGCTCAAGCTGCCGCGCGCGCGGCGGTACTGGAAGCATCGCGTTTGGTCCCGAAAC
>CAYMTM010000171.1:364-10266 GCA_964393375.1 uncultured Rhodospirillaceae bacterium
CGGCTACTACGACCCCACGGAGGACGTGATCTTGCTCGTTGGGAAAGACCTGGACCGTCAACTTGCCGCCCGAGAGCTTGCCTGCCTGGTCGGCGAAGTATTGGAAGACCTTGCCTTCCGGCCCGTCGGCGGGCTGCTTGGTCGCCATCTTCCAGGTTTCCGCATCGGCCCCGGTTGCAAAGAGCAAGCCGAATGCGACCGCCAGTAACGATTTCCGCATGATCTCCCCCGCCCGCCATTCGCGGCGCATGGCCGCATCTCGCGCAAAAGCGCAGCACGCCCCCAGGGCCTTGTCAAGGCGGGCGGGCTACAGGTAGGTCGCCGCCAGCGGCGCGACCGAGGCGCCGGTTCCGAGTTTGAAGCGCGCCACGCCCGGCGCCCGGGCATCCAGCCCGCCAAGGTCCAGGAATGCAGCGCCGCGCTTCTTCGCCGCCAGCATCCCGCGCCAGAGCAGCAGGTTGTGCGCGTGGACGCGCCGTGCCTCCGCACCGGTCCAGGCGACGTGGTAGGTCGCACCGCGGCCGTGGACGACAATCAGGACGCCAGCCAGTGGCTCGTTGTGGTCGAACGCGGTGAGGATCAGGGAGTCTTCCCTGGGCCGGACGGCCTCGACGAGCGTCTTCACCTCCCGGCCCGAAGGTCCGTGGTGGCGTTCGGCGCGGCGAAAGGTTTCATGGTTGCCTGCAAGCCAGTCCAGCATCTTGCCGCCGTGATCGACCTGCACCCGCAGCCGGCCGCGCTCGGCGCGCGTGAGCTGGTTGCGCCACTTTCCGTCCAAGCCTTCGCGCAACAAGCCCTCATTCGGCGTCAGGTCGAGACGTGCCGTGGCATTGCCTTCGACCATCGGCCGCTTGCCCAGCAGGCGCATTGTCGCCTCGCTGGCCGGTGTCTCGGGAATCCAGAACAGCGGCCGCAACCGCAGGATGCGCCACGCCGCGGCGATCGATTGCAACATGGCAGCCAAGCCGAACTCGTCGAGCGTCTCCAGCATAATGGGACCGCGGAGGATCTTGCCGATGGTCAGAGGCCCGATCGCCCGCTCGAAGAGCTGCACCATGCCGATCGGCCGGCCGCCTTGATAGGCCACGCCGCGGCGCGCGCGATAGGGAGAGACCGCTTCAATTCCCGCACCATAGGCCCAGCTCTGCTCAAGGGTCGGCAGCGCGGCCCGTGCCAGCAGCGCAGTCCATGCCGGCTGCTCCAGCGCGTCCCAACACCATTCGATGGACTGCGCCAAAGCCACGGCGCTATCCTCGAACCGTGGCGTCACGCAGTATCACCGTCGCGGGACACGAAATTCCACGCCGTCGCTTCACGCGGTACGCGTTCCTGTACTTCCTGGGGCTTGTGGCGTTGCCGATCCTCGGGACGGCCCTGCTGCTGGACATCGCGCTGTATCTCGCCGCGACGCGCTGGCTCCACACCTGCTACGGGGTCCTTTGCTTCCTGGAGTGAGCGTGCCTGGCTATGCCTTCAGGCGCTCTTCCCGCCAGAAGCCGAGCTTTTCCTGAACACCTCGGTCCGAAGCCGAGAACAGGACGGCGTCCGTGCTCGACGCGTGGACATGGGTCTCCCAGCTTGGCACGACGAACACGTCGCGCGGGCCCCAGGCGAATGTTTCCCCGCCGATCTTGGTCGCGCCCTTGCCTTCGACGCACACATAGACCGTGCTGTCGGTGGAACGGTAGGGGGCGGTCCTGAATCCCTTGGGTAGGAGCTGGATGAAGGTGGCGATTGTGGGGATCGCGTAGTCACCGTTCATCGGATTGACATATTTCAGCTTGAGCCCGTGCCAGGGGTTCCATTCCTCGCGCCGCCGCATCGTCTCCAGCGCCTCGCGCGTACGATCGTAGGGATAGTTGAACACCGGGGAGGTCGGCCGCTTGTAGTCGCTGTCGACCGGCAACAGATTGCTGCCATAACGCGCGAGGGAATCGCCCTGCGGGCGCTCCTCGGGCCGGGCATCATTGCTGGCCGAGCCTTCGCGGAAGCTCGCTTCGAACAGCTTCAGCATGTGGATGTCCAGCACGTCCAGCCACACCATCGGCCCGTCGCCCTTGTTGCCGTGGTCGTGCCAAGTCCAGGACGGGGTGATCACGAAATCGCCGGGATGCATCTCGGTACGCTCGCCGTCGACGCCGGTATAGCCGCCCTTGCCCTCGATCACGAAGCGCAGCGCCGTCTGGGTGTGGCGGTGCGGCGGGGCGATCTCGCCCGGCAGGATAATCTGCAGCCCTGCGAACAGGCTGCGCGTGATCTTGGATTCGCCGGGCAGCGCCGGGTTCTCCAGCACCAGCACGCGGCGCTCCGCCTCCCTGGCGGTGATCAGCTCGCAGGCCTTCAGCAGGTGCGGCTTGATGTCGGCGTATTTCCAGACATGCGGCTTGACAATGCTCTGCGGCTCGGCGGTCACGAGCTGGTGCAGCACCTCCCATAGCGGCGCCAGGTTCGCCGGCGCGATCTCCTTGTAGAAGTCGCGGCGCATGGGCGCGACATTGTGGCTTGGCGGCGGCGCGGCGCGGAGGGGCTTGGTCATGGGCCCTGTTCCTGTATCCTGGCGCCGGCCTAGGTCAAGCGGCGCAGCGTTTTCTCGGCTCATAACGTACCGCGCCGGCTGGATGGAGGGAAGGGAATGCAGGGCGAATTCGCCGGGAAGATCGCGGTCATCACGGGCGGTAGCCGGGGCATCGGCCGGGGCATCGCCGAGGCGTTCGCGAAGGACGGGGCCGACTGCGTGCTGGTGGCGTCGTCTGAGGCCAATCTGGCCAAGGCGTCGGCCGAGATCGCCAAGGCGGCTGGCAGGGAGCCGCTGACCGTGGCAGCCGACTTGCGCCGGCCGGAGGACTGCGAGCGCGCCTTCGCCACGGTCACGGCGAAGCTCGGCCGCACCCACATTCTGGTGAACTCGGCTGGGGCGACGCGGGCCGGCAACTTCTTCGACCTCGACGAGTCGGCTTGGCAGGACGGATTCGCGCTGAAGTTTTTCGGCTGCGTTCGGATGTGCCGGCTGTTCTGGCCGCTGCTCAAGGCGGCCGAGGGGCATGTGGTCAACATCATCGGCGGCGCGGCGCGCACGCCCGATCCCGGGTTCCTGATCGGCGGCTCTGTCAACGCGGCGATGCACAACTTCACCAAAGGCCTGGCGGCGCTTGGCCGGCGCGACGGGGTCAATGTCAACGCCATCCTGCCCGGCATGACGGAGACCGAGCGCGTGGAACAGCTCTTCCAGCAGCGCGCGCAGGCAGAAGGCACGACGCCGGAAAAGGTGCGCGCCGCGGCGATCGCCAAGGACGGACTGCGCCGCCTGGGCACGCCCCAGGACAACGCGGCGCTGACCTTGTTCCTGTGCTCGGAACGCGCGCGCCACATCCAGGGCACGGCGATTGCCGTGGACGGCGGGGCGACCTCGGGCTTGTTCTGAAACCTATTCCTCGGGCCCCGGATCCAGCGGGATCGGCTTGACCGGCGGTTGGCCGCGCAGACGGCCGGCCTGCTCGAGGGGCAGGCCGCATACCTGGGCGACGATCTCGGCGGCGGGCGTACCGCAAACCCGACCCTGGCAGCGGCCCATGCCGATGCGGCTGAAGGCCTTTACACGGTTCATCTCGGCTGCGCCCAGCTCGCGCATCCATTTCCGCGCCTCACCCGCCGTGACGGCTTCGCAGCGGCAAAGGATCGTGTCATCGGCGACGGTTCGCGCCATCGCCTCGGGAAACGGGAAGGCGCGTTCGAGCCCGCGGCGGAAGCGTGCGAGCCGCGCTAGCTTCGCGTCGATTGCGGCGGCGCGGGCTTGGTCATGGGGGAGGTTCCGGTCGGAAAGCAACGCCAGCGCCGCACGCTCGCCGGCCAACTCGGCGGCATCGGCGCCACGTATGCCGGCGCCATCGCCGCAGACATAGACGCCTTCGACCGGGGTGCGCCCGGCCGCGTCGGCCTGGGGCACGAACTGACGCTGGCCCTGGTCGAACACGAAAGGTACGCCCACCAGGTCGGCCAACTGAGTCTCGGACTTCAAGCCGAAGCCGAATCCCATCGCGTCGCACTCGGTGATGCGCTCCGACCCGTCGACGGCGCGCCAGACCAGGCGCGCAATTCCGTCATCGCCTTCCGCGCGCAGCAAGCAGGCGCCATAGACGATCGGCACGCCATGCGTCCTGAGCCAGGCGGTGTAATACATCCCCTTGGCGAAGGTGGCGCCGCCCCGAACCAAGTCGGGCAGGGCTTGGAGCTTGACCCGGAACGGCGCGGTGTCGATCACGGCCGCCACCGTGGCGCCGGCCTTGGCATACTGATAGGCGACCAGATAGAGCAGCGGCGAGGAGCCGGCGAACACCACCCGGCTGCCGATGCCGCAGCCCTGGTACTTGAGCGCGATCTGCGCACCGCCCAGGGTGAACACGCCGGGCAGGGTCCAGCCCGGGAACGGCACGATCCGGTCCATCGCCCCGGTCGCCAGGATCAGCGCGCCATAGGGAATCTCGTCGCGCGTATTGCCCTTGTTCGTAATGGTGTGGACCTTGCCCGCGCGTATCTCCCAGACCAGCGTGTCCGGCCGATAGTCGATCTTGTCCTTAAGCGCGTCGAACGCCACGTGGACGGCGCGGGCCTTGCCGGCCTCGAAGCCGTAGAGGCTCTCGGGCGTGCGCGCGAATCCCGGCGGCTGGCGGCGATAGATCTGGCCGCCGCTCGCCGGCGCCTCGTCGATCACAACCGGCCGCAGCCCGGCGCGCACCAGCGTTTCGGCCGCCCGCGTGCCGGCAGGGCCGGCGCCGACAATGACGATCGTGTCGGCGCTCATCGCCCGCCGCCGGTTCGTATGTCCATGCCCTCGGCCGCGAAGGTCGTGCAGGCGCGCACCCGGTCGCCGCTGCCCAGCATGACCCAGCAATCCTGGCAGGCGCCCATCAGGCAGAATCCGGCGCGCGGCTTGCGGTCGAACTCGTTGGCCCGCACGCGCCGCATATTGGTCAGGATGGCGGTGAGCAGCATGTCGCCTTCCAGCGCGGTCGCCGTGGCGCCATCGATGGTGAGAGTCAGGCGCCGACGCTCGCGCTCGGCCAGGCGGTTGAATTGTGCAGGGGGCATCGCATGTCGATACGGGTCGTTGGACAGGCGCGGCTATCCTAGCACAGCGCGCGGCAGCGTCACCGTGGCCGCCAGAGGATTGCGCCGGCATTGCCCAGCACGGCCGGCGTGATGACCAGGCAATAGTCGTTGCTCGCACGCAGTATCTTGCAGGCATTCGCCGCCACGGGCTGGGCGATGCCGGCGAAAACGGCGGCATAGCTGCGCTTGCCGCCGCGATCCTGCGCCACGATCGCAGGACGTCCGAGCCCGCCGAGTTCCTTCAGCCGCGCGCGCGCGCGGTCCAACGCGGCTTTCGCCAGGGGCCGGTCAGCAAAGGAACCCAGCGCCAGCCCCCACCCGGTCGGCAGCTGCGCCGGCGTCTGGTCCACTGGCGCCGCGGCCTGGACGACCGCGCAATCCTTGCCGTTCAGCCGATGCGGGGGCGGGGCGCTGTCGATCACGTCGATATAGTCGTCGATGGTCGAAACAGCGAGGTCCGCGCGCGATGCTCGTCCAAGGCGGGCGAAACCGTCGTTCAGCAGCTTCGTCATCTCGCTGGTCCGATCGGCGCGCGACAGGCTGCCGAGCAGCACCGCGAAGAGCCGCTTGCCGTCGCGGGAGGCCGATGCGACCAGATTGTATCCCGAACCGCATGTGAAACCGGTCTTGATGCCGTCGGCCCCCGGATAGCTCACCACGATGCCGTTGATGGTCGGCAAGGTGCGGCCGCGGTAGGTTATCTGCCGCGCCGCGAACAGGTGGTAGTGCTGCGGGAAGTTTGCCTTGAGCGCGATTGCCAGCAGCGCGATATCGCGCGCCGTGGTCCGCTGCTCGGGATCCGGCAGGCCCGAGGCGTTGCGGAACACGGTGCGGTCCATGCCCAGTGCGCGGGCCTTTGCGGTCATCCGTTCCGCGAAGGCGGGCTCCGATCCGGCCAGGCGCTCGGCGATCGCCACCGCCGCATCGTTCGCAGAGCGCGTTATCAAGGCAAGAATCGCGTCCTTGAGGGATATACGATTCCCGGCGGCAAGGCCGAGGCGGGTTTCCGGTTGGCCGGCGGCGCGCATCGAAACGGTCAGCATGTCGGCAAGCCGCACCTCGCCCCGTTCAATCGCTTCGAGGGCAAGATAGATCGTCATCATCTTGGTCAGTGACGCCGGGTACCAGAGTTGCGTCGCATCGTGCGCGCTGATCACCGCCCCGCTGTCGGCGTCGACGACGATGACAGCCTGTCCCGCCCGCGCCGGTCCCGATTCGGCGAGACCAATCGCAGCCATCGCCGCAAGACTTGCGGCGATGCGGAATGGCAGTCGCGCGCCGCACATAGGCAAGAATTCCCGGCCGTTGCGTTGCCGCATTCGCTCGTGCAGTCACGACGAATCGGCGCGGGCGGGAGTGTTAACGGAAATGGTCGCGCGACGCAAATCGCACACCCGGCCCCTGGCTTCGCCGGCGTGAAAGAGACAATAACTGGCGGCTAGGGACAGACGGGCGGGATCAGCAATACCCGGAAGAGCGTCGGCCGACCGTCGCCAAGCTTGGAGGAGAGGCGCGCGCGCCGGCCGACAAACTCATCTCGCAAAAAAGGCGGAAGAAACTACTTCCGCTTCTTCTTTGCGGCCTTCTTCTTTGCCTTTTTCTTCGCCTTCTTCTTCGCAGCCATGCTGCATCTCCCCTGGTCGTTGGGTACACGATGGGGCGACGACGCTAACGGCCGCCGACCCATTGCGTCGATACTCGCTCATGCAACGATTTTCAATTGAAAACACAAATGTGAGTCGCGCGCGCCCTTCATCCGAAGCCTTGTCACGACGGCCGATCATGAATTTGCAAGCGTAATCGTCAGGTGACCCCGATGTCACGAAGCGCATCGCGCAAAGCATCATTGATTCATAAACCCCAGATTTCTATTGGCTTTGGCGGAACCGTCGCAAATGCGCAGGCGCAACGTGCGACGCGCGCGCAAGACATGCCGGCACGCAACCCTGCATCGCGCCCTCGCGGCACTTGACGACGATTGCTCGACTGCCGCGAATCTGCCCTCGAATTCGATTCCGGGGCGCGCAGGATGGCCAATTCGGCTAAACTGATTCGCTTCTGCCGGTTTGCGGTGCTCTGCGACCGACTCCGCGACGGCCGAACCGGCGACAAGGGAAGCGCGAGAGGGGACCAGAAATGACCAACGCGGTGAGCGATCGTCGTGCGCTGCTGCGCGAACATTTCCTGCTCAAGGCGCTGTCCGACGACGAGCTGGATCGATTGCTGCGCTTCAGCAACGTGCAGAGCTACAAGATCGGCGAAGTAATCTTTCGCAAGGGTGATCCCGGCGAAGGGATGATGGCGGTGTTGAAGGGACAGATCCGCATCGGCGTCATGTCTGCCGATGGAAAGGAATTGATACACAACATCATCAACCCAGGGCAGGTGTTCGGCGAGATCGCGCTGCTCGACGGCAAGGAACGATCGGCGGATGCGGTCGCGATCGTGCCGACCGACGTGCTGGTGGTCCTTCGGCGCGACTTCCTGCCGTTTCTGGAGTCAGACGCGAAGCTGTGCATTCGCCTGATGACCGTGCTGTGCGAGAAGCTGCGGCTGACCAGCGAGTTGGCCGAGGACTTCATGTTTCTCGAGTTGCGCCAGCGCCTGGCGAAGCGGCTCGTACGCCTTGCCCAGCTCTACGGCCGCCCTTGGCGTACCGGGGTCATCATCAATTTCCGCCTGCCGCAGCGCGAGCTGGCGGCGATGATGGGAACGTCGCGGGAGAGCATCAACAAGCAGCTGCGCGAATGGGCCGAGGCCGGATGGTTGACCGTCGACCGCGGCAACATCGCGATCCATGACGTCGAAGCGCTGACGCGCCAATTCGAGGGCTGAAGTTCCGCGGCGATGATCCGCTGGTCCGCTGCCTCGATCCTCGTCGCCGTCGCCGCCGTGCTGTCGGCGGCGCAGACGGGCGTCTTGGAACAGCTCGAGCTGTGGGCCTACGACCGGCTCGGTGCGGTCGTTCGGGAGGACCTCGGCGAAGACCGCCGGATCGTGCTGGTTACTATCGATGAGCCGGCGATCGCGGCGCTCGGTTGGCCGTTGGGCGACGAGACGGTGAGCGAGCTGGTCGCCCGGGTCCTGGCCGGTGGGGCGCGCGCCGTGGGGCTCGATGTCTACCGCGACCAGCCGCGCCCCCCCGGAACGGTCAGGCTGGATGAATTGCTCGCCGCCTCGCCGAAAGTTGTGGGGGTCACGTTCCTGGCCGATGGTGTTATCGATCGGGTCCCGCCGCCGGCTGCGCTTGTTGGCACCGGCCGAATTGGCTTCGCGGATTTGCCGGTGGACCGCGATTCCGTGGTGCGGCGGGGCCTGCTCTTCCGCGACGACGGCGCGGCGGTCGCAACCGGCCTAGCCTTGCGCGTCGCAATGATCCACCTGGCGGCCGACGGCATTGTGCCGCGCCCGGATCCCGCCGATTCCGAGCGCCTGCAGCTGGGGGCGGCAACCTATCGACCGCTGGAGCCCGATGACGGCGGCTATGCCCGCGTCGATGCGCGCGGCTATCAGTTCCTGCTGGACTATGGACGGCGAATGTCGCGGCCGGCCGTGGTGTCCGCAGCCGCGCTGCTCGAGAACGCGGACTTGGCGAACGGGTTTCGCGACCGGACCGTCCTGATCGGCGTCGTGGCGCCCAGCACGAAGGATTTCTTCCCGATGCCGGCCGGCGCGCAGTATGCGCTTGGGCGCCGGTCGATCTACGGCGTGGAGCTGCAGGCGGCCGTCACGGCTCAAATCCTGCGGCAGGCCTATGGCGAGAACGCGCCGACGCGCGTGCCGGCACCGCCAACGGAGGCGGCATGGTCGGCGGGATGGTGCATTGCCGGCGGCGTCGCAGGCGCGCTGCTGTCCGGCGCGGCTGCATTGCTTGGCGGCTTTGCCGGCGGCATCTTCGCCATATTCGCATCGGTGGCGCTGCTCCTGCGGCTGGACTGGTGGCTGCCCGCCGCCGCGCCCGCGATCGGCTTCGCGACAAGCTTCGGCGCCGTCGCCGGCCGGCGATTCGCCGACGAAATGCGGCAGCGGGCGGACCTGCGACGCATGTTTGCGCGCTTCGTCGATCCCGGCGTCGCCGCATTGATCTGGCGGCAGCGCGGCGAGTTGCTGGCGGGCGGACGGCCGCGGCCCATGCGCTTCCAGGCGACCGTGCTGGTGTCCGACCTTGCGGGATTCAGCGCGGTTTCGGAGACGATGGATCCGGCGGCGGTGATGGATTGGATCGGCAACTACATGGACCGCATGACGGATCTAGTCATCGATCGCGGCGGCATGGTCGAGAAATACGCCGGCGATGGCCTGTTGGCCGTGTTCGGCGGCCCGGCTGCCGGCGCCGAGGCCGACGCGGTCACCCAGGCGCGGCAGGCGATCGACTGCGCGCTGGCCATGCGCGCGGCGATCGATCGGATGAACGAAAGGCGCGATGAGCGGGGCTGGCCCCTGCTGCGCGCGCGGATCGGAATCCATTCCGGCGCCGTAGTGGCGGGCGCGGTCGGCAGCATGCGCCGCTCGCAATACACGGTTGTCGGCGATACGCCAAACGTCGCAGCGCGGCTGGAGGCGTTCGACAAGGACAATGTCGCCTTCGGCGACCGCGAGGGGAATTGCCGCATCCTGGCGAGCGGCACGACTCTGGCGCTGGTGGGCTCTGCCTATCGCGCCGAGAAGATCGCCGACTCCGTCGTGCGCGGACGTGCCGGCCGCATCGAGATTTACCGGGTTATCGGCATGGCCGAATCGCGCTAGCGGCGGATCGCCGCGTTGCGGTCGAAACTGGCGATCTCGGGCAGGCCGGC
>CAYMTM010000172.1:0-10262 GCA_964393375.1 uncultured Rhodospirillaceae bacterium
GCCGAAAAGAGCGCTACACGGGCCTTGTCAATGCGGTGCTGCGCCGCCTGGCGCGCGACGGCGCCGGCATGGTCGCCGCGCAGGACGCGGTGCTGCTCAACACGCCAGCCTGGCTGTGGCAGAGCTGGTGTGCCGCCTATGGGGAGCCCACCGCCCGCGCGATCGCCGGCCAGCACCTGAAGGAACCGTCGCTCGATTTCACCGTTAAGGCGGACCCAGATCATTGGGCAACGGCGCTCGGCGCGGAGCTGCTGCCGAACGGCAGCCTGCGCCGGCCGTTGGGCGGCGCGGTCGCGGACCTGCCGGGCTTCGACGAGGGCGCCTGGTGGCTGCAGGACGCGGCGGCCGCGCTGCCCGCGAAGCTGCTCGCCCCCCTGCGGGACCGCAAGGTGATCGACCTGTGCGCCGCGCCCGGCGGCAAGACCATGCAGCTAGCGGCCATGGGGGCGCGCGTGACGGCAGTCGAGTTGCTGGCCAACCGGCTGGAGCGCGTGCGCGAGAATCTCGACCGCGTGGGTCTGCGCGCCACCTTGGTCGAGGCCGACGCCGCCAGGTGGCGGCCGCCCGCGCCGGCCGAGCTGGTGCTGCTCGATGCGCCCTGCACGGCCACCGGCACGATCCGCCGGCATCCCGACATCGCCTGGCTCAAGACGCCCGAGGACGTCGCGCGCCTGGTACGCACGCAGAACCGGTTGCTCGCCAACGCCGCGGCGATGCTGGCGCCGGGCGGGGTGCTGGTCTACGCGGTCTGCTCGCTGCAGCCGGAGGAAGGGCCGGCGCGGATCGAGGCGCTGCTGGCCGCAACCCCGGGACTGCGCCGCGTGCCGATCCGCGCGGAGGAGATTGCCGGCCTCGCCGAGGCGATCACGCCGGCGGGGGATCTGCGTACCTTGCCCTGCCATTGGCAGGCGCGCGGTGGGATGGACGGGTTCTACGCCGCGCGTCTCGCCAGGGTCTGAGCGCTCCGGTTACCCGACGCTGAGCTTCGCGGTCGCGAAGGGCAGCGTGCGCACGCGTTGGCCGGTCGCGGCATGGACCGCGTTGGCGACGGCCGGACCGATCACCGGCACGCCGGGTTCGCCGACGCCGGTCGGGTCCTCGGCCGACTCCACGATATGCACCTCGACCCGCGGCATCTCCTCCATGCGCAAGGGCGCGAAGTCGTGGAAGTTCGACTGCTCGACCTTGCCGTCCTTGAGGGTGATCTGCTGGTGCAGCACGGCGCCCAGCCCGAAGCCGATCCCGCCTTCCATCTGCGCGCGCACGATGTCCGGGTTGATCGCGCGCCCGCAATCCACCGCGCACACCACGCGCTCCACCTTCACCCGGCCGTGGGAATCCACCGCCACCTCCGCCACCTGGGCGACATAGGTGTTGAAGGATTCGTGCACGGCAACGCCGCGCCCCTTGCCCTTGGGCAGGGGGGTGCCCCAGCCCGCTTTTTCCGCAGCCAGCTCCAGCACCTTCAAATGGCGCGGGTGTGCGGTCAGCATCGCCCGGCGGAAGACGACCGGGTCCTTGCCGGCGGCCTGGGCCAGCTCGTCGATGAAGGTCTCGGTTGCGTAGGCGGTGTGCGTGCTGCCGACAGACCGCCACCACAGCACCGGGATGCCGGCCGTGGTCGTGTGCAGGTCCACCGTCAGGTTGGGGATGCGGTAGGGCAGGTTGCCGGCCCCTTCGACCGAAGTCGCGTCGATCCCGTCCTTCACCATGCCCTGGAACGGCGTGCCGGTCAGGATCGACTGCCCGACGATGCGGTGCTGCCAGGCGACGATCGCGCCCTGCGCGTCGAGCGCGGCGCGCAGCATGTGGAAATACATCGGCCGATAGCGCCCGCCGCGGATGTCGTCCTCGCGCGTCCACACCAGCTTGACCGGCGCGTCGCCGCCGGTCGCCTTGGCGACCGACACCGCCTCGACGATGACGTCCGAATTGGGCGTGGCGCGCCGGCCGAACCCGCCGCCGGCCATCAGCGTGTTGATGACGACCTGCTCGGGCTTCAGCCCCGCCGCGGCGGCGGCGTTGGCCTGGTCGATGGTCTGGATCTGCGCGCCGGTCCACACCTCGCAGCGCCCGGCCTTGATCTGCGCCACGCAATCCAACGGCTCCATGGGGGCGTGGGCGAGAAAGGGAAACTCGAACGCCGCTTCCAGCGTCTTGGCCGCGCCGGTCATCGCCGTGTCCGCATCGCCCTGCTTGCGCGCGATCCGGCCCGGCGTCCTGGCCAGCGCCTTGTATTCGGCCATCAGTGCGTCCGTGCCGCGCGTCTCGGCCTTGGCCAAGTCCCATTCGATCTTCAGCGCTTCGCGGCCTTTGGTCGCGGGCCAGAACCCGTCGGCCGCCACCGCAACGCCGGCCGGCACCTGCACCACGTCGCGAACGCCGGGAACCTGCCTGGCCGCCGTGGCATCGAACGCCTTGACCGTAGCGCCGAAGACGGGCGGACGCGCGATCAGCGCGGTCAAGATACCCGGCAGCTTCACGTCCATTGCGAACACCGCCGAGCCGTCGGTTTTCTCGCGGTTGTCGACGCGCGGCAGCTTTGCGCCGATGAGCGTGAAGTCCTTCGGTTCCTTGAGCCTCACCTCCGCCGGCGGCCGCAATGCCGCCGCGGTCATCGCAAGCTCGCCAAACGTGGCGCTGCGGTTCGATGTGGCGTGGCGCACCACGCCTTTGGCGACCGTCACCTCGCTTTCGGACACCGACCATTGCCGGGCCGCTGCCTGCACCAGCATGGCGCGCGCCGTTGCGCCGGCCTTGCGCAATTGCGTGTAGGAGTTGGCGATCCCCGAGCTGCCGCCGGTGCCTTGCACCGGCCCCCAGCCCAGGTTGTTGTAGAGCTTGGCGTCGGCCGGCGCCGATTCGACGCGCACCTGGCGCCAGTCCGCGTCCAGCTCCTCGGCCAGGATGGTGGCGAGCCCGGTGTAGATGCCCTGACCCATCTCGAGGTGCTTGGCGACGACGGTCACGGTGTCGTCCGGCGCGATCCGCACGAAGGCGTTTGGCGCGAAGCGGCCTTTTGCCTGCAATTGCGCGCCGACCTTGTTGAGGCGCGGGAGGTCAAGGCCGATCACCGGGCCTGCGCCGCCGGCGGCGGCGCCCTTCAGGAATGCGCGCCGCGACGCGGCGGCGGTCCTCGTCATGCGATGGAACAACATGGATCAGCCCCCCATCGTCCTGGCGGCTTCGTGGATGGCCGCGCGGATGCGGCCATAGGTGGCGCAGCGGCACACATTGCCGGTCATCGCTGCGTCGATGTCGGCGTCGCCCGGTTTCGGATTGGCGGCAAGCAGCGCCGCCGCCGCCATCACTTGGCCGCTCTGGCAGTAGCCGCATTGCACGACGTTGAGCTTTTCCCAGGCCGCGCGCACGGCCTCGGCCGCCTTGCCCGCGATCCCCTCGATGGTCGTGATCTTCCGGCCCGCCACTGCCGAGATCGGCGTCGCGCAGCTGCGCATCGCCACGCCGTCGACATGCACGGTACACGCTCCGCACAGCGCCATGCCGCAGCCGTACTTCGTGCCGGTCATGCCCAGCGTGTCGCGCAGCACCCACAGGAGCGGCGTGTCCGGCGCGGCGTCGACCGTGCGGTCCTGGCCGTTGACGTTCAGTCAGATCATCCCGGTTCCTCCCGTGGCCCGTCGGTCGTCGCAAGGCCGAGTCCGGCGCGGATACGCAAAAAGCCTCCCGCTGCCGAGAAATCCGGCAGCGAGCGCCTTCTCACCGTTCGGCTGCGATGAGATTCACCCTGACGCCGTCTTGGGTGCGATGCGCGCGCGGAACAAGCGCGCGTGACGATCACAACGCCGCGAGCGTGACCGTATGTGCCGTCGTGGCGCCGCTAGCGGATCTTGACGTAAGTCAGCGTGCAGTCGCGATCGCCGTGCTTCCCGGTGGCAGTGAAGCGCCCGTCCTCGGCCTTGCCCTGCAGGCTGATCCGGTAGGGCCGCGGGCCTTTGGGGTTCGACCCCTCGCCGGTGATGGAGACCGTGCCGTCCGGCGCGATCGTGCCCGCGTACTCCTCCACGCCGTTGCCGCTGCCGGGCCCGCCCGGCGTGAAGCGCCCCGTCAGCCGGCCGTCGCGCACGTGGAACACCCGGCCGGGATTGTCGAAGGCCGGCATGCCGCTGCTGGGCGAAGCGCTGCAGGCGTACGAGCCTTGCCAGACGCCGTCCAGGCTGCCCGGCGTCAGCGCGCGCGGCACCGCGGCGGCCAAGGGCGCGCTCGCCGGCCGCACCGGTGGGGGCGCAGCAACGGCCGCGTTGTCGGCGCGCTGGACGAGCCGCGCCTCGATGGTACAGGTCCGCGCGCGGCTCGGATCGCCGGCCGCGAAAGCGGAACCGCTGGCCTTGAAGCTGTCGCCGCTGAACCTGCCAGCGAGGCGCAGCTTGAACTTGCCGAGGCCCGGGCGGAAACCCTCGCCGGTCAGGGCGATCTGTCCCTGCTCGTCGATCGCGCCGTGCATCGACGCCTTGCCGCCATCCCGGGCCAGCGAGCCATCGCCCTCGGTCAGCACCAACAGCCCGTCCTCGACCACGAACGTGCGCTCGTCCTCGTAGCCGGGGTTGCGCATGGTTGCCGCGCATTTCTGGTGCCCGCGCCACAGGCCGTCGAAGGCGCGGTTGCCGCTGCCGACCGTGGGGGCGCGCACGGCCGGGGTCGGCGCCGCCGCCTGCTGCACGGGCGGCTGCTGCGACTTGGCCTGGCGCTGCTGTTCCAGCGCGGCGATCTTCGCCTTGGCCAGCGGCGCGAAGGTGCCGTTGGGGAACTGCGCCAGATAGGTGCCGATGATCGCCGGGTCGTCGCTGTCCTTGACCGACTGCCAGAACAGCGCGTCGCGGTCGACCGCGCTTGGCGGCGGCGCGATCGCGGCCGGGGCGGGCGCGGCCGCGACCTGCTGCTCCACGAACGCGAAGCTGCCGGTCAGCGACGAGGATTCCCAGGGCGTCTGCTCGGCATTGGTCTCGCGCGACACGTCGATGCGCACGCGCTTGAAGACCTCCTCGACCGCCACGCCCGGCGTACCGATATGCTGCAGCAGTTTGGATGTATAGAGGCCGTTGGCGCCGTCGCCGTCCGCCGCCACCTTGCCCGGCGCGGTCGCGTAGGCGATCAAGGTGCCCTGCGGCGCATTGATCTGCGCCAGGCCGCCGCCCGATGCGCGGAACCGGCGCTCGAACGGGTTGTTGCGGCAGGCATCCAGGATCAGCAGGTTGACGCCGCTCTTGGCCGCTTCCATCTGGTCCAACACGACGTCGATGTCCAGCGTTTCCAGGCGCACGCGCTGCTCGGTGGTGATGGTCGCGTCGACCGGGACCAGGAAGTTTCGGCCGCTCACCTGCAATCCGTGCCCGGCGTAGTAGAACAGCCCGACCGCGCCGGCGTTCAGCGCCTCGCCGAAATCGGCGACCGCGCGCTCCATCTGCGTCTTGGTGGCGTTCAGCCGCTCGATCACCTGGAATCCCATCTGGCGCAGCTTCGCCGCCATCGCCTTGGCGTCGTTGACGGGGTTCTTGAGCGGCTGTTCCTTGTAGGCCGAATTGCCGATCACCAGCGCCACGCGCTTAGGGCCGGCTGCAGGACCCTGTGCGCCGACAGGAGCGGCCGCCAGGAGAAGTGCAGCGACGCCGAGCAGCGTCGACCGCAGAAATCGGGTAGGTCGCAAGAGACTTCCTGCCATCGCGTTGTTAACCAAGGCGGGCGGCCTTGCGCCGAATTGTATTGGCGAATCATTGCCTAGGCAACCGTTCCGCGCTACGGCAGGGCGCAAAGTCGAGGTGCAGCTTGCGCGAACGGTCGCTTGCCTGGCGGGTCGAGGAGTGCTGTCACAACGCCTGGCCGGCGTTGCGGCAGGTCTGGTTCGGCGACTGGGTCCTGCGCTTCGCCGGCGGGGTCAGCCGCCGCGCCAACTCGGCCAATCCGCTGCGCCCGGACCTGCGCGACATCGACGCCATGATCGCCGCCTGCGAAGCGCTCTACCGGGTGCAAGGGTTGCCGACGCTCTTTCGCGTCCCGACCATCGTCGATCCCGCCACGGACGCGACGCTTGAGCGGCGCGGCTACACGGCCGAGGGCGAGACCGTCACGCTCCATGGCGTGCTCGATGCGCCGGCGGCCGCCGAGGACCCGCAGGTGGAAATCCAGCCGCGCCCGAGCCCGGAATGGGTCGCGGCGATGGGCCGGCTCCAGGGGCACACCGGGGAGCGCAACGAGACCTATGGTCGCATCGTCGGGCTGGTCGCGATTCCCGCCGCCTTCGGCGGGCTGCGCCGGGACGGCGCGCTGGTGGCGCTCGCCTACGGCGCGGTGCATGACGGGCTGCTGTGCTTCGAATCCGTGGTCACGGACCGTGCGCATCGCGGCCGGGGCCATGGCCGCCGGCTGCTGGCCGGCATCACGGCCTGGGGCCGGCGCATGGGCGCCCGCGCCGCCTGCCTGCAGGTCGAGGCCACCAACGCCCCCGCGCTGGCGCTCTATGGCGTCCTGGGGCTCGGGACCGAGCTCTATCGCTATCACTACCGCCGGGCGCCCGCCGGCGGCTGACGGCCGATCCCGGGCCTTCGGCGCGCGCGCTTCGGCCGCCGCGGCGCCGGCTTGGCCGGCGCCTTCGGCTTCGGCCCGGGTTTCTGGCGCGCCAGCGTGCGGCCCAGCCGCTTTTCCAGCCGCTTGACGAAGCCGGGCGATCCCAGCGGCCGCCCGGTGCGCTCGCCGGCGCGGATCGCGTCGCGCTCCTCGTCGGCCAAGCCGCCGCGCAGGAACGCCGCCCAGTCCGGCACGCGGTCGAGCAGCGCCGCCGCCGTCACCAGCCCGTCGTCCTCGCCCTCAAGATGCGCCCGCGCGCTCGACCAGCGCCAGTCCTTCGCCCGGCGCGCCAGCCCGGCGCGCACCGGGTTGAGCTCCACGTAGCGCGCCGCGGCCAGGAGATAGCGCTCGTCCATCGGAAACGAGGCGAACCGCCCCTGCCACAGATAGCCGCGCCAGCCCTGGCGGAAGTTCACGTGGCGCGTGTAGCGCCGGTGCGCCTCGCCGAGCGCCGCGCGCAGCGCCTCGGCGTCGCGCGGCACCAGGATCAGGTGGACGTGGTTCGGCATCAGGCAGTAGGCCCACACAGCAACGCCGGCGGCGCGGCAGCCCTCCGCCAGCAGGTCGCGGTAAAGCGCGTAGTCCCCGTCGCCGAAGAAAACCTGCTGGCGCCGGTTGCCCCGCTGCGTCACATGATGCGGCACCCCCGCCGCCACCACCCTCGCCAACCGTGCCATAGCGAGACGCTAGCGGCGCGGAGCCGGGGCGTCAATTAAGTATTGTGTCCCCGAAATTAGAAGTATTATGTCCCCGGAATTAGTGTCCCCGGAATTAGTCGGACTTCATCAGGGCCAGCGGCCATGACCGGCCGCGCCAAACAGGCCGAATACATGTCCGCACCCGACCAAAGCGTCAACTCGCTCCATCAAAACCCTTGCATCCCGGGGGCCGTCCATACATGTCCCCGGAATTAGTCCCGGAATTAGTGCATTTTTCTGATCCTTGCGGCACTTCCATCCGGCCCATCCTCGTCCCCCTCTGGAGCGACCCAAAAATAGGACAGATCACGTGCGAAAACCGGTCAATTGACGTGCTCACTACGACGAGCAAAACCCATGTTGCGCCATGCTGCGGCATTCGATAGGGTCACGCCAGCGTCAAACGCTTTTACAACCACGAGCATAATCGGATGTTAGCCGAACGCCTTCGGGTTCCGCGGTTTCTGCTTCGGATTCCCGCCTTCCAGCCGTTACTTCGCAATCTTCACAACCTGCGGGTGAAGCTGTTTCTGCGGCCGGAGGAGCAAGCACAACGGCTTATCAATACCGGCAAGCCGGACCAAGCGGTCGAGCTGTATCAGCAGGCCGCCGGAGGTCGCCAGGACCTGCGCGTGCTGCTGAACGCCGCCCAGATATATTTCGCCAGCAATCGGTACGACCAAGCCGCCGACGCGGTAGCAAAGGCCGTGCGTCATTCGCCCGAGAGCAAAGAGGCATGGCTGGCTCTTGGCCAGATCGAATATGCGCGCCGACGCCGTGATCTGGCGTTGTCCACCGGGAACACGACGCAGCATGGCGTCGCAGTACCCGCCCATCCCCACCAGCACTTGAACGAGGAAGAAGCCGAGCTGCTGATAATCCTGGCGCGACCGCCAGCGGCCAGCCCAGCAATTGCTTCGTCGGCATTCAATGAAGAGGCGACCAAGCAACTTCAGGCAGCCGCCGAAGCGCTCCATGCCGAAAACGTCGCGCTTGTATGCAGCGTGGACCTGTTGCGACAGCAATTAGGCCATCGCGACACGATGGAGACCTGGATCAAGTATGAGCACACCAAGTACTATATGCGCGCGCTGTCCCTTTTCATGCGCAAGTACGGAACGGTATCCACGGCAAATGCCGCGCCTCCGGAACTGCCGGAGGACTTGAAAGTCGGCTTTGGCATGAACGGCAAGTCCGAGATCGAGGCTGGTTACCTTAACGCCGCCTATCCCGGCCACTTCAAGGACATCTATACCGATTTCGACATCGAGGCGTTCGGGCGACTATGGCGGCAAGAGCCGCCCGCATCGGACGATGATCGGCAGTGCTTGATGAGCTATGGCTTGATCCTGGGGCAGACAGATCTCGCGCTTCAGCGCGCGGCCAAGGCACGCTTGCGGGCGGGCGACACGGTCGCGGTGGTCGGTTCGCGCGGGCCGGTCTACGAGGCGCTATGCCTGGAATTCGGCGCGCGGCCGACAACTATCCGCCGGATGCCCGTCGAAAATCGGACGTCCGATGTGAAGACGATGAGCCTCGCGGAATGGGAAAAGACCACTCCACAATTTGACGCCGCCGTTGCTGTGTGCGTGGTGGAGCAGACCGGGCTGGGCATGCATGGGGAGCCGCTCGACCCGGACGGCGATCTCACCCTGATGCGGCAGTTGAAGCAAAGCGTGAAGCCGGGCGGCGTGCTTTTCCTGGTCTTGCCGACCGGCACGGACCGAACGGTTTTCAACGCTACCCGGACCTATGGACCGAATCGGCTGGCTCGCCTACTGGAGGGCTGGACCGAGTTGGAACGTCACCGTCATGGGGATCCCATGTTCCATGGAGGTGGCGAAGATCGATCCATGTTCGTTCTTGAGAACCGCGCAGCCTGATCCGCCAGACGGGTGTCGGCGAAAGGGGGCATCGGGGTATCAAATCATGACCAATCGTCCGCAAGTGCCGGCCGATCGCGAGGCACTGTTGGCCTACTGCCAGGACTTGGCGAAAGCCAATGAGTTTCTTCGCCAGGAAGCGCAGCAGCGATTGGAGCGCGTGCGCGCGGCGAAACGGTATTACAATGCCGCGCACAACGAGGTGTACACCTTCCTGTGGCGGCACTACGCCCTCTGCCGCGAATTGTTCGGCCCACCCAACCCAACCAAAAAGCCGCCGCGCGAAATTCCCGCCGAACTCGTGGAAAAGTTCACGCTGGGAGGCAGAGTGCCTATCGAATACAACTATATTGATGCCACGTATCCCGACAATTGGCCGCTGGTCTACACGGACTACGAGATCGACGTATATCTTGCGCGGATCAAGCGTCGCGAATGGTTCATCTATGGCCAGACGGATGTCTGGATGTGGGAAGCGATCGAAAAATATCCGATCCGCGGGCTTGACGTCGCCAACATGGGGTCTCTAACTCCGTGGTACGAGGCGAACTGCCTGCACCACGGCGCCCGCTCGACCACGATCGACTACAACGTGATCATCACGCTTTCCGACCGCATCAAAACCATGACGACAGCGCAGTGGGACGAGCGGCAGCCGACGTTCGACGTCGCTTGGTCGATCTCGTCGTTCGAGCACGATGGATTGGGTATGTACGGCGATCCCTTGGACCCGGACGGCGACTTGAAGGCGATGCGCAAGATGAAGCGGATTGTGAAGCCGGGAGGGTTGATGTTCTGCTCAATTCCGATCGGCAAGGACAAGATACTGTTCAACAACGCCCGGATCTATGGGCGGATTCGACTGCCGATGCTGTTGGATGGCTGGGAGAAAATCGACGAGTTCGGCATGACCGACGTCCATCTGGATGGGCCGGGGCATATTCAGCCGGTCTTCATCCTTCGCAACAGTTGATCACAAAGGATTTGGCGGAGGTCAGTCAGCATGCGCCATGACGATCTGATTTTCGATATTTCAGCGCCGCCGCTAGCCCGGATTTCTCAAACTCGGTAGGTGCATCGGGGCCTGGACTCTGAGAGA